>NZ_JAYKTT020000068.1:0-122429 GCF_038404745.2 Chlorogloeopsis sp. ULAP02 | reverse complement strand
TTATCCGTTCCAGATTTAGTTGGCGACTTGAAATTGACGGTAGGGCAGTTATTTGGATGGTTGAAATTGTAAACTTGTCAAACTCTTTAAATCCCTTAATTTCCCAACATGAGATGATATTTATTTTGCAGCCCGCAAACTTATCCACTTGGGAATCAATCCATGAGTCAAATCATCTGGATCGCAAGACACGCCAATCGCCTTGATTTTGTTAACCCAGAGTGGTTTATAACAGCAGAACGACGCTACGATCCACCTTTATCTGAAGATGGTTTTTTGCAAGCACAACAGTTAGCTAACCGCCTAAAGCAAGAAAAAATTACTCACATTTTTGCTTCTCCCTTCCTCCGAACAGTGCAAACAGCCAACGCTGTTGCAGAAGCGCTGAATTTACCAATTCAGTTGGAAACAGGTTTAAGTGAATGGTTAAATCCTACTTGGATGGCAGAAGAACCCAAAAAACTGTCAACAGCGCAACTAGCAAAACTCTTTCCCAGGATTGATATTAGCTATACGCCGCGCATTGCTGCTAATTACCCCGAAACTCATGAACAAGTACGGGCGCGCTCTGGGCAAACAGCTAGATGTCTAGCTGCGGAATTCTCTCCACAAAATATCTTGCTAGTAGGACATGGTGCATCGGTACAAGGTGCAGCAATGGGGCTTGTAGGAGAAATTGCCTTAACAGAAGTTAAAGCTTCTCTGTGCAGCTTAGTAAAAGTTGTGCGCCAACATCCAGAATGGTTTTTAGAACTAAAGGGAGATACATCCCACCTTACACAGGTAGAAGAATTTGTTCGGTTTAATTAATAAAGATAGTAGCTAATGGTGAAATTGCAATCAGCTACTAGCTATGATTAGCCATCACAAAAAAATAAGTTATTTTTGATACACATTATGACAATAATATTAGCAGGAGACATCGGCGGAACAAAAACTATTCTGCGACTGATGGAGGAGTCAGAAGGACGGCTTTTACGTACAATTTACGAGAAACGTTACCTCAGTGGAGATTATGCCGATTTAGTACCGATCGTACAAAAGTTTTTGGCAGCACCTAACACCCCAACACCCCAAAAGGCTTGCTTTGCGATCGCAGGCCCTGTAGTTAACAATACAGCCAAATTGACTAATTTGGCTTGGTTTTTGGATGCCGAACGCCTCCAAAAACAACTAGACATTGCTTCTGTGTCTTTAATTAACGATTTTGCTGCCGTTGGCTATGGCATTTTGGGTTTAGAACCAGAAGATTTATATACTCTCCAATCTGGCAAACCAAATCCAGATGCCCCGATTGCGGTTATTGGCGCTGGTACTGGTTTAGGGCAAGGGTTTTTAATCAAACAAGGAAACTACTATCAAGCTTTTCCTTCCGAAGGTGGGCATACTGACTTTGCTCCTCGTACAGAATTAGAGTTTCAGCTGTTGAAATATCTGTTAGATAAGCACGATATCCAGCGCGTTTCTGTAGAACGAGTTGTTTCGGGTTTGGGAATAGTTTCTATTTACGAATTTATGCGCGATCGCAAAATTACTGAAGAATCACCAGATATTGCTGCGATCGTCAGAACCTGGGAACAAGAAGCAGGTAAACAAGAAAAAAGTGTTGATCCGGGTGCTGCAATTGGTACAGCTGCCGTGCAAGGAAGCGATCGTCTTTGTGAAGAAACAATGCAATTATTCGTAGAAGCTTACGGTGCTGAAGCGGGAAATCTTGCTCTTAAACTTTTACCTTACGGCGGTTTATATATTGCTGGTGGCATTGCTCCCAAAATTCTACCTCTAATAAAAAAAGGAGAATTTCTTTTGAATTTCAGTTACAAAGGCAGAATGCGTCCTCTTTTAGAAGAAATACCAGTGCATATTGTACTCAATCAGCAGGTGGGGCTAATTGGTGCTGCCATTTACGCTGCTAGACAATAACAGACAACTTGGGTGAGCAATGCTCCTCCTAGACAATATTACTGGTGCTACTCTGCATACCGCTAGGTTATAAAAAACTAGCAACATACGTGATGTTATATATACAAAAGCAAAAACTATGACAAAAAGAGTGTTTTTGCACTTAATCATCGCCACTTTAGTATGCAGTGGATTGCAAAATGTCGAGGCACGCCCACCCAAACGTCAAAATTATAAAATCAAGCCAATTATTACTCAACCAATAAAATCACAATGGGAGCTATTCACAGCTCCAGATGGTAGTTTTTCTGTTTTAATGCCAGGAAAGCCAAAAATCATCAGCCAAACCCAAAAAACTTTTATGGGAGAAATTGACTTGCAATTATTTGTCAGTCAACCAGCTAACCAGGAAGTGGCATACGTAGTAGCGTACAATGAATTTCCCTATAGCTACGGGCAAATATCTAATCCTCAAGCAATACTTAGTAATGCTAGGGATATGGCTTTAAAAACTACACAGAGTAATTTAATCCGTCAACGTCCAATTCGCAGTTCCAACGGTCATCCAGGTAAAGAAATCGAGTATGTAAATCCTGGTGGTAAAATTACTAAAAACCGGATGTATATTGCCGAAGGGCGCTTGTATCAAGTCATGGTTATTACTACTAAAAAACAGCGCAATACCCTATCTAAAACTCTAAATGGATATTTAAATTCTTTTCAAGTAGTCCTGAAAAGATAATTATATTTTTAGGGACATTGTTGCTTTTTGCCATGTCCCTTATCACTGGGCAAGTCTAGTTAAATCTAGAATTCCTTTGCTGCACATAATTTTGATGCACGTAATATTTATGCCCAGCCATAACAATAGCTAAGAATCCCCAAAGAATCATACCGGAAACACCTAGCATACCACTACCAATAGGTAGGGATGCCACACAAGCAATACCAATCGCCCGTGCAGCAGCCATAAAAGGATCGATGCGAGTTTCAAAATATTGAAATACTTGAAACAAAAGCAGAATTAATCCACCTAGATAAAAGACAGCTCCAAACCAACCTAAAGTGAAGAACATATCTAAAATTCCGCTATCAATTACAATTGGTTCTAGGAGTCCTTTTTCATTAACAATAAAAGTATTTCCAATTCCGTTTCCTAAGCCATTAGTCAAGGCTTTCGTCAGTCCATCTTTATAAATTTCTTGCCGAATCTGGGCGCTGTTATCTTTTTCTAAATTAGAAAAAGTTTCTAATCTTTTGCTGATTACCCCAGAGAATGGCTCCATATTAGCCAATGGTACAACACAAACTGCCATGACCAAAATAGTTACCATCAAACGCATTTGAATTTTCGGCTTCAGTGAAGAAAGTAGGCTCAGTAATCCTACTAACCAAGCTCCCCAAATACTTCGTACCATTGTTAGCAAGAATGACAAGTAACCAACCACAGAGGCAGGAATACGTAAAACATCCTTACTATTGAATAACAACAACAAACCAGCCATCATCGTAGTCGCAAAAGGGCCTGGTGATGCCATCGTACTCCAAACACGAATACCAAAAGGTTCAGGATCACCAAAACTTGTGAGTTTCGTGCCGATCAGCCAAAATCTATCCCACTCAGGAGCAATCAGAAACTGTACCACTCCATAGATTCCTGTTACCAAAACTCCCCATAGGAATGTGCGGACAATGTTTTGGCGATGTCGAGGATAATTTTGCCAGGTTATGAATATGTAGAAAGCAAAGCTAATAGGCGTTAACCAATCTAAAAGTCCTCTAGCGGCAGTAAAAGGTGTAGTTTTAACTAATCCAATTAAATAACCATAAAATACACCCAAAAAAGCTAATATAAAAGGTAAACCACCTTGATGATATGATCTAGGAAGGTTTTTTAAGGCAGTATGCATGGTAATCAGTGTTACCAAGTATTGGGATACAAGTATGAAACGAGTACTATCAAAACTGGTACGATAATCAATTAAGCGAGCAACAAGAGGTGTAAGGAACCAAATCCACCACAGGAAACCCATGTAAAGTGTAGGGTATCGCAAATAAAGGAAAATGCCTACAGCCAAAGAAACCACTACATACCCTGGACGAAAAATAGAGCCAGCGCCTACAGTAATGCAAGCTACCGAAAAAAGTACTAATCCCAGGATTGCTAGCCAACCAAAAAGAGGTGGGTTTTCTGGAGCGCTTTCTGCAAAAGAATTATTGGAAGTTACCTGCCTGTGAATCACTTAGTATCTCCAAAATCAAAGACTATATCCATAAAGACTACTTACTAGTGTTCACTTTTGCTGATTTTTCCTGCAAACACTGCTGCCAACTCCGCAATCCTGAAGAGCGCCCTCGCAGCGATGCCAGCCACTTCTTTTGAGCCAATTTTCCTTCTGTGGGCAAAAATCGCAACCACTGTAATATACCTAAGGCTTCTTGAGAACCCACTAATACAGCCCACAGCATAAATATGACACGACGCACAGGCGCAAAGTGTTCTAGCAATACTAAGGTTTCATTGTGTACTGCATTCAGCAAAGCTACTTCATTCAACCTGTCTCGCTTATCCTCGTCAAAACGTTGTGCAGGATAGTGATCTACTGCGATCGCTGGATCGTAAATTAGTTTCCAACCATTTCGTTTTAGCGCCAAGCACAACGCCATTTCAAAATGAACTTGTGCGCCTGTACCCCACATCCGCTCATCAAAGCCAATTTGCGTGATCGCACTCCGACGATAACTCATGTTTACACCCTTGAGGATGTCTACCTCGCGTGCTTCTCCAACGCCGCGATGATGGTTCCCAATTACACGTCCGAACCACTGGACTTTACCTACTACTTCAGTATCGCTATCATCTAGCAATTTATTTTGAAAGTATACCCAATCACGCCCACCTACACCACCCAAGCGCTCATCTGATAAATAATAAGTTTCGATACGTTCTAACCAATTAGGATGAGGTGCCGCATCATCATCCGTAACGGTGATGATATCGCCTTTGGCAGTATCAAGTCCAGCATTGAGAGCGGCAACAACTCCTGGAACATTGACTGTTATAGTACGTATTGGTAAAGGGTTAAAATTTGATTCTTTAAGTAATGCCCAAGTATCACTGTCAGTATCCCGTACTACTACTAACACTTCATCAGCAGGACGAGTCTGCAACTTCAGCGCTTCTAAACAACGAGTTAAGTCTTTGGGGCGACGATAGGTGGGAACGATGACGTTGATTGCAATCATGGACGGGTAACTGCATTTACTCTGGAAGTATTCTTCAACCTGCTTAACCATCCTTTGACCATTCCTTTTAACTCTAATTCTGTATGGTGCAGCCATTCAAAGAAAGGAGCTAGACCTAAAGATAGTACAAATAGACGTAGCCGCAATGCAGGTGAATCACCTAATTGTTTGAGCAATGCCACCAGTTCTGCCCGTTCTTGTTGGTCGTAAATGGGCAAAAAACAGTATGCTGAATGTAAAATAGCAAACTTCCGGCGCTGCCTTTTCAACACTTTTGTATCCCAGCCTCTGTTCACAAAAGCAGGTAACAAGCTTTCCTCAAAGATTCTGATGTAACCTTTCAATTGCAGATGTTTGCGCTTAGGACGTACTTTTTTAGCGTCAGTCCACACCCGATAGCAAGCTAAAATTTTATCTACATAAACATTGCCATAGCCAGATGCTGGGATTCGGACTGCAAGGTCATAATCTTCAACAAATTCTGGGCGCTTGTCATAATAGTTCAATTCTTTTAATACTGTGCTTCTAAACATACAGATATTTGCTGCAACGCGATAACCAGTAACTGAGGCTTGTAAGGCTACATCAGCATCTTGAAACTCCTCTTTTCTGGCTACTCGCCCAACTGAAAGATTTTCCCCTTTTTCGTTAATTTGTTGGATAGCAACATGGGCATAACCTGCTTGGGGATTTTTTTGCATTAGTGGGACTAAAGTCTCTACATAACTGGGCAGCAGAAGATCATCTGAGTCTAAGCGAACAATAAATTCAGTTTGTGGTTGGCTCAACAGCCAAGTGTTATTGGCGGCAATACCGACGTTTTTTGGCTGCCGATAATAGTGTATCTGCGGATATTGCTGGCATAGCTGTGCCATCACTTCAGGTGTATTATCGGTACTGCCATCATCTGAAACCCACACCTCTACATTTGGGTAAGTTTGTTGACACGCACTACGTACTGATTCTGTCAAATATTGTGCTTGATTGTAAGTAGGTATGCAGATAGCAACTTTAGGTAATTCTTGCATAGGAAGAAATTTTCAAAGGTATGTACTAAGACTGATTTTTATATCAAAAAAGCTAGTCAATAAAAATACACGAAAAACAGATTAATCTATAATTTCCTACCTCAAACTTTACTAGATAAACTTAACTCTTCAAATAAATCTACATAACGTTGTGCCATTTGATCCCAGCTATGATTTTGGGCGATCGCTCTAGCAGCTTTGCCCATTCGCTCGCGTAAAGCGCGATCACTTGCCAAAACTAACAGCGCTTGTGCTAATGCTTGGGCGTCATCCGGATCTGGTAAAACTATCCCTGATTCTGGTGTTACTAATTCAGCAGCTCCTGTTGTCTGAGCCGTAATCACAGGTAAGCCGCAAGCCATCGCCTCAATCACCACTAAACCGAAAGGTTCATAGCGGGAAGGGAAAACGAGGAAATCTACTGCTTTCATTAGCTGTGGCACATCATAGCGAAGTCCTAAAAAATGTACGCGATCGCTTAATCCCACTGAGTCTGCAAGTTGAAGATATGGGCTGCCTTCTGTAATTCCCGCTACTGCCAAATGTAAATTGGGAACTTTCACTAAGGCTTGCAATACCGTATCCAAGTTCTTGCGGGGAATTCTAATGTCTCCTGCAAACAGTGCTAAGGGAACTCCACTAGGAAGTCCCCATGTTTTGCGATCAGTAGTACCTGGTGAAAACTCCTGCAAATCAACACCATTTAAAATTACCTGCAAGCACTCTGGCGCTACACCGATGTTTAATAGATCCTTGGCAATCTGATTAGAAATTGCCACAACTATTTTTGCCTGACTGAAAGCCTTTTTTTCCCAACGCGCATTTACAGCTGTATAGAGCCATTGGTAAAAATCATATAAAACTCCGCGTGGGTTCAACAAAGTCTTAAGAGATTTGGATACAGCCCCTTTGGCGGAGAATTTTAGCCAAGAACTATGAACAAAATGCACTGCATTCACATCTGCTGGGAATAATGTAATCGCACCATTGGCTTTTACCAGATCAAACTCAGACCGATGTTGACGCAACCAAATTGCACTCCGCCAAGAAAATATCATATTACGGATAAATTCTGTAGGCCAATTTTTCACTGGAATACTAATCCATTTAACTTGGCTATTTTCCTGTAATTCAGGAGCTACTTGGCTTGCTAATAAGGTAACATAGTGGCCTCGACGAATAGCCTCCCAGGTAATTTCATAATTTACCCGACCTTGACCATTACCTTTGATAACATTGTGGGTAACGATACTAAGTTTCACGCTTCAGTATCCTAAAATAATTATAAGTAAATTTTCAAATACTAGATGGCAACAATAATCTTTCAATTCGAGAACGACGCAGAATTTCTGGCCAAGCTTGAATAGCTTTTCGTTGTAACAAATATCTTGTCATCTGTATAAAATACAAAATAATAAAACTTAGTAGGTTCAAGGGATTAGGAAACAAATCTTTATAGCGTTTAATACCAATATAAAGCCTTGCTGCTTCTATATATAATTCATAATTACTTAAGCCACCTATACCAGATGTACCCACTTCCAGAATGCTATTTTCTCCAATACATTTTGCTTTTAATTCCGAACAATATAAAATCTTGTAACCACGCTTGAGCGCTCGTAAACAAAGTTCTGCATCTTCATAGCCAAAAAATATATTTTCATCCCATTGTTCTTGAGTAAAAAATTGTCTAGGAAACAAAGCGGCATGAATAACTACAGTTTGAGGAATATCTTTAGTAGGAGAGAAATGGCCTTGAAATGTAAGTTTGGCAGGTAAGAGTTGATTGCCAATATCATCATTTTTATGACGACTTGTACCTGTCAAAATAGTATATTTTCTTTCTTCACTCGTCATCTGATTATATCTATCTATAGCAAGTGCAATAAAATCTGGCTCAACAGAAATATCATCATCTACAAAAGCAACAAAATCGGTTTCGGATTCTGGAATTGCATTCACAGCATTATTGCGGTTGCCACAGACACCAGTTCGAGGCCCTAAAATATAACGAGTTCCTGGATATTTTTGGACAATTTGTAGATTTGCTTGCTGTACTTTCTCTTCGGGCGAATCATCGGAGACTACTACAATATGAGGTTTAACTTTAGAACTCCACAAAGCTTCCAGACAAGCATCAAGTTCTTTTGTACGATTTCTTGTTGTGACACAAGCAGATACTCGCATTGATTTTACCTATATAAATTGGAATAAATGAATCTTCTAGATATATGGAGTAAACTTGGATATTTTCTGTAGATATTTAAAATTTTGCTGCTACCTTTGCAGGAGTAAAACTTAGCATTAGTGCAGCCATTGTCCGTAAATTTAACTTCTTACACAAAGAACGCCAAAGATAAGAACGCGCTTGTTTAAGTTGTTCAGCTCGCATTAAACCAATTCCTAAGGTTGTACTTACCTTAACCCATTGTTGACGAAAATATGGTTTAAACTCCTTTAGTCTCTCATCTTCCATAAAACATTGAAAACAAAACATATCTGCCTGAGCTTTGCGAATTTTTGCCTGGTAGTTTTGTCTACCACTAAGCATTGTTTCTGTTTCTTCGTGTCTCCGGTATCTAGTTAATTTTTCCGGAAAATAATAAGCTCCCATACCTGTAGAGCAACACAGGTAAGTTAAGTAAATATCCCATGATCCGCCTACTTCTACAGGAATTTTATCCCAATCTATAACCTCTCTACGAATGACAGCCGCCATTGCTGTAGCTACCGCTTGATCTACTAAGCCAAGCTTATAGAAAGGTTGATAAATACCTTCTTGAAGATTAGCTCTTTGAAATAGCTTTGAACAATGCTCTGTAATCTCATGATTGATTTCACCATCAGCATTGATCACATAATGATCACAAAAAGATAAAACTAAATCAGGATTAGCTTCGAGGGGAGGAATAAGTTTTTCTAAAAAGTCTTCTTCCCACATATCATCATCAAGCAGAGTAGCTACATATTTTCCACGCGCCATTTTAAAAGCTTTCATAGTGTTGCTGAACATTCCTAAGTTCGTTTCATTACGCGAAAAACGAATTCGAGGATCTTTAAAAGAATCCACAATTGCTTGTGGATTTTCCAGACTACAATTATCAGAAACAATAATTTCTATATTTTTGTATGTCTGGCAAATAGCACTAGTCAGAGCTTGCTTTAAATACTCTGGACGATTATATGTTGGGGTAATAATACTAACTAGAGGTTGAATATTCATATCTATATCAATATTTACCTATAATGAAATTCTTAGAAAAACTTAATCAAGGGTAAAACTAAAACATTAATCAGAAAAACAATATTCTGTTAGTTGTTTAAAGTTTTATTAATTAACACATTTTTTCTCATATCCATGTATTGCTGCTTGTAAATTTTTTGCATCTAAAACTTCGTAAGCAAAATGATGAAATATTGACGTTTGTCAATCTCCTCAGATGCTACTATTGTATTTTTTGACATTGACTTGTGAGTTAATTCTACTTAATTAAATTTCTGTAGGCTGCCCACTCATAATTAGTTTTTTCCTTACTAGACAACTGTCTCGTTTACACTTACATTGGGATGAGTCAGCAATTTAATACTCTTCATCCAAAACCGCAACAGATAATAAACTTTTTCCCACAGACGATAAAATCGCCATCCCAGTATCAAGTTTGAGATGGCTAACACTTCTTTGGTATCCCATTTGCTACGTCTATAGAAGTTTGTACGCCGATATTGGAGATTTCGAGATAAATTTACTCTGTAAGGATGACCAATTTGTTCCAAAAATTCGTTAACATATCGGTTAGTCATCTCAATTCCTGCTAGTGCTTGCGCTTCTTCACTTTCACTTGTGGAATGTTTAATGAAGTGATTAGCACCGTGAATGCGATAACTTCCCAGGATTTGATTCAATGTTTTAACTTTGCCCAAAAAGGCAGTACAGTATATAAGACAACCATCTGCACATAAGCGCCACTTACTACAGTCAATAGGAAATACTTTTTCCAGAACTTTACGTCGATAAGCCAGTCCAGAGGTAGGCGGGAAACACCAAGCATTACCAGTGTCTACAATTACTTGTGCTAAATTTTCATCAAGCAACTGACCGACGGTAGAACTACCCTTGACAAGGTTGCCATTGCCATCAATATTGTTCAACAGATGCATCACTCCAACCACCTCGGATCGGTTGAACTCTTCTACTATTCGCTGCAATTTTTGCGGTTGCCATACGTCATCAGCATCCAAAAAGGCGATGATATCTCCGCTGGCAGCTTCAAATCCAGTGTTAAATGCTGCCCCTTGCCCTTGGTTTTGCTGGTAAATCGCCTTAATTTTATCAGGTGCTAATTGCTGTAACTCGGCAATTACCTCACGGCTATTATCTTTGGAGCCATCATCCACTAAGATGATTTCAAAGTTTGGATAGGTTTGTGCCAAAACAGAATCAATAGCTGTTGGTAAGTAACGAGCGTAGTTATAGTTTGAAATAATGACGCTAACCTTCATTTTGTTTAATTGATTATCGATAGAGCTAAAGATACTTTTGCTAATTCTATGATGCTCGTATTATTTATGACTTAGTTGGGAGACACAACTAAAAAATACGTCACTATGTATGAAAGTTAGCAAAAGGAATTACGTATATTTTTTAATTTATATCAAGGCTAATGGCAAAAGGTAATAATATTACCTAGCTTTTTTGAATCAAAATTTTTATTACGACTTTCTTTATAAGAACTTTAATTTGCCACAAGTAATAGCGGATGAACCATTGAGAACGCCACAAAAGATTTTCAATGGGTGTAAACCATTTACTGTCTTTGAGATAGCGAATCCACACTAACTGTTGCGGATGAAGGCAACCTATCTGCCAAGGTTTAGAACCTCCTGCAAAATGAAAGATATAAGGCTTGCTAATTAATTCTTGTCTAATAGCCCCAATCTCTTCCTTGTATGCTGATTCATCCCAAATGTCGTAAAAGTAAATATGTGATATGAGGTTCCATTTGAGATCTAGTCTTCCCCATTGATTAGCCAGCACGACATTAAGTCCTTCTTGGTCTCCTAAGTGAACATCTTGGCTATATTCTTGAAGATATTGAATTACACGTTGGCTAACGTTTTCTGCTCGCCATCTTTTTACATTGATTACCAATACTCCAGAATTGAAATAGGGTGTCTGAGGCGCAAGACCAAATTCTTGGTATTTAGCTATACCAAACGGAGAAGATACATAGGGAGTTCCCAAATCTTGAACAGCTAGTACTGCGTATTCGTTTAATGGTTGTTCCCACAAGTTTTTGAGATTTGCCTCTACTTGCAAGTCACAATCTAAGTAAATAGCTTTTTCAAAATGTTTTGGTAACAGATCTGGAATCAGCAATCTCAGATAGGAGGCTACCGTTATCCAGGGAAGGGTATGTAACTTTTTGAGTGATTCTAACTCTGATGGTGTTACCCATTTAAAATGAACATCAATATGCTCTAGATCAATTACACGCTCTAGCCGTTTTTTACTTTTGTTACTAATACCACCGTCGATAATATACAGATAGAGTGTGCAATTGTTTTCTAAATGGATCAGTGTGCTATACAGAGTTATGGCGAGGGGCATAGCGTAGTTATCATCCGCCCCACAAACTACAACAAGCGGTTCTTGTTGTAACATCGTAGAAATAACCATAGGTTAGTGTTTTAAGATTAAGTATATAAGATTGAAATATATGTAAAATATATTTCAATATTTAAAAATCATAGTTAAAATTCAAAAGCAGAGAACTTGCTTATCAAGGGTAAGTTCTGGGTGTTTTTAGCCTAATTGACCTAATTCATGCTGCATTTGGTGATAATTCCAAAGCTTGCCTCGTTGTTGTAGCAGTTCTTGGTATTTCCCTTGCTCTACAATACGTCCCTGTTCTAAGACAACGACTTTATCTGCTTTGGCTATTGTGGAAAGTCTATGAGCGATCGCGATCACGGTTCTACCGACAGAAAGCTTTTCTATAGATTCTTGGATTAATCGTTCTGATACAGAATCTAAAGCGCTAGTTGCTTCATCCAAAATTAGAATTTCTGGATCGCGTAGCAAAGCACGAGCAATCGCAAGCCGTTGTCTTTGCCCTCCAGATAACCGCACTCCGCGATCGCCTAGTTGTGTATCAAAACCAGCAGGCATTTCCTCTATAAATTCCAATGCATTTGCTAGTCGGGCGGCTTCTCGAATTTCAGCTTCAGTAGCCTCTGGTGTACCGTAAGCTATATTATTCCAAACTGAAGTATTAAAAATAAATGTATCTTGGCTTACTACAGCCATCTTACGTCGCAGCGAGTTAATTTCAAACTGCCGCACATCAACTCCATCAATTAAAACCTGTCCTTGTGTTGGATCATAAAATCGTGGAATTAAATCTACAACTGTGGTTTTACCAGCACCGGATGCCCCAACTAGTGCTGTCATCTTCCCTCGTTCAATCGTAAGTGTAATATTATGTAGTACTAAATCGTTGGGGTCATAGCCAAAATCCACTGAGATTAAATCAATTGCTCGTTTTAAGCTGCTAAACGCAATATCACCGTTCTGAAAGTAAGTTTTATTATCAGTTCGCAACAGCTCTTTGATATTTTCTACTGAACCTTTTAATGTGCTGAGGAAAGCAAATGTTCCATTCATATCTTGAATGCTTGGTACTGCTCTCAGCAAAACAAAGAAAAATGTCAGTAAGGAAGCAACTGGTAGTGTTAATTGCGTAAAAGAAATAATAATCAAACTCACAAGCACTGTAGTGGCGATCGCTTCTGCTACTGGCTTTACCAGTGTCCAAGCTAACGCTACTTTTACTGAGGCATTGAATACATTCTCACTAGCTTTGTAAAAACGCTGGCGCTCAAAATTTTGAGTACAAAATGCATGAACAGTACGAATACCATTAATAAATTCTATAGATGTTGAATTTAAAGTTCCATTGGCATTAGAAATCCCAAAACTTTGTTCTCGTATTCGGGCATTAAAAGTTGTTAGTCCCACTGCTAAAAGCGAGAATACTAACACTGAAATTATCGAAAGTTGCCATGAAATTAAAAACATGGCGATAAAGTAAACAGTAACTGTCAAACCTCGTGTAAATAAAAAAGCAATACCACCAAAACAGGCTTTTATTCTCTCAATCTCTGTGGTGATAGTATTTATTAACTCCCCAGAACGTGTTTTGGCAAAGTAGCTTATTGATAATGCTTGTAGCTGTTCAAACATTTGCACTCGCAAACGATGTGCAAGATTTAATTGAGCTGTTTCTGTATATATTGATGCAAAGTAATTGAATGTTACCCGCATCCAAGTACTCAATAAAATTAGAATAGATATTAGATATAAAGGATTAATGATTGTTGTATTTGCAATCCATGTATCCAACCACCCTATACCTATCTGAGGTTGGGCATTAGGATTAGTTAAGCTTTGCAAAAAAGAAAGTAGAAAACCAATACTAACACCCTCAAATGTTGCTGCTAGTAGAGAAAAGATAATAGCTAAAACTGTAGTTTTGCGAAAATGCTTAAATTCTCGCAATATTAAATAGTTGTCCTTCCAAAATTTATTAGCTGTGACTAGATTTTTAATTAGTTTGCGCAGTAGTTGTAAAAGTTTTAGATGCATGGATATTTTTTACAATATTTTGACAAAGAAGATATTCTGCTCCAGAAGCTATGCATACAATTATCTCAAGCACTTTGCAGAGAAAATAAGCGTTCACTGCATAGGCTTGATCAGCAATTGTTTCAAAATTGAAGAGGAGTTTTACAAATTGATATCTGCAAATGCTGGTATACAGTATAACTCTCATTAATACATTAATCCACTCACTTTAAAAAACGCAGAAGGCGGAAATCTAGAATAATTTCAGACCTTCTGGTGTGTGTAGACACGGCTACCTAAATAAATTCACTCACATAATTTGGCTGTCTAGTTGTAAAAGCTTCGTTTCTGTACCTTCTTGCCATAAACCCGTAATTCCAGGTAATTTATTAAGCTGGCGTTGAGCTTCTAAATTTAAACGTACTGCCTCGGCTAATGTCCAGTAACGGGGGCCAATCAAACTCATTTCACCCCGAACTACATTTAACAACAGTGGTAAGTTATGCAGTCCGTACCTAAGCATGAAGCGTCCCAAAGATGTAAATTGATGTTCATCCTCGCGATCGCCTGCATTAGATTTATAACTTCTTGTTGAATCGATCTGTGTTTTGTCGTTAGCTACAGTTGTGCGAAACTTGAGTACTTTGAACAGCCTACCCCTCTCTCCAATATGCCACTCTTGTTCAAAAATTGGCCCTGGAGAGTAAAAACGCATCAGCAATTGCAATCCGAACATAACCGGACTAATAATCAGCAGCAACATCAAAGCAACACTAATATCTATTAGCCGCTTTAATAAAACTTTTGATTGTGGTACTTTTTCATTAGTAGGTATACGTAAGTATATTGGCTTTGATGCTTGCTTGCATGCATCAGCCCAAAACCTTAGTTTTGCCTCACCCAACTTTGGATCGATGCGGACGAGCTTGATTGAAGAATACTTTAAACATTCTACTAAGTGTTGTTTATGGTCTAGTGAAGGTAAGTATGGCTGTTTGACTTGTCCAAGAGGTCTCACTAATAACTGCCCTTGTCGCCACTGAAGCGTACAATAGGGGGAGCGATGATCCTGGTTTTGTTGAATTACAGTATAGCGATCGTCTAAAGTTGAAAGAATAGAGTTAGGCATACGTATTGTTACTTAATAGTAGGATAGCGCGCCGAACTGATATCAAAAGCTGTTACACTAAATAACCCAATCTATATCTTGCTTTTTTGCAATAACAAACTCGGATAATAGTTATGCAGAGAAAATATGATAGGGTCGGTGTCAAGAATAAATTTGTACCTTAATAAACTCTAATTGAGAAAATGAAGACACACAGACACTAAAGTATTTATTCAGTTTTGAACTATCAAATTACTTATTGAGCGCGTTAATTTTTAATATGTGTTTCAATATCTAGGATATAAGACTCAGTAGAAATAACGGCGCACTAAGTAAACTCTTTATTTACTCTTTAAACAAATTGTCTCTTTCTTCGACTATTGTTAAGTTAGTATGAATTAATAGCAGGATATAATTAGTAAAGCTTATAGCTCATGATGTTGATTCTAACACTACTTAAGTGAATTGATTAACAAAATTTTTACTAATTATGACTTAGATGCACAAGAAAGCAAAAACACAATCAATTATCTGGTGTTAATTTAATCTAGTGATATAATTTTGCAATAAAACAATTAAAATCAAACACATCTATATCAACTTAAATTTAATTGACAAAAAATGAAAACCATGAGTTTCTAAATTGTATAAAATTCTCAATATTATTTTGAATAATTTACGAAGTTCTAAATATCTCACTTGTCAACAAAACGATTCATTATCAAATTTACTTGAGCAGTATTTTTATTATGCTAAATTAGTTTTTTAACCTATTTTTTGTATGGTATACGTAGACGGTTTACCCTCAAGCAATCAATTAACCGATAATCCTTTTAATATTAATTGACTTTATAACCTGTTGTTATTGACATAATCTAGTAGAAACTTTATCCTGGTTTCTGCCCTCAACGAAGTATTTTGAAGTCATTTACTTCAATTTATTAAAATGAAGTGGATTTCCCTACTATTAAGGTAATTTCATTGATAGAACAATACAGGTGCCACAGTCTAGCTTGAAAAATTAACAATAGTATTATTGCTATTTTTACTATCAAATTTTACCCATCTATATAATTGTTCATATCTACTAACTATATGAATGGCAGGATAGATGGTTTTATGATTTGTTATTGGTGTTTGTTAAATATTTATATTAAATTGCAGTTAGTGCTCAAAGGCATATATCCAAATATGGTATAAAGGCTGAATTTATATAATTTATTTTTAGGCTAGTTTGTGCTAAATCAAATTCTTTTTCAGTGTATTAAATAGATGATTCCAACAAGTAAGCAAAATCTAGCTGAAATACTTGAAATTAACTGTGATTTTTAGGGTAGTTAGGTATGTGGAAGCATATTATTAAAATTTGCTTACTTAATTTAATTATTATACCTGCTACCCCAACCATTGACTTAGGTGTCAAACTGATTAACCCAAGTTTTTCCATTTCTTTAGTTGCAAGATCTTTCCAAAGATAATCTTTAATAACCTTGCATAGGAAATGGAGAAACTTGAGAGTATAAAATTGTTATGAAATTTAAATGGTTACACAGTAATATTTTAGCTACTCTTCAATAGCTTGTTGCAATGCAAAAGAGTGATGTCTGGCATAAGGTACGTAGGTACTGCCAGAATTTGATACTCCGTTTGCTACAACACCAATTAAATTTAATTTACTGAGCATAGCTGTCGCTTGTGCAAGCTGATTTTTAGTTACCCTGCCAATACTTGCCGCCATAACTACACTTCGACAAGCTGATGCTGCAAGTAAGGCATCTACCAAGCCAAGGACTGGAGATGCATCTACGATTACCAAATCATAGCTTTCTTCAAATGCTATCATCAATTCCTGCATTCGAGGGGAACTAAGCAGATGAGCAGGATCAGCAGGTGTTGGACCAGCTGTCAAAATATCAATATATGAAGAACCCGAAGATTGAAGATTAATCTGATTTGGCAGAGTTACATCACTTGCTAATAGAGTTGAAAGCCCTTGTTCATTAGGAAGATTTAGCTGTTTATGTATATTAGGATCGCGTAGATTAGCATCTATTAATAATACCCGTTTGTGCAGACGGGCAGCGCTCATTGCTAAACCTAATGCTAAAGCAGATTTTCCTTCATCAGGTAGTGCAGAAGTGACCATTAAGGATTTGTATGTGGAAACTGAGTTTATAAGTTCAATGTTTTTATAAATCAGATCCATCGATTCCCAACGTGGCGGTGATTGTAGTACCTGAATTGTCCAAGGAGCCAAAACCTCAGGCTTTCCAAAAGGCAATTTGAAGACTGAATCTCTAGCTCTAGCTGGAGGCAATTTAGGAGTTGTTCCTAACAGTGGGATGGCGGCTTGCTTTTCTAATTCAGCTGTGGTGTGAACAGAATCATCAGCAGCTTCACGAATAAAAGCGACAACACTTCCTAGCATTAACCCAACTACTGCACCTAACAAAAGGTTTTGCTGGAGATTAGGACCAACGAAAAAGCCTCTGTGAGGTTCTTCTACTACCTGCCAATTAAATCCTCCCTTAGCAAGTTCCTGTCGCAATTCTTGTTCTGCCTTTAACAGCTGCTGTAACCTTTCTCGGCTTAACTGGACTTGCGGTTGTAAACGACCGTACTCAGCCAACTTAGCAGGGAAACTTTTGAGTTCGTCCCGTACTTGCAGTTCTTTTTGTGCCAAAGTTTGATCGCGAGCTGCCAAAGCCAATAAATTTGTTTGAGTTTCAACTAATTGGCTTGCTAGAGTGAGGTCAATTTCACCAAACTGTCCTTGGTTAAGGAGATTTCCTTTTGAAACATCAGTATTTTCAGACTCTCCTCCCAAAGTGCGCCCTACTTCTTGTTGTAGTAGTGCCATCTGCTCCTTACGCTGTTCTAGCAATTTTTGCACTTGGGGAGTTTCATCAGTGAAACGTAAACGTTCCTGTGCTAAAGCTAATTCTGTTTTTTGAATTTCGTTGAGTAATGATTGATAGCGAGAAGACTGACTAAGACGAGAAGCAACCAAAGCTTTTTGAGGAGTACGATTCAGTTGTTGTTGCAAAGATGTATAACGAGCTTTAGCCTCTTCAAATTGAGAACGAGCTGTGCGTCGCTCTTGCAGAATACCATTCAAATTATCTTCTAAAACTTTTGCTTGTGACTCTGGATTAATTAAATTCTGAGTTCGGCGAAAGCGTTGTAAGTTAGCTTCGGCATTTGTAACTTCTTCACTTACCTTTTTGATCTGTTCTCTAACAACTCTAAGACCTCCCCTTAAACGTTCGTCCTGCTGCGCTCTATTGTATTCCAAATAAACTTTTTGTATTGCTTGTAGAATTCTTTCTGTTTTATCTGGGTCTTGAGCTGTATAATCTACTTGAAAAATTTTAGTGGGAAGATTTTCTTCTCCCGTTCTTAATTGATTTAAGACTAAAGCCCCTTTAATTTCATCTACAGTTATGTCTGGATACTCTGGTTTCAATTTGTCAACAGCTTTTTGGATGAGTTTGGAACTCTGCATCAAGCTGAGTTGAGTGGCTGTGTCTATTTCTACATTTGTATCGGTGAACTTATTTTCCCCTGCTGTTCCTTCTTGTTTGCCTTGATAATTTGGCTCTACTAGAAGCTGCATTGAGCTTTTGTAAGTGGGTGGTGTTCTTTTTGTTATAGCTCCTGCAATAGCAATAGAAGCAATAAATACTACTAAAAACCAGGGTAATCTACGGATTAAGATCGCAAATAGTTGCCCATAACCCGGTTCTGTCTCAGTTACTGGATTTACTTGGAGGCTTAGACTGGATTGATTCACGTTTACTATCCCTCAGCTAACAAATCAAACGAGTGATCTATTTAAGTTACAAGCTTGGTCAATTACTTGCTCAACTTTACTAAAGAAAGCCTGTTCAGAAAAATTTGCTACTGCATGACTGCGGATATTTTTATAATCCCAACAGATATTATTGCCTTCTAGTAGTGCAGCTTGCAGGGATTCGGGTGTTTGCCTTTTAAAAAGTACCCCAGTTTTACCAGGTATTTGAGTATCTAATACTCCTCCTGCTCCATAGGCAATCACTGGCGTTCCACTGGCATTTGCTTCTACCGGAACTAATCCATAGTCTTCTAGAGCCGCTATTATGATAGACTTGGCTTTGGCAAATAACTGAGTACGTTGTACATCTGTAACGTGTCCTAAAAATTTTATATTGTCTAAGGCTTTGGATTGCAACCGTTCTCGTTCAGGCCCGTCTCCTGATATTAATAATCGCCATCCGAGCCAGTTAAAAGCTTCAACTATTATATCAAGCCGTTTATAGCTGATCATCCGAGCAGAGGCAAGATAAAAATCTTCTTTGAGATCAGAAAAAATGAACTTAGTAGTATCAATGGGATAGTTAATAACGATCGCTTTTTTGCCATAAGTTTTTTGAATACGATCGGCGACAATACTAGAATTTGCTATGTAAAGGTCTGGTTCCTGTGCGTATAGGAGGTCTATCTTTCTCATAACTTGGAACACTTGTTCAATTAAAGGAGCAAAATATCGATAGTCTCCATACTCACGTAAATAAGTTTCTGTATCCCATAAAAAACGAGTAATATTGTGGCAAAAGCAAATGTGTTTTGCTCTGGGATTTTTTTGCACAGCTTTAGCAAAACTAGTACTGCTACTAATAATCAAATCGTACGCTTGCAGATCCAGTGCGCGAAAGGCGGGGAAATAAAACGGGGCCATCAGACGGAAATATTTTGCTGCACCGGGAATATTCTGTAAGAAAGTTGTTTTAACTATGCGTTCACCCAAGTCAATTGTTTTTTGAGGGTCGTAAACAGAGGTGTAGATGTCGGCCTGAGGGTAGCGCTTGCAAAGTAATTCAAAAACTCTTTCTGCGCCCCCTCGTTGAGTTAAGTAATCATGTACTAAGGCTATTTTCATAAAATTATTCCTTATTAATTTAGTTTATACAAAAGCTAATTTAGCTTTGACACTACACCGACCTAAGTGATTTGTTATTGTTCTTTAGATACAATGTGTTGGCAGAACAAACCCGAATTTTTTCAAGAAAAATTGCTGTAAGTCATGCTAGTTTTGTAAATTCTTGATGAAGATTTACTGTTGTGCTCACAGGCAGCGATCGCACTCGATATAAGTTCGAGGAAACTTCTGTTTAGAGTCTAACTCGACCATCTATACAGGCTATCCACTGTCCATCCTCCATGAGATGAGGATCGATATGGTGCATACCAGAACCATTCCATCCAGTATTACTCGGTTCTAAGATAGGTTTTGGGCTTATTTCTCGTTCACGATACGTTGTTGGTGACAAATCATCGATTTCAAAGGCTCGTACTTGAATCCCGTATTCGGGATCGCAATCTTGGGTATGTCGAATAATGCTATCTTTCATAACTAGAACTCTACCGGCTGGTCTAGCAATATGGGCATTGCCGTTAACTATTGGACTATTTGGATGTTCGATCCAACAACCAAGTAAATCATCGGCATAATAAAGACGGAGGGTATCCCATTTATGTTCTGGGTTAGTCTCAGTGAATAACCACCATTTGTCCGCGTAGCGAAAAACAGATGCGTCCAAAAACACTGAGCCATTCAGAATATTTCCTACAAAATTCCATTGAGTAGGAAATTTGGATGCCTTATACAATTTTACAGAGTTAGCTTGGTAAGTCTCTGGAATCATGTAATATTCATTCATCCATTGAAAAACATACGGATAAGATAGGTGATATGGCTCTGCCAAAACGATTTGTCGATACTGCCAATCCACAGTATTTTGACTAATTGCCAGTCCAATTTCTCCTTTGCATGTCTGACTATTGAAAACTTCAAAAAACATATACCAAGTCTGCTTTACTTGCAGCATAAAGGGATCAGCAACAAAACCTGCCCGCACATCTGATACATCTTGGCGAGTAAGAACAGGATTTTTTTGCAGACTTGCAGAAGATAAATCCAATAATGAATTTCCTCTGTAGATACCAATTGACCATTGAAGAGACTTTACTGGCAAGCCGATAGGCAAGTTATTAGTTAACTTGGGTGGTAGCTTATTGATAATTGGTCTCAGTGGTTTTTTGATGAGTGTTTTTATGCTCTTCATTTACAAATTCTCAGTGAATAGAGGCAGAAGGTTTAGTCTTACATCTTCCGATTCATAAAAACTTTAAATAGGCTCTATGAATTTATTAATGATTAATCTAAGCAGTGTGACGAGATGACGATATATAGGGATATTAACTGAGAACAAGCACAGTAATATATTGTATTTTTGATTTTTTGGTAAAAATAATCTAAAAGTTTTATCTACAGCAAATAAATAGTTTTGCTATGAAGGATAACAGGAATAAAACTTTAGATATATCTGCTTATGAATCCCGAAAATCCTTCTTTGGAGTGAAATAAAATCTCAACTATGTATTTATACCTGAAAATAATATTTTTTAAATATTAACTAGTTAAATAATATAAATATACTCATTTATGTAGTCGTTGCAAATTTTACAACATATAGAAGAGAGACTGGCAATTAAGGTTTGAGTAAAAGCGATTGTTGCATCTAGAAAAAATTATGTATCTTGTTTGACTATTACCTATAATTTTTGTCACTAATTTAATATTTAGGATGCTAAGAAAAATTTTGTAAATTTTCTATACTCAGGTTATTAATCATAGTAACACGGTATTCTCCTGCTCTCTCAACAACAATATTCTCAATTTGGATAAATCTTTAGATAAAACTTAAGACCTACCAACAAGTAAAGTATTTTGCTCTTGGTAGGCATTACTTATCCCTAACTACTTCAATTTTTATGTATTAGCCTAGTATTTAAGACTGGTAATGTTGTTTCGATATTGTGATTTTCTTGGATAGTATTAATTGTCTGTAGATAAGTTGTACGAAATTTCTCTTTGGTATGATGTGCTCTAGCATATTCCCATGACTGTTGTGCCATTAGTTTAAGTTGCGCAATAGACAAACAAGAAATTCTAATAATTGCCTCCTTAATTTCTGTAATGGAACACTCCTGTAAAATCACACCAAAATTATGCACATCTACGCCAGATTCATAACTGAGAATTGGAATTAAACCTGCATGCAGACAAGTTACCACTGCACCAGATTGCCCTTCAGAACAAGAAGGATAAACTAGTCCTATGCAACTATTTGTAATTTCTCGAAATCGATGACTGGTAATATCTATCCAACCTACAGTATGAATATTCGGTGTTTGATACAGCTCTTTATAAAAAGCTTGGACAAAATCTTCTTCTTTGTCAACTGGACCACAGATAGTCAGATGATAGTCCGACATTTGCGAAAACACATCTAAAAGCAGATCTAACCCTTTGTGAACCAAACCACCACTGCTGAACCACACAAAATGCTTACGACAGGCATCAAAGTTTTTATTTTCCGGCCACGGATAGACTACTGGTGTAGTGATAGGAATTGGATAAAGTGGTTTTTGAGCATATTTGTAAGTATTAAGAGTAAACTTATTACCCAGAACTATAGCACAATCAGCATGTTCAATGGCTTGGTTGGGTGGTTCGTACCTACGAGGTTTGAGAGTAATGCCACGTCGCTGTTGTAGTGCCAGAAGTCTATTGGCTTCAGCAGCATTGTGAAACAAAAGATGCGCTGTATCTGCATGGAATATTTTAATGCAATCTTTGTTTAGGTGTGGAGTGCTTCTTTGTAAATTCCAACGGGTTTCAATGAAAAATACGTAGTCTTTTTGTGGGATAAAAACATCATTGTCGCAACGGATCACATCCACGCAATAGCCCATTTCTAAAAAAGTTTTTGCTATTTGCAAGCACTCCCAGTAGTGAGTGTGGGAAACAGGAAGAGATTCATCTACTTTTAAGAGAAACGGTTCAACAATATATGAGATCAGCACGTTACCTATGGCACGCTGTTCTGGCTTGAGCGATACCATCATTCGTCTTTGCATCCGAGCTTGGATTTTGCCTGCCAAAACAGCGACAGTACTTTTGACACCACTGATAACGTTAATTTGCATACACACCTCAATGACATGAATAATGAAAGTTTTGTGGAGAACTAGATTACTCAATTGCCATTGACTGTTGCCGACGAGCACTCCCACTCTAAAGATTGCCTAAATTAAATTTTTATGTGCTTTGCACAACCTGATTGATTACACCATTCTCAAGCTATTCAATGTCAACCGATTATGACCAGACGCGAAATTTCACGCCTGGTTGAATCAGTTTTAAAATTATTGAGTCAAAGTGTTAACTTTCACCAATTTTAGTCCTTAGCTAAAAACTTTTTAAGCTATACTTTCACTCTACTGAGATTGGCACCAGATATGAACTGAAAAGCTTACTTAACTGCTGCTAAGGTTTTAGGCGAAGTGAAATAAGCGTTTTGCTCAGATCTGAGTTTGTCACAAAGTCTGTCTTGGGGTAGTTCTACGTCATCATAGGTTAAAACCCCATCCTTAGGAATATCTCGCTTTAGACGACATCCTTCAGCTAAACCTATAGGCAGGAGATTTTGTTCTTGAGCTATGTCAGAGTTTTCACACTGTCCGTAGGTCATATAGTAGCCTATGCCATCTAAAGTCTCACCTGCTTTCAAGTCAATTTTGGCAGTAGTGACAACATCAACAAGGGGAGCACCTAAAGGACTTAAGACGTAATCTTTGAAAAGAACTGCTCGTGCAACAGACATTGGCACTTCAAAGTGACAAAGGTGGTAAGGAGTGTAGAAGCTATACAGGGGGCCTTCACCCAACTTGTAGAGGTTGAGGTAATGACGTTGCTTGGGATCATCGTGGCTGGCAAATACAAAAACTCCTGGCCCTGGTTTGGCTCCAACGACGTAATCAACGATTCCACCCAATTCTTTGAGTTGTTCAACGTCATACATATTAGTCATTTCATCGACATGGCCGTTGAAGTCGTATCCTAACATTCCACGCTTGGCAACTTTCATTCCTGTGGCGTTAGCAACGATCGCCTGTTCAAAGGAAATTTTTGTGCCATCGGCGAAGCTGGTGACCATGTGGGGCTTCTGTCCCCAACGTTTAGCAAATGCTTCCTGGGTAGTTGGATTTCGGTATGGATCCTGCAGCCCTTTGATGTTACCACACAGTAAGGGAGTTAGACCAATGCTTTTGACAAAACGGTAGAGGTTCATTTGTACCCCTGGTTGATCGCCGTCGCAGGCGGAGAGGATGACGCCTGCCTTATCGGCATACACTTTTAGGATTGGGCCGATAGTGCCGTCAAGTTCAGCATTCATCATGATCACGTGCTTGCGATTGGCGATCGCTTCCATGATTATATGTGCGCCAAACTCAACTGCGCCAGTCACTTCAATTAAAGCATCGATGCCCTCAGCCCGGCATAAACTAAGCGCATCTTCGGTAACTGCGTAGTTACCGTGGGCGATCGCATCTTCTAATTCAGTGACAGTGGAGGCGATTTTAAATTCCTCAATACCTGCTTCTGAATAAGCTCTTTTAGCTGCATCGAGATTACGGTTAGAGATGGCAACTAGCTCCATACCGGGAACAGAATTGATAATTTGATTGGCAATTCCTCGTCCCATAAAACCGGCACCAATCATACCAACCTTAATGGGGTTGCCTGCTTCAGCGCGGGCAGCTAGAGCAGTATCAACGATAATCATCACTTAAACTCCTTTGTTAACTGAATTACTAGCTGTATACGATAGCAAAACTCAAAAATTGTAGTTTAGGAAAATAACTGTGGTATACATGGTTTTTTCCACAATATTTTTCGATAGAGTTAGATAAGTTTGCTTCTTGTGTGATGTGTGCTAGATATAATATTTTCATGATTAGCTCACTGTATACTTCAAGCTACACAATAAACACATTGGCAATTATGATTCAGTGACTTTTTGATTCCTTTCCTACAATTGAACACTCCTTAATTTTGTTTACGATTTTTCATGTAAATATCCCTCCCAATACTTCTTAGAAAATCTGACAATAAGTATCAGGAGGATATAATTAGTTGCACTCACACAAAAAACTAGTGCGATGATTATGAGTGAGATTTAAATTTATTTAAACCTAAAATTGCCTCACTTTAGCAAAGCTCAGTCAAAAATCTGATTATTCTTGTGTTAAGACTAAGATTTCATAGTGTTAGCTGAGTACTTGATGTTCGAGAATTTTTATCCTCGTTAAGAAGATGCACTACCAACAGTCATCATTGTCATCAAAGGCCAAGTTCTATCTTTTTCAGAAATTTCCGTAACTTCTAGAGGCCATTCAATATTAAAAAATGGATCATCATAGCGCAAACCTCTTTCATACCCTGGTGTGTAAAATTCACCAACTTGGTATAAAACTTCAGCTCCATCGGTGAGTGCTTGATAACCGTGGGCAAACATTTCTGGTACATACAGAGCGCGACGATTTTCTGCTGTTAGTTCTACACCGATGTGTTGTAGAAAAGTAGGCGACTCAGGACGCATATCAATAATTACATCGTAAATGGCACCTTGAATGCAGCGAATTACTTTCGTTTCTGCTGCTGGAGGTATTTGATAATGCATTCCCCGCAGAGTTCCTTTTTTGTGGTTAAAAGACAGGTTACACTGAGCAACGGTTGGCTTTAAACCATGAGCCTCAAATTCTTGAGCGCAGAAGGTACGGGCAAAAAAACCACGGTGATCGTGCTTTTCTTCCAAATCAATAATGTATGCGTCTTTAAGTTCAGTTTTGGTAAAAATCATAGATTAATTTAGACCTCGTAAAATTATGGAGAAAATCACCTGTGAAAAATATTTACGATTCACCTATCACATTAATTAATTATAAATAATAGGTGTAAATAAGACTTAGCTAATTTCCCAATACAATACTTTCTGGAATTGCTTCTATTTGCTTACGTGGAATAATAATTCTGAAAGCTGATTTACATACTAAACTCAGATAAGGAATTATTGTGGAGATTGCCAGTAAGGGCCATCTTTTCAACGCACCGAAGAAAACTCTCCAATTATTTTTGATAAAATGCTGCAAGACCAATCTGCTGCAAAATTCTGGAGAATATCCTATTTCCATCAATTTTACATAAAGTTTGGGTAAATCTATATATTGCATCTTCAATAAAACTTTTGGTTCACGCATCCAATAACTCAGCCCAAAAAGGCTTTCTACATATGTATCTTTCGTGACTTTTACACTACCATGAGCAGCACAAAAAGCTGTCCAGTATACTTGTAATTCCATATTATCCAAGCCGGATAAACATTTTTTTACAGCAGACTGGGCCAATGCTGTTCGATATATCTGAGCAGTCATAAAACCTACACCGGAGTGATTTTCCTGCAAGCAACGTTGAAATACTGCTTTGCCATCAACGCAAACTTCTTCATGTTTAATATCAAAGCAGCGTTCATAAATTATTTGACCAGTTGGTTCATAACGACAAGAAAAATTGAGAATTAATAAAGATAATTCTGGATATTCTTTGAGATTATTTGATACATAAGCAATAGTTCTATCCTGAATAGGATCGTCATCACCAACTGTCCATACATATTTACCTGTAGCTTCATTGATACAGTAGATAATATTTTTGATTACACCTATATTCTTGCTATTTCTATTTACTTTGATTTGGATATAACCAAGTCTCTTTAACCATTTTTCAATGATTTCCTGTGTATGATCTGTAGAACAATTATCAGAGATAATAATTTCACATTCTGACTCAAAGCCTTTGATAGCTTGTGAAAGCCACATTAGCTGGCGATCAAGTAATTCAGCACGGTTATAAGTAGGGATAGCGATTGTTAATAATTTGTTCATACGGGATGTGGTTGTATCTGTGGGAAAGTTGTTTTTGTACTTTGTAATTGCGTCATTGGTTACTTCAATTTCAATTACATTCAAAGTAATAAGCAAAATTAAATTAGGTAAATAACATCAGATTTCCTCAAGCAAATCGATGATTTCACATATAGATAATTCCGAATCAACTATGCTTGATTCGGAAACTTTGAAGGTTTGTTACTACCAATCAAGAAATTCTACTACTTCTTCGCCCAAAAGAAATCTTGGTCAATTTGTTGGGTACGAATTAAGTACTCTAGCTGTTTTAACCGAGTGAAACCTCTAGAGAAGAAGGTGTCCTCTGTCATATCAATGAGGTTGAATAAGTCAAATAACTGCTTTGCACCCTGTTCAGCATTCCAATCACATTTAAAACCAGGAAGTTTGGTGTTGATTTTCTCAAAAGAAACACGATAGCTGCGATTATCTGAACCTTGCTCACCAAAGCTGAGTTTACATCCAGGAAATGTGTCTGCAATAATTTCTGCAATTTCTTTGACTCGGTAATTGTTAGCGGTATCACCAACGTTGAAGATTTGGTTATGAACGATGTCGCGGGGTGCTTCAAGGGTGCAGGCGATCGCTTTGGAAATATCCAATGCGTGTACTAGAGGACGCCAGGGTGTACCATCACTGATCATCTTAATTTCTTTAGTAGTCCATGCCAACCCTGCCAAGTTATTTAAAACAATATCAAAGCGCATCCTGGGAGAAGCACCAAAGGCTGTGGCATTTCGCAAAAAGGTAGGGGAGAAATCATCATCAGCTAGTGGTTTAACATCTCGCTCTACCAAAGTTTTGCATTCTGCGTAAGCTGTTTGGGGATTGACAGGTGATTCCTCGGTAACGTCTCCGTCGGTAGCAACGCCATAAACACTGCACGAAGACATATAAACGAAGCGACGCACACCTGCTTCTTTTGCTAGTTTTGCAAGGCGAACTGAACCCTTGTGGTTAATATCGTAGGTAATATGAGGTGCGAGTTGTCCAGTCGGATCGTTGGAGAGTTCCGCCATATGAACGATTGCTTCAACACCTTGCAAATCTTCAGTAGTTATGTGACGGATATCTTTGTTTAATGTTTTGGCTGTTAACTCAGTACCGTTATATAACCAACCAACTTTGTAATAACCTGTATCTACACCTATAACTTCATGTCCCTTTTGAAGCAACAAAGGAGCTAATAAGGAGCCGAGATATCCTTCTGTTCCAGTTACTAGTACTTTCATTAAAAAATCCTTGTTGTTGATTGGTTGAATTTAATTTCTTTCAGGATAATTCAGGTACCTGTTAACTTCTGCGAATTGTTCGCGCTGAGAATTACAAGTAACTACGGACTTTAAACTAGTGCAGTTTCTAAATGCTGTTGCTCAGGAATTTGTGCAATGATTGCTTTACCAATTTCAATAGAAGAAGTCGCTGCTGGGGAAGGAGCATTGCACACATGAACGGAATTTTGCCCATGAATAATCAAAAAGTCGTCTACTAACTTACCATCATTCATTAATGCTTGGGCGCGAACTCCGGCATGGGTAGGAACTAAGTCTTCTGCTTGGACTTCGGGAATCAGTTTTTGTAAACTTCTTGTAAAAGCTACTTTACTAAAGGAACGAATAATTTCCTTAATTCCTTCATCAGCGTGTTTTGCTGCCAGTTTCCAAAACCCTGCATAAGTCATGACTTCAGCAAAATCACGCAAGTCAAAGTCTGTTTTTTTATATCCTTCTCGCTTGAGGCTAAGAACTGCATTTGGCCCGGCATGAACGCTACCATCAATCATGCGGGTAAAATGCACCCCTAAAAAGGGAAATTCTGGATTAGGAACGGGGTAAATTAAGCCTTTTACTAAATAGCGCTTTTCTGGGGTGAGCTCGTAATATTCTCCTCGGAAAGGAACTATTTTTGCTTGCGGATCGACTTTGCCTAACTTGGCAATGCGATCGCTGTGCAATCCAGCACAATTGATCACAAAACGAGCTTCAAAAGTGCCATTACTTGTTTCTAGTACCTGAGTGTTATTACTGCTAACAATCTTTTCAACCTTGGTATTGAGTCGCAGTTCACCCCCTTGCTGTGCAATTATTTGAGCATATTTTTCGCAAACTTGCTTATAATTTACAATACCTGTTGAAAGTACATGAATCCCACCTACACACCTGACGTGAGGCTCGATTTCTTTAACTTCTTCAGGGCTAATTCTCTTAATTTCTATACCATTCTCTAAGCCACGCTTGTATAGGTTCTCTAGACGTGGCAATTCTTCTTCTTCAGTGGCAACAATTACCTTACCGCAAACTTCATAATCAATTCCGTGTTCTTTGCAGAACTCTACCATTGAATGGCAACCGTTACGGCAAAACTTAGCTTTAAAACTTCCTGGTTTGTAGTAAATACCAGAGTGAATTACACCGCTATTATTGCCAGTTTGATGGAATGCCCATTTACTCTCTTTCTCTAGTACTAAAATCCGGGCATGGGGATAGCGTTTACCTAAAGCCATACCGGTGGAAAGACCTACAATTCCTCCACCTATAATTGCAAAATCGTACATTGGTAAAAAGGCCCTTCCACAACAATAAATGAAATTTGAGTGATGAATAATCAGGAGTTAATAGTCAATTTATTTCATCACTAATAACTCTTTAACTAGATTTATAGCCTACCATGCCTTCCAAGGAGCCTTACCACTCTTCCATAGCTCCTCTAAATAATTTTTATCCCTTAATGTATCCATTGGTTGCCAGAAACCATTATGTTTAAAAGCAGATAGCTGTTGCATTTCCGCAAGTTTTTCTAAGGGTTCTTTTTCCCAAACACAAGAATCATCTGAGATAAGGTTGATTACCTCAGGTTCTAAGACAAAATAACCACCATTAATCCAAGCACCATCTCCTTCTGGTTTTTCATGGAAGCTGGTGATTGTAGTTTGCTCTTGTCCTAATATAATTGCGCCAAAACGTCCTGGGGGTTGAACAGCAGTGAGTGTTCCTAAAGTCTTTTGTTCTTGATGAAATTTAATTAGTTCTGTAATATCAACATTACATACACCATCACCGTAGGTGAAGCAGAAAGTCTCGTTTCCGATATGTTCTTTGACTCTTTTTAATCTACCACCAGTCATGGTATTGTCACCTGTATCTACCAAAGTGACACGCCAAGGTTCAGCATAACCTGAGTGTACACTCATTTGGTTAAACCGCATATCAAAGGTCACATCTGACATATGCAAGAAGTAGTTGGCAAAATACTCCTTGATGATGTAACCCTTATAACCGCAGCAAATGATGAAGTCATTAATACCGTGGGCAGAATAAATCTTCATAATATGCCATAGAATTGGCTTACCGCCAATTTCAACCATAGGTTTTGGTCTGATACTAGTTTCTTCACTTAGGCGTGTGCCTAACCCACCAGCCAAAATCACTGCTTTCATGCAATTGCCTCGGATTGTTATAAGTATTAATGATTGTTTGACTGCTTATACACTTAAAATCAAGCAATTTATTGATTGCTAAATTTCTCAAGTATATAATTTAAGCGTATTTCTGCTAATTTTTATGAAGCCTGAGTAAAAAAACTTTCTTTGACTGTGAAAAGATTAAAAAGCTTAAAAATAGTAAGCTTTAATTTTTCAGTAAAACAAATACATAACAAAGTAGCTAGCTAGGTTTTTAAATGTTTTGAGTGATTTCACTCTTCCTAAATTAGGATAAGCTAGCTACCAATGCCAATATTATGATTTGCTATTTGCTTTTTTACTTGTTCTAATCTAAAAAATTAGTGTTTTGGAAGACTGATTCACACTTATTTTCGAGAACTACGCAAATACTACTGAGGGCTTGTTGATAATTATCCACATCTTCTTGCTCAAGGGAAATTTTGGCAGCAGTTTGCAAATCATTTATTGCTTTATTTTTATTAAGACTAGATTCACTGCCTCCATACTGAGCAAGTTCATAGCGAACCATCCCTCGTTTAAGATAAACTTTTGCTAATCGTGAATTCAGAAGTAAAGCTTGGTCAAAGTCTGCAATTGCTTGGTTATATTCTTTTTCAAAGTCACTACCATATTGAGCAGTTTGATAGCGGACAAGTCCGCGTTGGAAATAGGCTTCTGCCCTTGATGAATTAATAGCGATCGCTTGATTAAAATCAGCTATTGCTTTTTGATAATTTAGTTGGGAATCGCCTGTATATTTGGCAATTTGAGCGTGAGAAATGCCCCTTCTGATATATGCTTCTACTTCCTTTTCATTAAAGCGTAAAGCACTATTAAAGTCACTAATTGCTAGGTTGTAATATTTTTCAGGATCGCTACTAGATTCAGCAATCATATAGCGAGCATTACCCCGATTAACATAAGCTTTGACTTCTTTGGGGTTAGTTTGAATTGCTTGGTTATAATCTGCAATTGCAGCCTCATAATCTTTAAGATTATAGTGCGCATTGCCTCTATTTATGTAAGCTTTGGCGTATGTGGGAGCTTGTTGTATTGCCAGAGAAAAGTTTGCGATCGCTTGATCGTAGTCTTTGACTTTGTAAGAGGCATACCCTTGCTTGTAGTACTCTGCAAACGTAAAATTTCTACGATTGGCATTATTGGTATTAGGAGAAATCAATGTTTGTTGAGAGTAGGAATTTTGAGTTAGATAGGGGCGACTGGTAAATTTAACTACTAAGTCTAAATATCCTAATGTACCCAATCCAAGCAAGCCAAGGATAATTGGATAAAATTTGGGCTTTCTGGCAGGTTTGTAATAAGGAACGTTGTGATGAGCAAATGAGCTGTAACGATGAATTTGTTGCAATGGAATAACTGGCTGTGGAACACGCCGATTTTGGGAATAGCGCTTTCTTGATTGTGGGCGGGGTTTGAGATGTTCTCTAGCAGCGATCGCAGCTGGTGAGGGAAAAGGATCGCGTCCTCCCAATCTTAAAGCGCGTTCACACCAAGGGCAAGATTGTAAATGGTTGCTGTAGCGATGTTGGGGGTTAGCTTCACAGTTCATTAAGGCTTCTTCAGCTTCTGCCAAAGCTAAAGCCCAAGTTTGCGCACTAGGACGCAGTAAGGGATTGTTGTGTCCTTCTTCAAAACAACGCACAAACAGATCCTGCAAACTGGGATGCAGAATTTTCCAGGCAGGTGCGATTGGAGTAGGAATATAGGGTACAGAATGATTCTTACTGTAAGTGAAATGACCACTTGCTATGCGAGCTTCGTAAGGAGGTGGTTCACCTGCGCCTGTGTAAATACCAGAAAATGGATGCGTACCTTCCATCAATAGTTGGAATATTAGTACTGCTAAACCAAATAAGTCATGGGGAACAGCGCGATCGCAGTGAGCAAAAGTTTTATTTTGTAGTTCTGGCGGAGTAAATTCTGGTTTGCCAACAGGACAACGGTAAACGAAATCGTTGTCTGGATCGCTGACTTGGAATGAGTCTGTGTCTACAACTGTCACCAAAGCTGTATCACTGACAAGAATATTTGACTCATTCACATCACCAACACAGTATCCACTGGCGTGCAAAGCTGCAAAAGCCGCTGCTAAGTTGCGAGCGGTACGGAGCAAATATTGATAGCTAAATAAAGGACAATGCTCTCGACGAGTTCTGGGATTGTAGAAATCGATGATCGGGCGCATTCCCCGAATGCGCGGCATTAGAAAACCAATAATACTGTTGCTACTATCTTTTGCTCGTAACAACTCTACAGGCCAAGCAATCGAAATGTGTCCTAAGCTAGCTGTTGGGTTTTCTGGTGGGTGAGAGAGCATCACCTCAAGTTTGCGAGCTTGTTGCTCTGAGGGCTTGTGATAAACTTTAGCCACTAAGCCGGTATCTGTTGGCACTGTATAAATACAGGCTTCACCACCACGCCCTAAACTGACAGTGAGATTGAGAGGAATTAATGTTTGGTTAGGAAGATAACGTAGTACCTGCATAATGATGTTGATCTTGATAAATAGTTGGGGTAGGTTGACAAAACTCTTGAAGGCTTTGAGAAGTAGTCTTGCGATTGTCGGTTAATGAGTTAGCGCTGCTACGATCAGGGTCAAATCATCGTCTGTCCTTTGCGCGATTCGCTCTGAACGCAAAAATTTCACTAGTTGCTCTTTCGCCACAATCTTGTCGTCGGCGTTAGCAACAAAGTCAAACAAAGGAAGAAAGAAAGGTTTGTGAGGAGCACTGACAGTCATGTTCATCGCTAACCATTGAAGTCCATCAGTAATAACACTGAGATTAACTACGGATTGGCGCGATATTTTTACTTGTGCTCTTTCTATCGCACCGGGTGAAACCAAAAAAGTGGTTTCATTCATGTATTCACCGTTGTCAGGAGTGGTAAGTGCGCTGAGATTGCCTATACTATCTTTCGCTACTGCCACACCATCTCCGATTTGTACAACTGCCACAAGTTCTGGTGTGGCAACTACAACAATTAATGTGCTTGCCAAATCGTGTGGTTTTCTGTTACAGGCAATAGCCTCTTCTTCCACGGCGGTTTTGGCGGCTAATATGGACTCCATTAAAAGCGATCGCACCACAGCATCATCTTCAAGCGCGGCCCGATGAATTTCTTTTTGAGATATAGTTTCGACTGCGGTTTCTGTCGCAACCATCGCCCCAACCTTACCTAAAATGGCAGATCCAGCACCATCCGCTGCTGCCACCACCAAAACATTATCTGGCAATATTAAAAAATGGTGAGCATCCTGACACAGCTGCTTATTTTTTATGTGACTTGTACCGCATACTGATGCGGCTACTACCCGCCATTGAGGTATTTTAATTGAAGTTTTCATAAAGCCATTTCCGACAGCTGTGTGAGTGTAAGCAGGAAATCTCAATTAAACAGAACCCCAACCAATTGGAGGTAGCGCCACTTGTTCGTCTACTTTTGAATGGGAAACCGCTGACATACTCGCAGATAGCCAGACAAACAACTCTACAAAATTTAATCCATTTAGCTTTAATGGAGTACGGACAGCAATATTACTTAACCGTGTCATATTGGCATTTTCTACACCTACTGTAAAAAAAGCCACTTTTTTGTTAGCTTCATCTACCTGCAAACGTTTCGTAGCTTGGTCTATGATGTTATCTGACTCGCCTTGCGGTTCTCCATCAGTAATCATAAACACCCAAGGACGATAGTAAGCAATGCCGTTACTGCGATACTGAGCTTTGCGCTCTTGAATCATATCTAAGGCTTTATGGATTCCAGAACCCATATTAGTCAATCCTTGAGCAGTCAATATGGGCGGATTAAATTGATCTGCTGTCACAAAGTCTTGTACAACATTGACATGACTATCAAAGGTAACTATAGCTACCTCAACCCTCCTAGATGCCAAGGAATTTTTAATCAATTCATCCTTAAAACTCAGTAACCCTTCATTCAATGCATTAATTGGTATTCCTTGCATTGAACCGGATGTATCGAGTAGCAGCACACAAGGGCAACGTGGCTCAGGATTTTCAGCAAATTCAACTACTTCATCAAGTTTTAATGTATCTTGCATAACTTCTCTTGTTATGTCAAACTCCAAAGATTTGTTTACCTATTGTTCAGAGTATTATAGTTTCCAGTACTGCTAAACCTCAGATGTTTGTGTATGGTTCAGTAGATTGGTTACTATACAATGAAACAGGTCGCTGCTACCAGAATACGCACAACTTCTAAAAAATCTTCCCTAAGACTTAGTTAATAGTTTAAGAAGGGAACTTGCCAGAGGCTGGCATTACTGTAGAAGTGCTGATAATAAATTTATACATTATTAAACTAGAATACTATAATTACGTACCTTTGCTGACGCATTCTTTTAAAGATTTCGTGTAGAACAGTAATATTTTAGATGAAATCCATTAACAGAATTAAATAATCAGCATTATCAATAAAACCTTAAATAAAAATAGAATCAAAATTTCTTAAAAAATACTTAGAACTACTTACTTTAAGCTTGAAATAATTTTTAATAAAGCTAGCAAGATTTAGCTCCAGTAGCACTCCAGCTATGTATAGTCAACAAAGTTGATTTAGAAAAACGAATCATTTAACTTAAAATCATAGTATCTTCTACTATGCCAAATTTATAAAATTTATTTTGAATAACCATGAATTTTTATAGTGATGATATAGATACAGCATATTTACAAAATTATATTCATTCAGTTAGTCATCACAACTAGATGGTTGTTCTGGCAGTAATTGCTTTACAAGCATTAAATAACTCAAGATTCTGGTCAATTTTTCTAGATTAGGGCAAAATCACCTATGATACTCATTGAATTACAGTCTTTGTGCGGCTAGAAACTTAATTACGTCGCTTTATTCATCACATTTCCACCTTATCTTATGACACTTGAGTTCAATTTAGTTTGATATTTGAATTAGACTTAGTATAGTTATTCAACCAAATCTTACAGTAGTTTTCCGGAAGAATTATGTCTCACTTCGTCTCTCTTCAAACTTGAGTTAGAGGAACCTCATCCCTAACCTCTCCCCGCAAGCGAGGAGGGGATGAATAGCTCTGATGTGTGCAAGGGAAGAGAAGAATGAATTTGCTTGTTGTATTTGGTGAGGAACTTCAGCGATTAGTTCTAGAATAGTCATTGCATTCTGATTTCAGATCTGATTTCGCACAAGCACACATTCCATGCGTATTTCTATTAAATGGCTGCGGGAACTAGTCGAGGTAAAACTCAGCCCGGAAGATTTAGCAGAAACTCTGACAATGGCGGGGTTTGAAGTAGAAGATATTGAAGATCGCCGCACTTGGGCAGATGGTGTTGTTGTGGGAAGAGTGCTTGAGCGCCAATCCCACCCCAATGCTGATAAATTAAGTGTTTGCCAAGTTGATGTTGGCACAGGTGAGACTTTAAATATCGTCTGCGGTGCTCCCAATGTCCGGGCAGATATTTATGTGCCAGTAGCAACAGTAGGCACTTATCTACCAAATATTGATTTAAAGATTAAACCTGCAAAACTACGGGGTGTTCCGTCAAATGGCATGATTTGTTCTTTAAAAGAACTGGGTTTGCCTAGCGATGTTGACGGGATTCATATTTTTACCCAGGAAAATTTACAACTGGGTAGTGATGTGCGATCGCTGTTGGGTTTAGATGATGTGATTTTAGATGTGACTGCTACTGCTAACCGTGCCGATGCTTTGAGTATGGTAGGTATTGCGCGGGAAGTAGCAGCCCTGACAGGTGGAAAATTGACTATTCCCGAACCTGTTGAGGTATCGATTCCCCAAGGCGCAGGAAATTTAGCGATTAAAATAGCTGATACACAAGCTTGCCCTGCCTATATTGGCACAGTCATTAAACAAGTTAAAATTGCTCCTTCTCCGGAATGGCTACAACAACGGTTGCGGGCTGCGGGAGTACGACCGATTAATAATGTAGTAGATATTACTAACTACGTATTATTAGAGTGGGGACAACCACTACATGCCTTCGATGGCGATCGCCTACAATCAGTCGCTGGATCTGAAAAATTAACCATTGGTGTCCGCTTTGCCAATGCAGGAGAATCTTTGAAAACCTTAGACGGGCAAACTCGCACCCTCTCTACTCAAAATTTATTAATTACTGCTAACGATAAACCCGTTGCTTTGGCTGGAGTAATGGGCGGTGCAGAAACTGAAGTCCATGAAGGTACGCAAAATCTAGTATTAGAAGCTGCATTATTTGATTCCGTAGCGATTCGCCGTTCTTCTCGAAGTGCAGGATTAAGAAGCGAGTCTTCATCTCGATACGAGCGGGGTGTGAATAGGGCTGGATTGGAAATAGCTACACGCCGCGCCTTATCCCTACTGACGGAACTTGCTTTTGGAAAGCTTGAGACTCAGGAAATAGCCGATACCCGCCCCGATCCATCAACTTGGACGCGTTCGATAGAATTGCGTTTAGATCGAGTGAATCAGGTACTGGGGCCTATTGATTTAGGAGAAAAAAACGGAGAATTACAAAGTGAAGATGTAGAACGCATCCTCACTGCCCTCTCGTGCCAGCTAAGTCCAATCGAAGAGCGTACTTGGATGGTAACAGTACCACCCTATCGTTATCGAGACTTAGAGCGAGAAATTGATTTGATTGAAGAAATCGCCCGCCTCTACGGTTATGATCGCTTTTGCGATACTCTGCCAGAAAAGTCAGAGGCAGGATATTTACCTTTTGAACAAGAAATCTTGCGTAAATTGCGCGCTGCCTTTCGAGCTAAAGGATTGACAGAATTAATGCACTACTCCTTGGTAAAACCGGGAGAAGATAGACAAATAGTGCTAGCAAATCCTTTATTTGTAGAATACTCAGCGCTACGAACCGATTTAATTTCTGGGTTGATTGATGCTTTTCAATACAATTTAGAGCAAGGAAGCGGCTCTCTCAATGGTTTTGAAATTGGGCGTATTTTTTGGCAAGAAGAAAATGGGTTGCAAGAAGCAGATGCCATAGCCGGAATTATGGGAGGCGATCCTACCTCCAGCAAATGGACAAGCAGCGGGCGCGAACAACCCATGACATGGTTTGAAGCCAAAGGCATACTCGAAAGTGTATTTCAACTCATGGGCTTGCAGGTGGAATATCAACCCGATTGCCGCGATCGCCGCTTACACCCAGGGCGCACTGCTTCCCTGTGGCTGGGAGGCTCTAGATTGGGTGTGTTTGGGCAACTGCATCCCCAACTCCAGCAAGAAAAAAATTTACCAGATGCAATCTATGTATTTCAGTTAGATCTAGATGTGTTGTTGGATGCGCTCGATCAAGATGAAATTCTTGTTCCCACTTTCAAGCCTTATTCTACTTATCCAGCTACCGACAGAGACATTGCCTTTTTCGCACCAGTGAAAGTGACAGTTGCAGAAATTGAAAAAGTTATTAACAAAGTTGGCAAAGATTTGCTAGAGTCTGTGGAATTGTTTGATCAATATCGTGGCGAACACGTACCTCAAGGACAGCGGAGTTTAGCATTCCGCTTAATCTATCGAGCCAGCGATCGCACTCTCACAGATGCAGAAGTAGAACCCGTGCATCAAAAAGTCCGCGATACATTGGTGGAGAAATTTGGCGTCTCTTTGAGAAGTTAAGAGTGAGTGGATAGTGGATAGTTGTTAGTGGATATTAGTTACAACCGACTACTGTACGGGCGGATTTTAACAAAAATATCTCTAGAATAACGAAATTATTTATATAAACCCGCCCCTACTACCTACTAACTACTAACCCCTGATCAGACCTTTTGAATTTTGAAATTCGATTAATTATGCCAAAATACGTAATGTGGGGAAGTTACTGCGAAGATGTACTTGAAAAACGCGCTCCTTATCGTCAAGTACATTTAGATGGATTGGCAAAACAGAAAGAATCTGGTGTATTAATTACTATTGGCCCTACCCAAGATTTAACTAAAGTTTTTGGCATTTACGAAGCTCCAGACGAAGATACAGTGCGCCAATTAGTAGAAAATGATCCTTACTGGAAAAACGGTGTTTGGACTGAATACACTATTAAAGAGTGGATTCAGGCTTTTTGACGAGTCTCAAACTTAAATATTGGAGCGATAGAGGAAATACACTTTTGGCAATCCGTTAGAAATACTTGGAACTTTTCAGCGATTCCAGGTTCTAAAAATCAGGCTATATGTTTAGCCCAAATGGGTGATGGCACCAGCGTATGCTACAAGTATTATGAAGTAGTGTTCACTCAGGAAAACTTTGCTGTTGTTTATCCTCAAAACGTGGGACAAAGCAACACAATTTCAACTTTGACTGTCCTCTGATTGGGTAAATTAGTTGAGGAACGTAGATCTATGAACAAGATTTTCAAACGCGCACTCATACCTAACCTGATGGCTGCCAGCTTAATGGGTGTTAGCTTATTTCCTGCTCAACCTGCATCTGCTGATGAATACATCCTCCAAGATACCGCGATCGGAGCCGGCACTGGTATCTTATCTGGTGCGATTAGAGGGCGTGGTAATGTAGTCAGAAATGCAGCTAAAGGTGCTGCTGCTGGTGCTGCTGTCAACGCCGTTCATGGCACTAGACGCCAACCTCAAAACCGTAGAAACCGTAACTTAGGTCAAGATCTGGCAGCTGGTGCAGCTACGGGTGCAGCAGCTAGTGCTATTCTTAACGGAGGCAAAGATGTTGTTGGTGGTGCAATTGACGGTGCAGCAGCAGGTGCAGCTATCAATATTCTTACCAATGGAAAAAGACAGTAGTTGAAATTTCCATTTCAAGTACGAATTACGTGCTGATAGCAAAACTCCAATGCCTCTGAAATATTGGTTGTTTGCTGGGGATAATTAACCTCTGGGCGGTTAATCACCACTAAAGACACATCTAACTCTGCTGCCACTTTTTGCTTGACGTCCTCTCCTCCCGCCTGCCCCGATGCTTTAGTGACAACTAAAGAAATGTTCCACTGTCGCCACAGTGCCTTTTCTAAATCAACTGAGATGGGAGGACGCAAGCAAATTATTCGATCCATTGTAAATCCTGCCTTAAAAGCTGCTTCTAAAGCTGTCACCGAAGGAAGTAGCCTTGAAAACAAAACTGCTCGCTCCTGCCAAGACTGAAATAGATGCAACTGTCTATAGCCTACAGTCAATAGCACCTGTTGCTGTTCTAAGTATTTTCCGTTTACTAAAGTATTAAAACTATCTAAATAAATAATTCCTCTTTTCCCCTTGTCTCCCCCTTGCTCTCTCTCCTCCACAACTGGGCGTTCATAGCGTAAATAGGGGATCTGCAATTTTTGACAAACAGCGATCGCACCTTGAGATATTTCTACCGCATAAGGATGGGATGCATCTAAAACAGCGGTAATTTGTTGTTGATACAAAAATTCATCAAAGTTTGTAAAATTTAAACGCCCTACCCAAACTTGCAATGTCGCTACATTTGGGTAGAGCGAATGCGCTGCTTCTGTGGTGACAGAAACAATACATTGAATTTGAGAGTGGGCGATCGCTTTTGCCAATACAACACTTTCAGTAGTTCCACCAATTAACCAAATCCGCCCCACTGCCCTACTCTCATAACTAGAAATTGACAATTAGCCTTTAACCTTTGAGAGCCTTTCTAAAGTTTTGACGATAGGATTTATTACTAATGTACAAAGCAGGCCACAGTAAGGATAAACTCAGGCGATTGCTAAGGCTTTGGTTGAAATTAGTTTTTCTAAATCCACTCCAGAACTTCCACACGCCAGCTGCGTAACCCACTATCACTACGAAACCGATTAACTCTCCCATTCCAATTAACTCCACAAAAAAATTTGAGTTAAGCATTCCCACACTACTGTGGTATTTCATCACCAAAATTCAGAAGACATTACTGAATACCGCGATTCGGCATTTCAGTCAATTTATAAACCTCTATACCCCAGTTTAAATCAGCCTCCTCTGGAGTAGGGAGTACAGGAGTAGGAAAGTGGGAGAGTGAGTTAGGAACAGATGAGAAAGATAGGGAAGATGGGAAGAATGATTCTTTGTGTTCCCGCGTCTAAGTGTCTCCGTATCTCCATGTTCTCTTCCTATCACCTAACAAACAAGCTACTGTGGAGAGTAGTTTTACTTACGTCTTCCTAGATGCATCTTGTGGAAGTTCCTCAAATTTCAATATCCGTAGGAGACTAAAGAAAGAAGAAAAAGTTTATCTGATTAGTCTTGACGCAGCAAGTGGTGCAAATAGCTCAAGGAGGATTGTATGCGAGCAGTACTGATGGCAGGAGGATCGGGAACGCGACTTCGTCCGCTAACTTGCGATCTGCCGAAACCGATGGTACCAATTCTAAACCGACCGATTGCCGAACATATTATTAATCTTCTCAGACGACATGAAATAACAGAAATAATTGCCACACTGCATTATTTACCTGATGCGTTACGGGATTATTTTCAAGACGGTAATGATTTTGGCGTACAAATTACTTACGCTGTAGAAGAAGACCAACCTTTGGGTACTGCTGGCTGCGTGAAAAATATTGCCGAACTTTTGGATGAAACATTTTTAGTAATTAGTGGAGATAGTATTACAGATTTTGACCTAAGTGCAGCAATTGAATTTCACAAACAAAAAAAATCAAAAGCAACTTTGATTTTAACCCGCGTTCCCAATCCAATTGAATTTGGAGTTGTAATTACTGATGAAGAAGACAGAATTCGCCGATTTTTAGAAAAACCTTCTACTAGTGAAATCTTTTCTGATACTGTTAACACCGGCGCTTATATTCTAGAACCAGAAGTTTTAGAGTACTTACCTGCTAATCAAGAATCTGACTTCTCTAAAGATTTATTTCCGTTACTGCTAGAAAAAGGCGAGCCAATGTATGGTTACATTGCTAAGGGCTACTGGTGCGATGTTGGTCACTTAGACGCCTATCGAGATGCTCAATATGATGCATTAGATCGGAAAGTAAAACTTGACTTTCCTTATCAGGAAATTTCTCCAGGTTTATGGGTTGGTCAAAATACTTACATAGATCCCTCTGCTGTAATTGAAACTCCTACCATTATTGGTGACAATTGTCGTATCGGTGCCAGAGTTAATATTGAAGCAGGAACCGTAATTGGAGATAATGTCACCATCGGTGCTGATGCTAATCTCAAACGCCCAATTGTTTGGAACGGAGCGATTATAGGCGATGAAGCACATTTGTCGGCTTGTGTAATTTCTCGTGGTACTCGTGTAGATCGTCGCGCTCATGTATTGGAAGCTGCTGTAGTTGGTTCGCTGTCAACCGTAGGAGAAGAGGCCCAAATTAGTCCAAGTGTACGAGTTTGGCCAAGTAAAAAGATTGAGTCGGGGGCAATTTTAAATATTAATTTAATTTGGGGTAACACCGCTCAACGCAACTTATTTGGACAACGGGGTGTACAAGGGTTAGCAAATATTGATATTACCCCAGAATTTGCAGTGAAGTTGGGTGCTGCTTATGGTTCTACTTTGAAACCCGGTTCTAAAGTTACAGTTTCGCGTGATCAACGAAATATCTCTCGGATGGTTACCCGATCGCTAATTGCCGGTTTGATGTCGGTTGGTGTTAATATTCAGAACTTAGACGCTACAGCTATCCCGATCGCACGTACAGTTATACCAACGATGGGAGTAGCTGGCGGTATCCATGTGCGGGTACATCCTGATCGCCCAGATTATATTTTGATCGAATTTTTGGATGCGAAGGGCATTAATATTTCCAAAGCCCAAGAAAAGAAAATTGAAGGAGCTTACTTTAAAGAAGATATGCGGCGATCGCTAATTCATGAAATTGGTGATGTTGCTTATCCCAGCCAAGTAGTTGACATTTACTGTACAGCCTTTGAAAAGCTCTTACACATTGATACACTACGTAACAGTCGCGCCAAAGTGGTAATTGACTACGTTTATGCGGTGTCTGGTGCGGTGCTACCGCAAATGTTAGACAAATATGGGGCGGATGCGGTAGTACTCAATGCTAGTCTTAATAAAACAGCAGTGTCTACTACTGATCGCGAAGCCCTATTGGCACAGTTAGGGCAGGTAGTGGAGGCGTTAAAGGCTAACTTTGGTGTTCAAGTATCGGCGAATGGTGAACAGCTGATTTTAGTCGATGAATCTGGGATACCGATTCGCGGCGAAATGTTAACAGCACTGATGGTAGACATGATCTTAACTTCTAATCCTAGAGGGACAGTAGTTGTACCAGTGCATGCATCCAGCGCTGTAGAACAAATTGCCCGTCGCCATGATGGCAGAGTGATTCGCACCAAGGCAAACCCCACAGCACTGATGGAAGCAAGTTACAAAACTGCGAATGTAGTTTTGGGAGGCAGTGCAGATACAGGTTTCATTTTCCCGCAACTACATCCAGGGTTTGACTCAATGTTCTGCATCGCCAAAATTATTGAAATGCTCACAATTCAGGAGCGATCGCTTGCTTCTGTGCGAGCAGAATTACCGCGTGTGATTCACAGAACTCACACAATTCGTTGCCCTTGGACAGCCAAAGGAGCGCTGATGCGCTACTTGGTGGAAACTCACCCAGCCCAAAACCTAGAATTAATAGATGGGGTAAAAATTTGTCAACCTCACGATGACAGTTGGGTGCTAGTTTTACCAGATGCTAGCGAACCACTCGTACATTTGTACGCCAACAGTCATGATCGCGATTGGGTGGATGAAACTTTGAGACAGTACCGTACCCGTGTTCAGGCGTTTGTAGAAAAAGAACAGGAACAATTGGTGGCAGAAGTTTAAGTAGGTAACAGGGAATAGGGGACAGGGGACAGTAGTTTTTGATTCCCTGTTCTCTATCAATGCTCGCTTCCGATAAGTTGACTAATATGCTTGAGTACTTGTTTAGAGTCAATTACTGTTATCCACAAATTTTTTTTGATCAGTAAAAAATCAATTCGCCTATTTTATCTACCAGTCAATATATTTTTAATTAACCGCTGAGTACCAGAAACCACAGAGGAAGAATTAAAAGAGAGCTTAAATCATTATTTATTAATTCAAAAAAGCGGCTTTTTGATTACTAACGTTATTGGAGTTGGTGTGTGCGAAAAATAAATTTCTGTAGGGTAGGCATAGCCCACCCTACTAGTAATTAGCGGTCTACAGACCCCATAATCACATCAATACTACCCAAAATCACTACAATATCTGCTACCTTTACACCCCGCAGCAGATGAGGAAGAATTTGCAGGTTATTGAAATCTGCCGGGCGAACCTTCCAACGCCAAGGGAAAACGTTATCATCCCCAACCAAATAAATTCCCAATTCTCCTTTGCCGCTTTCTACACGGGAGTAGATTTCACCTTTGGGAATTTTGAAGGTAGGAGCGACTTTCTTAGCAATGTACTGATAATCAAACGCATCCCACTCAGATTTAGGCCCAGCTTGCATCCGCTTGGCTTCCAAATTTTCGTATGGGCCTCCCGGAAGCGCTTTTAGAGCTTGCTTGAGAATCTTCACAGATTCGCGCATTTCCCGCATCCGCACCATATAACGGGCTAAACAATCACCAGCAGTTTCCCACTGTACGTCCCAATCAAAGTCATCGTAACATTCATAATGGTCTACTTTCCGCAAATCCCACTTCACGCCAGAAGCACGTAGCATCGGCCCAGAAAGTCCCCAATTAATTGCCTCATCGCGGGTGATGGTGCCAATACCCTCTACGCGACGGCGAAAAATAGGATTATTTGTAACCAAGCGCTCGTACTCATCTACTTTGGGCAAAAAGTAGTCACAGAAGTCCATGCACTTGTCAACCCAACCATAGGGCAAGTCAACTGCAACCCCCCCAATCCGGAAGTAGTTATTGTTAACCATGCGATAACCTGTGGCTGCTTCCCACAGATCGTAAATCATTTCTCGTTCGCGGAACTGATAGAAAAAGGGAGTTTGAGCGCCTACGTCCGCAAGGAACGGGCCAAACCACAACAAGTGGTTGGCGATGCGGTTTAACTCCAGCATAATCACGCGGATGTAGCTAGCGCGTTTGGGAACGGTAATGCCTGCTAACTTTTCTGGGGCGTTAACGGTAACAGCTTCGTTGAACATACCCGCCGCATAGTCCCAGCGACTCACATAGGGGACATACTGGAGATTGGTGCGGTTCTCCGCAATTTTTTCCATTCCTCGATGTAAGTAGCCAATTACCGGTTCACAATCAACTACATCCTCGCCATCCAAAGTCACAATTAATCGTAGAACCCCGTGCATTGAGGGATGGTGAGGCCCCATGTTCAGCACCATAGGTTCAGTACGGGTTTCTATTCTTGCCATAAATTCAGTGTTCTCCGGTTTATGAACGATGAAGCCAGTAACCCCTACCTAGAAAGATGTTTGACGTTTTGAGTTCGGGTGGCCTTTTGAATATATGTTTGCTACGAATACCCTGAAATCAACAAATTTATGTTGTGGGATTCATGCGTTTTGATTGCATTTAACTAATCTAATTATATTGAGATGGGTGTAATGAAGCCGATTTCTACTCACAGAACTATCTATAAGCATTCTAGAAGATTGCTATAGGTTCTATTGGTATTTGATTAGGTTGCTATGCATAAGTATGACTTTAAATCAAGAGCATTTTGATATATTGGTTCAGATACTCAATATTGAACTCGTCCGCGTCGTTGAAGTTTGCGTTCTAACTGTCCATTTCTGCGCTAGTCTATATGAATTCTCATTCCTCAGAACCACTAGATATCGAAGAATTAACTTTTTCCCATGTTCCCGTCTTACCTAAAGAAGTTATTGAAGGTTTAGCAGTGCGTTCGGGGGGAAATTATCTTGATGCAACGGTAGGAGGTGGTGGGCATACTCGGCTCATTCTTGAAGCCTCACCAGATGTACGAATAACGGCGCTTGATCAAGATGAGGATGCTTTGGCAGCGGCAAAAAAGAATTTGGCAGAGTTTGGGGAGAGAGTTAGTTTTATTCACACTAATTTTGCTGCTTATAAGTATCCATCTAATAATTTCGACGGTATACTTGCCGATTTGGGTGTGAGTTCTTACCATCTAGATCAGCCAGAGCGGGGTTTTAGCTTTCGCAATACTGCTAGTTTAGATATGCGGATGAATAGGCAGCAATCCCTGACAGCAGCTGATGTCATTAATAATTGGGATGAAGCTAAATTAGCAGATATTTTCTTTAAATATGGAGAAGAAAGACTATCGCGGCGCATTGCCAAACGTATTGTTGAACAGCGTCCGTTTCGCACTACTACCGATTTAGCAGAAGCGATCGCATCTTCTGTTCCCCCCAAATACCGTTACGGCAGAATTCACCCTGCTACCCGTGTTTTTCAAGCACTGCGAATTGTGGTTAACGACGAATTAAAATCTCTAGAAACCTTTTTAGAAAAAGCACCAAATGCTCTCGTCTCAGGTGGCAGAATCGCAATTATTAGTTTTCACAGCTTGGAAGACAGGATTGTCAAGCATAGTTTTAGAAATTCCCCAATGTTAAAGGTTTTGACGAAAAAACCAATTACTGCCCAAGCAGAGGAAATTGACATTAATCCCCGTTCTCGTTCTGCCAAATTGAGAATTGCCGAGAAGGTTGGGTGAGGAGGAGTGGGGGACAAAGGGACACGGGGACGCGGGGAGGGGGAGACAAGGGGAGGAATAGACAAGCAAGTTACTAACCACTAACTACTGTACGAGCGGGTTTAAAAGATAAATCGTCGATTCTAACCCAAAGTTAATCAACAAAACCACTACCCACTAACCACTAACAAATACCTCTCGACTTTTAACCCTTATCTAATAACTAACCACTAGATGGTGCTATTGACTCCAATAATGGGAACACTAAAAAAAACCAATTGTGGTTAATTACTCTTATGTTTTACGTTAGTTCCCATTTATGAATAGTACTAAGGAAGATTCTACAATTCAATTTGTTGATTTAACTAACTGCGATCGCGAACCTATTCATATTCCTGGTTCGATTCAACCTCATGGTGTATTGTTTGTATTACAAGAACCGACTCTAAAAATTTTGCGGGTTAGTAGCAATACCTTAAGTTTTTTAGGAGTATCACCAGAGAGCTTACTTAATCAAAGTTTGGGTGATTTGCTCGATTCTTATGCGTTTGAGTCATTAAAACAAAGCCTATCACAACCCGAACTTGAGAACGTCAATCCCCTAAAACTGTCGCTTCAGCTTGAAAACAAGTCTCTTCTTTGCAATGGTATTGTCCACCGTTCTCACGGGTTATTAATTTTAGAATTAGAGCATTCACTCACGCCAGAAGTTCTATCTTTTTTGGATCTTTACCACTTGGTGAGAACCTCCGCTAGCAGCATCCAAAAAGCAAAAACCCTCGAAGAATTATGTCAAACCGCTGTCAAAGAGATTTGCAAGCTGACTGGCATGGATCGGGTAATGATCTATAAATTCGATCCACAAGGACATGGGACAATCGTTGCGGAAGAAAAACTGGACAAATTGTCAGCATTTCTAGGGTTGCACTATCCCGCTTCTGATTTACCCAAACAGGCAAGGCGACTTTATCTGGAGAACTGGATTCGACTCATTGCTGATGTGAATTATCAGCCTGTGGAAATTATTCCTGCAATTGCATATCCATATGATCAATCGTTAGACTTGAGTTTTTCAGTACTCAGAAGTGTTTCTCCCCTTCACATTCAATATCTCAAAAATATGGGGGTGGGTGCATCTATGTCAATTTCGTTAATTGCCGAACAAAAGTTGTGGGGATTAATTGCCTGTCATCACTATTCTCCTAAACAGATTGCCTACGAAGTCCGAACAGCGTGTGAATTTATCGGGCAGGTGATGTCGTCACAAATTCCCTATTTGGAAGCTAATCAAGATCAAGACTATAAGCTTTACTTGAAATCTATTCAGAACAAACTAATTGAATATGTATTTGCTGAAAATGACTTTGAAAATAACTTTACTGATGGTTTGCTGAAGTATCAACCCAATTTGCTTAATTTGGCGCAGGCTCATGGTGCTGCAATTTGGTTTAACGGCGATTGTAAGGTAATTGGCAACACACCTGAACAAGAAGAGATTCAAGCCTTGGTTGAGTGGTTAGCTCAAAATATGCCGCAAACTGTCTTCCAGACTAATTGTCTGTCTCAGCTTTATCCACAAGCAGAAACCTTCAAAGAAGTTGCTAGTGGATTGTTAGCGATCGCTATTTCTCCGAGCCAATATGTATTATGGTTTCGCCCAGAAGTTATTCACACCGTTAACTGGGCAGGCAATCCGAACAAGCCAGTGGAAATTGACGAAGATGGAATTGAGCGGCTCTCACCTCGCGGCTCATTTGAACTGTGGCAAGAAACTGTACGGCTGACGTCACAACCCTGGAAGCCTTGTGAAGTGGAAGCTGTAGATGAGTTGAGAACTGCCCTAGTTGGCATTGTGTTGCGTCAAGCAAACGAACTTGCCAAGTTAAATCAGGCATTGCGGCAATCGGAAGTGGAGCAACGTCAGAAAGCGATGCAGTTAGAGCAGGCATTACAGGAACTGCAACATACTCAAGTTCGCTTGATTCAAAGTGCAAAAATGTCGAGCTTGGGACAACTGGTGGCAGGAATTGCCCATGAAATCAATAATCCGATCAACTTTATCTATGGTAATCTCACTCACGCTGATACTTATATAAACAATTTGCTAAAGCTGCTGCATCTTTACCAGCAGGAATTAGCCACACCAGGATCTGAACTGCAAAAAGAGTTGGAGGCGACTAACGTTGAGTTTGTTCGAGAAGATTTACCCAAGCTGTTGCAGTCAATGCAAGCAGGAGCAAGCCGCATTCGCGATATTGTTTACTCATTACGAAACTTTTCACGGTTAGATGAGGCAAAGCTCAAGTCTGTGGATATTCATGAAGGATTAGACAGTAGTTTGCTAATTCTCAGCAATCGATTGAAGGCAAGATTGGGCTTCCCAGAAATTCAAGTGGTGAAAGAATATAGCTATCTGCCGTTGATTGAATGCTATGCCAGTGAACTTAATCAGGTGTTTATGGCTCTGCTCACAAATGCGATTGACGCGCTGGAGGAGCGTCATCGTCAGTATACACTCGATGAAATTGCTACCAATCCAAGCAAGATTACAATTCGCACATCTGTGGTTAGTAGTGATCGCCCATCAGTAACCGAGAAAAAAGTGCTAATTCAAATTATCGACAATGGAATGGGAATTGCAGAAGATATTCAATCCAAAATCTTTGATCCCATCTTTACCACCAAATCTGGAGATAAGCGTCTGCGGGGAATGAGTCTGGCTATTAGCCACCAGATTGTAGAAAAACATCAAGGACAAATTACTTGCATTTCCAGTTTAGGTAAGGGAGCAGAGTTTCGGGTTGAACTGCCGATGTAACAAACTTTAGGCAATTGTTAGTTGGGCGATCGCTACTTTCACACAGGGTATATTGTGATCAAAATCACCTAATTTAGGGGAGTATAACTCCAAACTGCTGCAAAAAATTACGTGCTGAAGGCGTATCCAGCCGATAATCTACATCAGTGGCTCGGCAAACAGTGTCGCCCGTGCTAGTAATTGCTACAATCATGTCTGATTTTTCGTCGCCAAGGAAATGTGGCCCGCCAGAGTCGCCGTAACAAGTGCCACCATCTCCCGTCGAGGGATTTTGAGACAACCGCAACCAAGCTTTGTTCAAAGCCTGGAATGTTTGCAGTACCATGTTTCGATTAGCATTATCCATGATTGCCCGTGGCCCCAAACGCTTTGTCTCACGCACTTGTCCATAACCGACAGCTGTAAAAACTTGATTTTTAAGCTTTCCTTGAGCCTTCAAGTTATCAAGTAAACCAGCCTGAGGCAGCTTGGCTAGAGGTAGCGGTGTTAACGTCCCAGGTTGTAGTGGTTCCTCATTTAACAGGATGACACCGATATCCTTTGGATCGTTCTGATTTTTGCTGTATTCTGGGTGGGGAACGTAACTACCACTGTAAAATGTGTTGGATTGATCGAACGTTTGATTGAAGCTAACGTAAACTGTACTAATGCCGTAGCCAGGGAGAAAGTCAAGGCAGTGTGCTGCTGTTAGCACAACCCTCGGCGCAACCAAAGTACCCGTACAGAAGGCAAATTTCGTACCTGTACCATCAAAATCAGCCGAGAGCGCGCCAACATTAGGGTGACGTCCTTCGTCTGACTCGCCAAAGGTAATACTACTGGATTTAGTAACAGCGAACAGATTAAGCAGTAAAGCCGCGGACAAAACGAACGACAGCCGACGCATGGTTACTCCTTATACGCACACTTACACTCACATATTTTTGAATTTCGATAGGAGTATAACTTGCATCAAAAACAGATGCAGAATTTTTCGTCATCCTTAAGCAGAAATGGAATGACGAAGGATTCCCCTATCATTGGTTGAATTGTTTTAGACAATCACCAGCAGATTGTACCGGAAAAGAAGGGCAAAAAGTATATTCACAACTGGATTTTAGCCACCTGACACGATCGCAGATTTTTTTGTCTTACGATGCTCTTAAGTGGCGCTGCTGTATCCTTTCAGGGCTACCAGTAGGAATGGAAGCAATTAATTTCTGAGTGTATTCCTCTTTTGGTTCGCGGTAGATGTTTTCGGCTATACCTTGCTCTACGATTTGACCTTGATTCATCACCAGAATGCGATCGCTCATAAATTTGACGACACTCAAGTCATGGGAAATGAAAATATAAGTCAAACCAAATTCGCTTTGCAATTCTTTAAGTAAATTTAGTACCTGTGCCTGCACTGATACATCTAAAGCCGAAACCGATTCATCGCAGATAATAAACTTAGGATTTAAAGCCAAAGAGCGGGCAATACAAATTCGCTGCCGTTGCCCACCAGAAAATTGATGGGGATAACGGTTCATGGCATCTGCACTCAAGCCCACCCTTTCTAACAGATAAGCTACCCGTTCTCGCCGTTGTTGTTTTGTTTTGGCAATAGAGTGAATTACCAACGGTTCTGCGATCGCAGTTCCCACTTTCATGCGCGGATCTAAGGCGCTAAAAGGGTTTTGGAAGACAATTTGCATTTCCCGCCGCAGTTTTTGCAATGCTTCGCCTTTGAGAGTAGTAATATCTCGCCCTTCAAAGACGATCTGCCCACCCATTGGTTCGATCAACCGCAGTAAGGTTCTGCCTAAGGTTGTTTTGCCACAACCCGATTCGCCAACTAACCCCAGTGTTTCCCCACGTTTAACATCAAAGGATACGCCATTTACAGCCATGTTGTAGCGTTTTGTACCACCAAACATTCCTTTGACGGGAAAGCCTACCTTGAGATCGTGTATTTCCAATAGAGGCTGTTCTTTTTCTAAGATTGCCAATCTTTGGGCAATTTCTTCGGGCGTTAAATCTGGAGGTTCTGTCGGTTCTTTTGCCTGAACGATCGCTTGTCCTGTTGGCAGTTCCTCCACGTTCATATAGTCAGCAACGGTGAGTAGCTTTTGGGGATGGCGGTGAAGTTTGGGACGACATGCTACCAAACCTTTAGTATAGGGATGCTGGGGGTTAGCAAAAATTTTGACTGCATCATCAAATTCGACAATCTTGCCTCTATACATCACTGCAACTCTATCTGCAACTTCCGCGATTAGTCCCAAATCGTGGGTGATGAAAATCAATGCCATGTTGCGACTAGTCTGCAATTCTCGCAGCAACTCAAGAATTGTCGCTTGCACCGTTACATCCAATGCTGTGGTTGGTTCATCAGCAATTAATATTAACGGGTTACAGGAAATTGCCATCGCAATCATCACCCGCTGCAACTGTCCCCCAGAAAGTTGATGGGGGTAACGTTCTAGAATTGCTTCTTTGTGTTGATTTACTAACTTCAGCAGTTGGTGTTCGTCTTGAGTAGTTTTTGAGTACTGTTGTTTGAGTTGCTCATCGCTCGGAAGCAGTTTTACTTCTTGCAGGCGGGCGATCGCTTGTTGTCGCGCTTGGTGCGTGGAAATATTTTGATGTCGCAAAATTGCTTCTACAAGCTGAAAACCAATGGTATAAACCGGATTTAGGGAACTCATTGGTTCTTGAAAAACCATAGCGATGTCACCGCCCCGATATAATTGCATTTCTTGAGGAGGCAACTCTACTAAATTCAGAGGTTTGCCATTCTCCTGGGGATGAAACCAAATTTCCCCGCCACTTATTACACCTGGAGACTGTAGCAAACCCATCACCGCTAAGGCTGTTACCGATTTTCCACTTCCCGACTCTCCGACTATTCCTAGAGTCTCACCACGATGCAATTTAAAGGAAATATCATCTACGGCTTTAACTATTTTGTCATCGCCAGCAAATTCAACTTGCAGATTGCGAACATCTAGGATAGTTTCTTTCATAGAAGCCGGGTATTAATCTTAAATTTAAAATTATTAGGATTTTAACAGTCGCTATCTTGTTTTATGTTAAATCTAACTTTTGTTAGACGAAAAGTGCGTGTCAGGGTGGCTACAAAGACTTCCAGTGGTAAGCCAAGGCAGTTGTAGCCTCCTTGACATTTCTATAAATTTTTCAAGCCATGTTTTTGTCTGGCACTCCTGAAGCTAAAAAGGAATGTCATCAATATCCGGTTCTTCGTTCGCAGCTGGTGTCGAATAAGAACTACGCTCGTAATTGGAGCTTTGCGATACAGGTTCTGAGAAGTCTTTTTGGGAAGTGACACCAACTTTATTTGAAGCTGGAGCCGGTTTACTCGACGGTGGTGATTCGTAATTGGAAACTGTTTTCTGGCTCTGGGTGGGGGTAGTAACAGGTACTGCTGTCGCTCCTGGCGATACTGTGATATTCCCGTCCACAACTAGCGGGTAAATTTTTTGCAATGTTAATTCAGCTCGTTTTTCTTTGAAACCTTCAGGGCGATCAATAGTGTGCATTCCTAAACGCCCTTCTACAAGTACGCGATCGCCTGCGTGAAAGTTCTGCTGAACTTCTTTTGCCAGATTGCCCCAACCTACTACTTTCAAAGTTGCTGGCGCTTCACCTTCTCGTGTAGCTGAAAACTGCACTAGCATTTCTGTCAGTTCCAATCCATCTGGTGTATAACGCAGTTCTGGCTCTTTGATAATTTCCACCATCAAAATGCAGCTGTTCATTCAATCCTCCTGTCTTGAAAATGGGATGGGGTGTAGGGGAGCCACTGCGCCCTTTCGGGTTAAGCGCGTTGTAGCAAGTGGCGTGTGTAGGAAGAGTCAAATTTTCATCCCCTCATTGTGGGCTATTTGCCCGTGGGAGTCTGACTTCAAAAAATGCTCAGTGCTACCCGGTGTAAATAATTAAACACTTTAAGTAAAATTATACACTTGTTAGCCCTGTATATTCATCTACAGATATCGCAAATTTTGTTTTTGGTCTCGATCAAGATTATTAACCATTTCCATATTTATACCCTTGGCATTGAAACTGTTCTAGCATAAAAGCCAAGCAAGTACCTTTGTTTTACTTTGCACCCAAATAGTATAAATGTACCACACTTAAGTTTTGACGTGAGCAGGAAAAAGTCCATAGGCTACTAACCGTAATGGAAAGTCACGCAACCAAGGTAAGCGCAACCAAGCTGGCAACTGCAACAGTTGATTTGAGTTGAGAACGCGGGCAAAGATTCGCTGCTGTACTAAAGATTGAAATGCTTGAATAACGCGGGTTGGCAATTCCCGTTGGCGCTGCACTTTTGCCAGATGAGACAGTTCTACACGTCCTTGTTTGAGTGGTTTACTAAGAACATTGGCGGCAACGACAGCATCTTGAATGGCATAGTTAATACCGACTCCACCCACAGGAGACATGATATGGGCGGCATCACCGATAAGCAGTAGTCCAGGACGATACCAACGTTTGAGGCGGCTAGACTCTACCGACAAGAAAGCAATTTGTGACCAATCTTGTAAGTATTCTACGCGGTCTTGTAACTCTGGTACTACGTCTACGACAGACTTTCTCAAAGCTTCTAAACCAGCAGCACGAATTTCTTGATAACCACCCTTGGAAATCACATAAGCAATTTGCCATTGCTCACCACGATCTAACATAGCTACAATGTGACCGCGACCGATACGCCCTATCCCACCTTCTAAGTCGTCTGGTTTTTTGGGTAAGCGGAACCACAGTACATCCATTGGCGGTGAAGTTTGGATAGATTCAAAGTTAGCCGACTGACGCAGGCGCGAGTGACGTCCATCGGCACCGACTGTCAGGATTGCCCGAATTTCGTGCCAACCACCATGCCCGCGATAGCGCACACCCCGAATTACTCCATCCTCTTCTATCAACTCCTGCACGTTCGCACCCATAATCAGCTGAAAATTTGGGTACTTTTGGGCTTCGGCAGTGATAAACTCCAAAAATCTTGCTTGCGGAAGCATCGTAATGTAGGGAAAACGCGTATGGAGATGACTGAAGTCAGCCAAAGTAACACTAGCTTCTGGAGTTTTAATGCTGATTTGACGCATCTTGGCGTGGGGAAGTTGTAGCAAGCGATCAGCTAAACCTAGTTCCTCCATAATTTCCATCACCGATGGATGAATTGTATCTCCCCGAAAGTCACGGTCAAAATCTTTGTGGGCTTCGAGCAACATCACAGGGATACCTTGGCGTGCTAAAAGTAAAGCAAGAACCGCTCCCGCTGGTCCACCACCGACTATACAACAATTTGTAGTTTGTACGTCTACAATGTCATGGACAGGAGTTGGCATCTCTGTTGGAGAAGGATTTGAGGTGAGATGAGAAGCCATAAACACAATTCCCAAATGTGCTTTCTTCCAAGGTAGTGCGGTTGTGATCGTAAAAGCTGTTTTTTTTACTTTTCGTAGTCACTACAAACGTGTATCATGAGCGCTAAAAGTTTTATATCGTTTATCCTTACTCATGGGATAAATAACCATTGCCTTAAATCAAGATGAAGTCAATCTACAATCTCAAATCCAAAATTCAACGACTGGTGATTTTGAACAATTGCGGTAACTAACACTCGTGGCGCAGGTAGTTTTAGAAAACGTTTATAAAAGTTTTCCCCCTCGGAAAGGGGAAAGTGTTGCTTTACCAACCCAACTCACATCTACGTCTGAGAAGAGTGAGGAAGCAACAACTCTAAAAAGTGCAGATAGTGTGAATGTCTTACGGCGGATTAACCTGACTGTGGCAGATGGTGAATTTGTGGTGCTGGTGGGGCCTTCTGGCTGTGGTAAAAGCACCTTGCTGCGGCTAATTGCTGGGTTAGAGGCGATGACTGGAGGCAATATCTGGGTGGGCGATCGCCTAATTAACAACCTCCCTCCCAAGGAACGCGATATTGCAATGGTGTTTCAAAATTATGCCCTCTATCCCCACATGACGGTGTATGACAACATTGCTTTTGGATTGCGACGCCGTTCTGGAGGAGTCGGAGAGGGGGAGAGAGGGAGAGGGGGAGAGAGTCTCTCTTTTGCAGAAAATTTATTAGTAGGAGTGACAAGAAATTTCCCTAAAGGACTCCGCTATATTTCTGAAAAAGAACGGGCGGTACATGAACAGGTACGGTATGTTGCCCAACTGTTGCAGATTGAAGCTCTACTAAATCGCTTACCCAAGCAGTTATCTGGAGGACAAAGACAAAGAGTCGCGCTCGGAAGAGCGATCGCACGTAACCCTCAAGTGTTTCTCATGGATGAACCGCTTTCTAATTTAGATGCGAAACTGCGGGCGGAAACTCGCGCCCAAATTGTTAAGCTGCAACGCCAACTAGGGACAACAACTATTTACGTTACTCACGATCAAACAGAAGCAATGACAATGGGCGATCGCATTGCTATCCTCAATCAAGGTCAACTCCAACAAGTTGATCGACCGTTAGAACTTTATAATCGTCCTGCTAATCTTTTTGTTGCCGAATTCATTGGTTCACCGCCAATGAATTTTATCCCTGTAGAGTTTCACGCCCACCTGTTAATTACTAATGGCGATTTTCGTCTCACTCTTCCAGACTTTTGGGGAAGTGCTTTGCAAAAATACGACGGGCGCAAGCTTATTTTAGGTATTCGTCCAGAACACTTGACTTTAAGTGTACCTGCAACAAAGAATTTACTAGTTCAAGTAGAATTGGCAGAAAATCTTGGTAACGATTCTTTTCTTTCTACAAAACTTGTGGGAACTAGTTTTCAACAAGCTGGCACATTCAAAAATTCTCTGCAAGTACGAGTTCCTCCAGAGCGTTTTATCAGTGTAGGCGAGCAAATATGGTTATCCTTTACACCAGAAAAAATCCACTTTTTCGATCCAGAAACCGAACTAGCGATATTTCCTAAAAGTCTATCGCCGTCTCTACCATTAACAAAATAGGTTGTAAAAAAGGATTCAGAATTCAAGTCTGATGTGAATTAAAATGGCAAGTAACAATCATGTTTGAGAAATCGACCACAGATGGACACAGATAAACACAGATAAATCATCCGTGTGCATCTGTGTTTATCTGTGGTTGTTATTACCAGAAAATTGGATTTTGCAATCAATCTATTATTTATTTGGTGCGACTTAAGGTGAGTTCGGCTAATTCACATTAGACATAATTTATAATTCAACTACCAAATACCTGCGGCCAAGTTGTAATTAAGAAAACTACAACTGCGGCGATCGCAAGCAACCCCTGAATTAAATTTCCAACTACAGTACCTACCACAATTCCCACACCTGCTTTCACCGCTAGGAAAAAATCCCGTCGGTACAAAAATTCTGCAATAATTGCTCCCAATAATGGCCCTAGTAACATTCCTAACAACGGGCCTCCCACAGGCAAAGCCGGTAATAATCCCAGAAATCCGACAATGAAACCGACTATCGCGCCAATTTGCCCCCACTTGCTAGCACCTGCTCTTTTTGCACCCAAATAAGCAGCTAAAAAATCTACTCCAATACTTAAGAGTAGAACTACAGCTGTGACAACTAATGGCACGCTAATAGTAGCAAAAGAACCTCTAACAAATCCCCAAATAACAATAGCAACTAAGATTAAACTAGCTCCTGGGATAGCAGGAACCACAGAACCAATAATACCTACAACCATCAAGGCAACGAGCAACCAGTAGATTGTTTGCATAAGCTTTAATTGTTAATTAGAGGGCAACGACAGAGGGAATAAGCGGAGGCAGCAGCCCACAAACTTCGTTACCAGGTTGAACCTGGTAAGAGAACTAAAGTAGAGCCTCTGGCTCTTTCAATCGTTGGGCGTAAGATATCAGTCCACATACTTAATTGTGATTAGCTATTCGCCATTTCTTCATTTAAAGTAACAGCTAATTTATCAGCAATTCCAGCAATCCAATTTTCGTCTTGTTTGGTATAACTACGAGGAGCATTTGCTCCTAAAATTAAAGCACCTTGACTGCCAAGGGGTTGACAAATTACTCCTTGAGTATTCTCTGGTAAATAATCAAATTCAATTCTGCCTGGATAAACTTTTAAATCAACTAAATAAATCGGCTGTTGTTTTTCTAATACTCTTTTTAAAATTACTCCTGGTTTTACCTCAGATTTTGTATTTAAAATTCCGCGACGCAATAACACTTTTCCTTGATAAAAAACTACAAGCGATCGCGTCACTGTATTAGTTAATAATAAATGAGATGCCCAAGCTAATTCTGTTTTTACTCTGCCTGGCAAATCAGGGGCAAGTACAAAACCTTCTTCTCCAATTAGTTCTACCGCATCAGGCGATCGGGGTTGTACCTGTTGCCAAATCAAACCTATTAGAATTAATACTGCACTTAAAATTACACCCAGCACATCTGCACGGGCTTGGGAATCGGTGATTTGGGGTGTTAACAAACGATTAACCAGCAAAAGTATAGCGCCTAACCCACCAACAAAGATAGGCAGACGCCGCAAAACACGATTCGGATCGGATTTAGTCATGCTCGATCTATTCTGAAGGATAAAGGATGAAGGAAACAGTAGTCAGAAGCCAGGAGTCAGGAGTCAGAATATTCTGGATTCTGGATTCTTTAGACGCCCTCCGGGCGACTTCCCGTCGAATATTCTGGATTCTAAGTTCTTATTTCTACCTTTTTCATACTTCATACTTTACACTTCATAATTCATTCCTCTCCTGGTTCTATAATGCGTTGAAACAAATAACCTGTACCTCTAGCTGTGAGAATTAACTCTGGGTTACTAGGATCATCTTCCAATTTTGCCCGCAGACGGGAGATATGCACATCTACCACACGAGTATCAACATGACGTTCTGGTGTGTATCCCCACACTTCTTGTAAAATTTCTGACCGAGAAAAAGCTTCGCCAGAGCGACTTACTAATAACTCTAGTAAGCTAAATTCCATACCAGTTAGGCGAATACGCTCGTCACCTTTATAGACTTGCCGCTTATTCGTGTCGATTTTAATATTACCAACATGAATTACTCCTGAACTGGGAATGCCAGAGGCTCCTGTTTTGTCTACGCGCCGCAAAACTGAGCGAATCCGAGCTTCCAATTCTTTCGGAGAAAAAGGTTTAACTACGTAATCATCAGCACCCAATTCTAAACCAGTAATGCGATCAGCAACGTCTCCCAAGGCTGTTAACATAATAATTGGGACGTCTGATTCTTTGCGTAATTCTTGACAGACACCATAGCCATCTAGCTTGGGCATCATAACATCCAAAACAACCAAATCAGGGTCAGTTTTGCGAAATGTTTCTAATGCTTCTTCCCCATCGCCAGCAGTAACTACATCGTAGCCAATCATAGAAAGGCGCGTTTCCAAAATTCTGCGAATACTGGCTTCATCATCTACTACCAGAATTTTTTCTTTATGACTTTCCAAGTTTCTCAACGCTCCTTAACTAAAATTTTTCATGATTAATTTTTCATACCATAATATTAAGATATCATTCCATTCATTAAGTTGGAAAAAAGCTGTAAGTACCACCATAATTTAGTTTTAGTTTTGTCGAATAATTAAGGAAAAATTAAGATTATTTAATAAGATTTAAGAATGCCAAAGCAAAAAACTTATTACGTTTGTAACGAATGTGGAGCAGAATCTCCTCAATGGTTTGGTAAATGTCCAGCTTGCGGCACATATAACTCTTTAGAAGAGGAAATTGCCATCCAATCTTCAACGGATATACCAAGTCGGGGAGTGAGTGCTTGGCACTCCCAACAGGGAAGTGGAAAATCTACTAATAAACCAGCCAAGCCCCGCTCATCTCTAAGATTCGACCAAATTAGCGATCGCCAAGTAACGCGTTGGGCTTCTGGTTATGGGGAACTAGATCGGGTATTAGGTGGTGGTGTTGTTCCCGGCTCAATGGTGTTAATTGGTGGTGATCCAGGTATCGGTAAATCTACTTTATTGTTGCAAGTATCAAATGAACTAGCACAGAGATACCGGATACTTTATGTTTCTGGGGAAGAATCAGGACAACAAGTAAAATTAAGAGCTTTGCGCTTAGGAGTCACACCAGTTCTTAATGTTGTCAGCAATGATAACGGTAAAACTCAAGCAGTCCAAGAGACACAAAAGCTACAAGAATCTGATGAGGAAGGCGCAGATTTATATGTATTACCGGAAACAGATTTGGAAGAGATTTTAAAGGAAATGGACTCTCTCAAACCAAATCTAGCAGTAATTGATAGTATTCAAACAGTATTTTTTCCTGCACTTACTTCTGCACCTGGTTCAGTAGCACAGGTACGCGAATGTACCGCCGCTTTGATGAAGGTGGCAAAGCACGAAGACATTACCATGTTGATAGTGGGACACGTCACCAAAGAAGGGGCAATCGCCGGGCCGAAAGTTTTAGAACACCTAGTAGATACGGTGTTGTATTTTGAAGGCGATCGCTTTGCCTCCCATCGGTTATTACGCACGGTGAAAAACCGTTTTGGTGCCACTCACGAAATTGGCATTTTTGAAATGGTAGAAAATGGGTTGCGAGAAGTTCCCAATCCCTCAGAATTATTTTTGGGCAACCGCGACGATCCCGCTCCCGGTACGGCAATTGTAGTGGCTTGCGAAGGAACGCGCCCCATCGTTGTGGAATTACAAGCTTTGGTAAGTCCTACTAGTTACCCTTCACCCCGACGTTCTGCTACAGGTGTAGACTATAATCGCCTCGTGCAAATTCTCGCCGTATTGGAAAAGCGGGTGGGAATTCCCATGTCTAAATTAGATTCCTATGTAGCTTCCGCTGGCGGGTTGAATGTAGAAGAACCAGCAGTCGATTTGGGAGTAGCGATCGCCCTTGTTGCCAGTTTTCGCGATCGGATTGTAGATCCCGGTACTGTGTTAATAGGTGAAGTCGGGCTAGGCGGGCAAGTACGTGCTGTCTCACAAATGGAGTTGCGGCTAAAAGAAGCGGCAAAATTGGGATTTAAGCGAGCGATCGTGCCGAAAGGGCAAAAATTTCCTGACTTAAATATTGAGATTTTGCCAGTGGCAAAAGTAATAGATGCGATTATTGCCGCCATCCCGCAGCATACACTGGAAGATTCTGATTTAGAACCAGACGAGGATTAAATCTTCAAAAAGGGTGTAAGGGGATAAGTGTGTGAGGAAAACTATGTTGAGTTTTGAATTTATAATCCCCTACACTCCTATACCCCCACCCCTAGTGAAAGGAAAAATCACTATGACAGCAACTGTCACTCAAGACTATAAAATCACTTGGGAAAAATTACCGGATGATTACAAACTGCCAGATGAGCCAGTGGATAACATCAATCAGCCTTCCCTCGCCGCAGCCTTAACCGAAAGCTTAGAACTTGCTGGCAAATTACCTCAAAACGCCCTAGCACCAACAAATTACGGCATCTGCGCCACCGTGAATGGCAAAATTGTCATTAAAGCTCCTGATTGGGCATATGTACCCAGCATCCGCGTTGCGCGAGAGGAAGTAAAACGCAGTTACACTCCCCAGCTACAGGGAGATATGCCGGTAATTGTGATGGAATTTATTTCCGATACCGATGGTGCAGAGTATTCTATCAAACCGACTTATCCCCCAGGCAAATGGTTTTTCTACGAACGCATTTTAAAAGTACCGAACTACGTCATCTTTGAACCAGATAGCGGCAGTATAGAAGTTTATCGATTACACAATTCAGAACAGTATCTAGTACAACCGCCTGATGAAAATAACCGCTACTGGATAGCAGAAATGAATCTCCATTTGGGCGTGTGGCAAGGAACCCGTGAAAACCGTACAGGCTACTGGTTGCGGTGGTGGGATGAACAAGGGCAGTTGCTACTGTGGGGATCGGAGTTAGCCGAACAAGAAAGACAACGCGCAGAGCAGGAACGACAACGTGCCGAACGATTAGCAGCACAATTGCGAGCGGCGGGGATAGAACCGGAAGTGTGAGAAATTACCTATTGTTGGCTATCATCCAAAAGAAGCAATCATCGAATTGATGTAGCTAAAAATTACATCTAATTCCCCTATTGCTTCCAGTTCAGCCGCTTCTTCTGGCGTCAGATGGTGTCAGAGAATCAGCTTTTTTTCTATCTAGGAGTTCTTGCATCCGTAAACCTAATTTCTCTGTAAATTTAAACAGATTCGACTCCAATACCTGTCATTAGCCAGAACGAGGGTGTGATTACTACGGTTGTCATAGGCTTATTTCCAATTGAATATATTGCTGCTAGAGTTTTTGTGATTTTGAAAAAATTTTAGGGAATTCTATAACTGTAGATTAAGCGATCGCCTGTTACTTAGATAACTTCTTTTCTATTCTGAAATAGTTGCTTGACAAGATAAACAGGTTAATCGCTGCATATCATCTCAGCTATCTGTTGTCATATAAAAACATTTGGTCAAGAAGTGCTAGAAGATGAATATAGCTTATGAGCAAAGCTAATTGAAAGAAAATATATGAGTTTTTATGTAGAAAATTAACTGAAAATATGACTTCCTATCCTCACCTTATTCCCCAATCCGATCCCCCACTTCCGCCTTGGGAAAACCTACCAACAATGTATGATTTACCAAGCGATCGCCCAGAGGAGCCAGGTTTGCCAGACGACTTTCACTTTTTACAGCCCTTACTTTTATATTTAACTTTTCAACCAATTAACTGGAATCCAGAACTAGTTTACAGTGCTGCCGATCTCAATCTCTACTACAATCCCCAGCGTCCTTTATGGTACAAACGCCCAGATTGGTTTGGTGTGGTAGGAGTACCAAAACTATATCAAGGGCGAGATTTACGTTTAAGTTATGTCACTTGGCAAGAGGAAGCTAATCCTTTTGTTGTTGTAGAGTTATTATCCCCAGGTACAGAAGAGGAAGATTTAGGTATCAGCACAAATGAAGCAGATAAACCTCCTACTAAATGGGAAGTTTATGAACAAATTCTGCGGGTTCCTTACTATATAGTTTTTAGTCGCTACAGTGATGAAATTAGAGCATTTCAGTTAGTAGGCGGACACTACGAACCTATGAATTTAACTGGGGGACGCTTACAAATGCCAGAATTGGGTTTAAGTTTGGGATTATGGCAAGGGGCATTTCGAGATATTGAAAGGTTGTGGTTAAGATGGTTCACTTTAGAAGGAAAATTGATTCCCATACCCGCAGAAGAAGCTGCTGCTGCTACTGAAAGAGCTATCATTGCCGAGCAGGAGGCAAGGGAAGCTCAACAAGAAGCTGCTCAAGCAAAAATAAAAGCAGAACAATTAGCATAAAAATTACGTCAGCTAGGTGTAAATCCTGACGAATAAGTTATCAATTAAAACTAACTAGAAATCTTACCCAGTCTACTAAAGTAGACTTTGGCTTTGAGTCAAGAAATTTATTTCTTGGCGGACAAGAGCGTAGATGCAAGATATAAGTTAATAAATATTGCTCGAAACCTAAAGCAAAAAATGTCAATAAAACCTTTGTTTATTTGTTTCCCTATAGGGATCTAAAACCCAACCCAAACTTCCTGTTCCCTGTTCCCTTTTATTACACAATATCTTTGCGCTTCTGCAACAACACCGCCACGATTAAGTAAACTAACGTATGCACACCCAGAATTCCCCAATTTAAACCTAAATTATCCCAACTTGGCTCGTAAACAGCAGAAGTTTTAAAAATATTATCTAAAGACGGTAAACCTGGAGTATTTTTTGGAACCATTGCATTGACATTAATTAGGGTTCCATATGCGCCAATAGACCACCTACTAATTGTTAACCATCCCAATTTAGCAGCTAATCCTTGCATTTCAAATAAAACCCCTGAAAGAATTATTTGGGGAATCATAATTAAGGGGAGAATACTATTTGCTTCGTTTTCACTTTTAACCAAGGTAGAAATCATTAAACTGAGGCTGACACTAGCCAGCAAAGTTAAAAATGTCGTCATTCCTAAACCCAGAAACCAAGGCAATAAATCAGATTCTGGTGCTTGAAAACCAACTAAAATTGCGACAACAATTAATAGAGTTTGCAGTAAGGTTAAACCAGAACGAATCAAAATTTTAGAACCTAAATAAGGAAGTAAGCCTAAATTAATCAGTCGCTCTCGTGTGTAAATGGCTGCTTCTTTGATAATTTCACGTACAGAACTAGAAAGCCCCACCCAAATGCCAATACAACTGAAGATAAATAGTACTTTAAGCGCTAAAGGGCCTTGCGTTATCTCTGGCGGCACAAGTCTTTTTAGAGGAGTCTCATCTTTTAAAATCCAAGCAGTCAGCCCGATCGCTATTGGCCCCGATAATAATGAGAAAATTATGCTCGCGCGATCGCGTAAAACTAATTGTAAATAACGCTGACTCAACAGCCACAGTTGCTTGAGCGGCGATATGCCTGTGTGGATAGAGTCATCAGGTTTAGAAGTACGATCTTTACCAGGTTTTAATTGTGATTTAACGTAAGTTTTAAATTCTGGTGATTGCTGATATTTTAGCGACCAATGGTCAACCGTGGCTGCAACGTCCTTGCCATTTCCCCCTTGGTCAAGTTTGATATAAATATCTGAAAAATACTTTAAATCTTCCGAGGGCATTTCAAAAAAGCCCAATGCTTGCTGGGGTGGGCCGTAGTAGCAGAGTTTACCACCTCTACCCATAAAAGCAATGCGATCGCACACCTCAATATTTGCTGTCGCATGGGTAACTAGAACTACCGTGCGTCCTTGATCTGCCAACTCCCGCAACAAGCGCATCATCTCTTTATCTAAGCCTGGATCGAGACCAGAAGTTGGTTCATCTAAAAAGAATAATTTCGGATCGGCTAACAACTCTACACCGATGCTGACACGCTTGCGTTGCCCACCACTGAGATTGCGAATAAAGTTTGTTCTCACATGAGTGAGTTTAATCTGTTCTAAGGTAGTATCGACTACCTGCTTCACGTTGATATCTGGTGGAAGCCTCAATTTACAAGCATAAGCTAGAACTTCTTCTACTCTTAAGTCGGGATGCACAATATCATCCTGAGGAACATAACCAATTTGCGATCGATACATCGGCCAGTTCTGCCGCAAATTATCTCCATTCAGATATACTGTGCCAGAAGATACTGGTTCAATTCCCAGTAAAGATTTCATCAAAGTGGACTTACCAGCGCCACTACCACCCACTAAAGCCACTAATTGTCCCGGTTCTATCACTAAAGAGACATCGTTGAGGATGATTTTTTCCCGCCCTTCCTTGTCTTTCACTTTGCGCTGCAAGCGGTGAACATCCAAGCGGATTTGACTACCAGTATTTAGTAATTCTAAGTAATCAGTGCGATATAGCAGGCTAAAAGGCCCAATCTGAATCCTGCTTTCATCCTCTAAATGTACGCGTTTGGAAATTCTTTGACCGTTAACAAAAATACCATTTGTACTGAGGTCTTGCAGAATGTGTTTTCCTTGCCCATCTGGATAAATCGTGGCGTGCAGGCGAGAAACTGTAGGCGCATCTAACTGCATTGAAGAGTAGCGATCCGACTTAGGAGCACGCCCAAGTTGTACAGGCCATTCTTTCAAGCCTTTCAATACTAGGCGGCGATTACTAGGAATGACTACCGGAGATTCAACTGGATTACAGTAAGTCAACTGAATGCGGTTGTGAGGAGATTGTCCGATTTCCAGTTGCGCTCCATTTTTTAAAAGATAGCCTTCAGTGGCATCAATTCGGGTTTGATTGATGAATATTCCATTGCGACTGGCAGCGTTACCATCACCATCATAAATTCGATAGTCTTCTCCTTCTTTTTTTAAAACTGCTTGTTTTCTAGAGAAGACTTCCCAACCTATCGGCACTTCTAAATCTGCCCAATCACGACCACGCCCTAACCGATGTTCATCTTCTTGTAGGTAAAGCCGCAATATATGACCGCGATTATTTAATTCCAAAAAAGGTTGAGGACTAACAAGTGTGGCTTGTTCAAAACTCCCTGCCATGAGATTAACTGACCTATATTCTCAATTAAAGTCACACCCCTAAACTACAAGACTAACTAGTTATTTTACGGATATATTTTTAAACAACTAGCTCTATTTTCTAATAAGTTAAAAACAATCTATGTTAGTCAACAGAAGTTTTTAAACATTAACATTGACTGTAAGTTAAAGTTAATTTTTAGTGCGATCGCATTTTTTAAGCAGATGGATATAGAGATAATCAAACTTGATATTGCATAATTATCATCATAATCATTAATGTGTAAATTCATATCAATCTATAACAATTTAGTGATGAAAATTATTATTTCGCCACGTTTTTTTCTCCTTATACTACTAGTGTTAATCGGACAACTTGGAATAGGATGTAATTCAAAACAAACAAACAATATCCCAAACAGATTAACTATAGGCGTAGTCAGCTACGGTGAAGGAAAAGTTTCACTCGACAAGTACGAGCGCTTCAAAGACTACATAGGCTCACAAACCCGTTCGCTCATCGAACTGGAACCAGCATACAACGAATTGCAGGCCGTTGCTCAAATCCAGCGCAAAAGATGGGATATTGTATTTGCAGCTCCCGGTTTAGCTGCGATCGCGATCGGCAAAGAACTTTACATTCCTTTATTTTCGATGGAGGGAGTTAGTAGCAGACAACGCTCTTTACTAATTGTGCGAGATGAGCAGCCGATTAAAAAAATATCAGACTTAGCTAACAAAACAATTGCTTTGGGGGAAACAGGTTCTGCCGCAGGTTATTATGTTCCTTTGTACGATCTCTACGGTTTAACCCTGGCTCAAATTCGCTCTGCCCCTACTCCTGAGACAGTACTAGAGTGGATTAGTGACAAAACTGTAGATGCTGGCGCCATATCCGAGCAAGATTTCGAGCTTTATCAACGGAAATTTGCCACAACCAAGTTTAGAATTTTACACACTAGTCGGTGGATACCACCTGGAGTGGTCTTGCTTGCACCAACTGTAGAACGAAATCAACAGCAGCAAATTCAAAAAGCAATGAATGATGCACCTGCTGATATTGCCGCTGACGCTGGTTATGTTCCTGCTGCTAGAATACCTAATTATACTGAGTTTATTAAACTAATCGAAAAAGTCAAACCTCTTGAGGGAAGGGTTAAGCAAACACCTGCAACGCTTCTACCTGAAAAACCTAAGCAGCCAAAGTAAGATTAACGGGCAAGTTACATACTCATATTTGTTAACAAAATTTCATGTCTTACCTGCATATTTTTTGAGAATTATCCCGATAAATAATTAGGGTTTAAGTCACTGCTTGAGTGAATAAATTTCTCTAAAAAAAGTAAATTTTCTTTTCAAAAAGTCATTATATGTAAATACCTAAGCAGTTATTCTAGAAAATCTAAGCTTTAAAGTTAATAAAAACCTTGCTGTTAGAGTCACTAAGTAAATTATTACCTAAGTATCTACAGAAACAGTAAATAAAATTACTTCTTTAATCATCTTGACTGAAGAAACCAAATTCAAATTATTTATATAAATAGAGCTAGGAGCGTCATGATATGTCTCAGTCCCCCTTAATCAAATCGGAAATTCCCTCAGGAACTATAATAGATAACCGCTATATCATCCAGCAACTTTTGGGACAGGGGGGTTTGGGGCGAACTTACTTAGCCTTCGATACTCGACGCTTCAACGAACCTTGCGTTCTGAAAGAATTTGCCCCTATTGGTACTGGAGAAGGGGGGCTAGAAAAATGTCGTAATCTTTTTAAAAGAGAGGCGAAAATACTTCACCAGCTAGAACATCCTCAAATTCCCCGATTCTTAGCTTGCTTTGAAGGAGATGGTAGGTTATTCCTGGTACAAGAGTTTGTGAATGGGAAAACCTACTCAACATTATTACGAGAACGTCAAAAGCAAGGACAAAACTTTTCGGAAGATGAGGTGATTCGCTGGTTAAAAAATTTACTACCTGTTTTGGAATATATCCATCAGCACCATATTATCCATCGAGATATTTCTCCCGATAACATTATGTTGCCAGAAGGCAAAACTTTGCCCGTGCTAATTGATTTTGGAGTGGGAAAGCAAATCGCCGATCTCAATGATGGTAATAATTCTAACCAAGCAACCTTTGTTGGCAAAATGTCCTTAGTGGGAAAAGTGGGGTATGCTCCCCGCGAACAGATTAGTTTGGGGTTGTGTTCTCCAAGTAGCGATCTTTATGCTTTGGGAGTTACAGGTGTTGTGTTGCTAACAGGGCGAGATCCATCCTTTTTGATGGATCAGTATAGCTTGGAATGGAAATGGCGTTTTTACACATATGTCAGCGACGGCTTTGCTGAAATACTCAATAAAATGCTAGCAGATACACCGAGACAACGCTATCAAACATCTAGAGAAGTTCTTGCAGATCTTGAGCTGATTGGGCAGCCTCATGTATCGCAATCAACAATGTTTGATGTTCCTCCAACTGTACTGACTCGTGAGTCGGAACCTACAATGATAATGCCGCAGACAGATCAAGTATCTCCATCTCCGGCAGAAACAACTATGATTTCACCTTCTACTCAACAGACTAGACACAATCAACAAACTTCTCGGACTCAGGGTAATACTTCCCGGACTCAAAATACTTCCCGAACTCAAGGAAATACCTCAATTAATGCAGCCTTCATACAACGCTGTCAAAAAGCTTTAGCTTACTATATAGGGCCAATGGCAAGCTTTATTGTAGAAGACACATTAGCAGAAAATGAGCAAGTTACTCCTTATCAGTTTGTTGAACTTTTAGCCAAGGAAATTCCAGAGGCAGAAGCAGCTCTAGAATTTACTCGACGTTTGTTTTCATAAAATACTTAAGCTCCTGTTCCGTGGGTGTTGCCATGAGGGCGCTTAAGCCTTCTCATGGCCATTTCTAAACTTAATTTCATCCGCTTAAAAGCTTTAGCAAGATTACCAATTTCATCATTAGATAACTGCTCAAATTCAACATCCATGTGTCCTGTGCTGACTTCCTCTGCTAAACGAGTTATGCGTTTTAATGGACGTACTACTTGCCTATTTAAAAAGACGTTAACCAAAAAAATGACGATCGCAAAAACAGCCGATACTAAACCCACAATTAGAATAGAGGACTGATTAGCTTTTTGGATAACTCTGGTAGCTGGCACTGTTATTACCTGAGCACCAACAATTTCTCCTAGTTTCCAGTTAAATCCGTTCGCAGTACCATAGCGATCAAGCATACTTTTTGGCGCTCTTTCTGGCGTGTCATGGCATTCTAGACACTTTTGTTCAGAAACTATTAACGGACGAGCAGTATAGAAAATTTCTCCACCTGGTATAGAACGAAATCCACTCAATTCTTTTAGTTTATTTTCCTTTTTAAACCGCTCGACAATTTGTGTCTCAAAACTATCAGCCTTATCTCGAAGATTAGTAGGATTTAGTGTTGCTTCTTTATAAAAAAAGTCTCTGTAGCCGGATTTATTACGTAAGTTCTCAAAAACTTCTCGCGCTGAATATCCAGGTACAGATTGCGGCAAAAATTCAGTTTCTAGCTTATCTACTAGTTCTGGATTAACTTGACTACTTGTATATTGCCGAACAGAAATCATGGTTTCCATTAGCATCAAAGCTGTTGAGGTAATTTCTTGCCTAGCATTTTGTCTAAGCACAGAAGAGAGAGCAAAGCCACTCAAGCTCAAACCTATAACTAAAATTACAAGTAGTAAAATTGTAAATTTTTGTCTCAATTGTAAGTTTTTTAACATATTCTGAACTCACCTCAAACCTCATTAGCAAAATTTTTGACTTTAGCTATATTTTCATCAAATCAACTTAGACAATACGCAGTTGGTTTGAAACATGATAAAAAATTTTACACACCGAAATATCATATCTTCTAAAATAGGCGATCGCGTAAAATTTTCAAGATATTTTGGGATTATTCAATGTAATTTTGCTTACATTGAATACTGTACTCACAAGTATTGGAATCAAGACATTATCCAGGTTTTACTTGTATCTTTTTATCTTATTTGTAATTCAAGTACCTTTTTGCTGACAAATATGAGTCGATAACTAGATACACACTTTTTGGTAATGATTCCAGAAATTTTTAACAATTTTATTAAAACTTTTAAAAATACGATTGATATTTGATTAAATATGAGCCTGTATTCAGGCTGAAATAAAATTTCAAAAAATCATTATTTTAAATAATTAATTAAGATTTTTTCATATCTTTATTCCTGAGTCTTCTCTACTTCCAGAGACTAGTTTAAGTCTAATAACAGCTATTTATAAACAAATCTACAAACTTTTACAGGTTGTGTACGATAAAAATCAGTTTTCTGTTAATTGGGAAATGGTGGCTCACTCAATGCATGAGTTTGGTTACTAAAAGAACTAGTTCAGCAATCATATTTCATTTATAAAAATCTTTTAAAAGTCGGGGATTTTTGTTCTCGCGTTGCCATGAGCAACAAAACTATAGCGACAATTTGAAATTTAGCGTTATGCTGTAGCATATAACACAATTTCAATTCTCTAAAGGTTAGCCCTACTACAAGCGCGTAGCATAACATCTCTCTACCCAACTCTATTGTGTTGTCGTGTCAAAATAAATATCAGAATTTGAAAATTAATACTAATGGTCTGGCATCCGGGACAGCGGTTATTTGGGGGACGCTACATTCTCGAAAGAAGATTAGGCGAAGGCGGAATTGGTCTTACTTATCTCGCCAAAAATGAACATGGCGAATTACGAGTGATTAAAACTCTGAAAGAAGAAATTCTTAATAACCCCGCCTGGAAACCACACCGAGACAAATTAAGGCTAGATTTTCGAGATGAAGCTGTTAGATTGGCCGTATGTCGCCATCCCCACATAGTGCAGATCGAAAATATTTTCGATGAAGGAAATATGCCCTGCATAGTGATGGAGTACATCGAAGGAGAAGATTTAGGTAAGCGGTTACGGCGCTTAGGAGTATTATCGGAATCAGAAGCACTGCTATATATCCGGCAAATTAGTGAGGCTGTAACAATAATTCATCGAAAAGGCTTGTTACACAGAGACATTAAGCCGCGCAACATTATGATCCGTAGTGGCAAATCAGAAGCAGTCTTAATTGATTTTGGTATTGCCAGAGAATTTATTCCTAATGTGATCCAAAAACATACGGTTTATCGCACTCCTGGTTTTGCTCCTCCTGAACAGTATGAATTGGAAGCACCACGAGGAGAATACATAGATGTTTACGGTTTAGCCGCAACATTATACAGCTTAGTAACAGGAGTAGTACCAACAAGTGCGGAAGAAAGACGTCACAGTATTACTTTAGAACCTCCGCAACACTACAATCCCCACCTTAGCAACAAGGTAAATTATTTAATCATGCGCGGTATGGAATTACAGCCAAAATATCGTCCTCAAACCGTGCAAGAATGGCTAGCTTTGATGAGTTATCAGGGCGATGAGCATTTAAGTTCCACACCACCTACACAAACCATAACTACAAACACACTATCTCGAACAACTATTCTAACAGGTCAAGTAGAGTGGCAGTGCGTATATACCCTGAGAGGTCATACTAGCATGGTTCAATCTGTCACGATTAGTGCTGATGGACAACTATTGGCTAGTGGTAGTTCTGACAATACTATTAAACTGTGGCAAGTGGCGACAGGAAAATTACTACGTACTTTTGGCCGTTGGTTTTCTGGTCATTCTGGTATGGTTCATACTGTTGCCTTTAGCTCTGATGGGGAACTTCTCGCAAGTGGCAGTTGGGATGAAACTATTAAACTGTGGCTGATCAGTTCTGGCAAGGAAGTTCGTACATTTAAAGGTCATACCAATTGTATTAATTCTGTTGTTTTTAGTCCGGATGGGAAACTACTAGCCAGTGGTAGCGCGGACTGCATTGTTAAAGTATGGCAGGTAATTTCAGGCAGAGAAATTTGCACTCTTACAGGTCATGCCGACTCTATTTGGTCTGTGGCTTGGAGTCCAGACGGTCTAATTTTGGCTAGTGGCAGTTCTGACTACACGATTAAATTATGGCAAGTAAGTACAGGCAGAGAAATTAACACTCTCACAGGTCATGCTTTCTTTGTAAATGCGATCGCCTTTAGTCCAGATGGAGAAATTCTCGCAAGTGGCAGTAGCGATTCTACAATTAAACTGTGGGATGTAAGTTCAGGCAGAGAAATCCGAACCCTCACAGGACATCTCAACTCGGTGTGGTCAGTTGCTTTTAGCCCAGATGGAGAATTGCTCGCAAGTGGCAGTTGGGATCAAACTATCAAAATTTGGCATATCAGCACAGGTAGAGAAATTTTTACTCTCACTGGTCACTCTAACTATGTTAGATCTATTACCTTTAGCCCTAGTGGACGAACTTTGGCTAGTGGCAGTGATGATGACACCATCAAAATATGGCAGTGTAGATGATTGTCTTTCTTAGGGTTTGCTTCTTCAGATAGACTTATAGATTCTGAAAAATTGGGAAAATAATGACGGCAAACCGTTATTTTTAAAACAATTTTTATGAGCTTCGGTATTGGTGATTTATTCTGGATTTTTCTTCTTCTTTCTTCTTTACAACCGCTTTGGCAAAGACGTCAGATTGAGTATCGTCGCTTCCGTAGCATTCAAGAATTTCAACAGCAACGCAAAAGTCGGGTCATTTTGCTCATTCATCGTCAAGAGTCCATTAGTTTACTAGGAATTCCCCTTTCGCGGTACATCACCATAGAAGATTCAGAGCAAATTCTGCGGGCGATTCGCCTCACTCCACCCGAAATCCCTATTGACTTAATTTTGCATACTCCTGGTGGTTTGGTCTTAGCTACTGAACAAATTGCTAGGGCATTAATTCGTCATCCTTCTAAAGTCACAGTGTTTGTACCTCACTATGCAATGAGTGGCGGTACTATGCTTGCCCTTGCTGCCGATGAAATTGTTATGGATGCTAACGCTGTTTTAGGCCCGGTTGATCCTCAACTAGGCAACTTTCCAGCCGCAAGTATTCTCAAGGTAGCAGAAGAAAAGCCTATTAGTGAAGTTGACGACCAAACTCTGATTATGGCGGATTTATCGCGCAAAGCCATTCAGCAGGTACAGCGTTTTGTGCGAACTCTGTTGAAAGACTGTACACCTAAACAGAAAATAAAGCCAGAAAATATTGAAAATATTGTTGAAGCTCTAACAACAGGACGCGTTACCCACGACTATCCTATTACCGTTGAAGAAGCAACAGAAATGGGGCTGCCCGTAACGGTTGGACTGCCCCGAATTGTTTACGACCTGATGGAGTTGTACCCACAACCACAAGGCGGACGCCCGACAGTACAGTACATCCCCATGCCTTATGATGACCGTCGCCCATTGCTACCAGTTCCCAAAGGCAGACCCTTAGAAGAACCAAATCAGAGAACCTAACAAACTTAGGCGATCGCTTTTGCCGACACGAACTATCAAGTGGTTGTGAGTTGGTGGAGAAGACGAACTAGTGTTCGCTCTTAACCACCGCGCCATTTCAGCTTTAATAAATTTTAAGGAGTAGCCGTTGGAGTAGCCGTCGGAGTAGCAGTTGGTGTCCCTGTAGGAGTAGCCGTTGGAGTAGCCGTTGGTGTCCCCGTCGGAGTAGCCGTTGGTGTCCCTGTAGGAGTAGCCGTCGGAGTTGCTGTCGGCGATGCGGTTGGAGTTGCTGTTGGTTTAGCTGTCGGTGTTGCTGTGGGCGATGCCGTTGGTGTCGGTGTAGATGCGGGAGCAGCGGCAGGTTTTTGAAGAAGTTCTCTAACCTCTTTGTCAAGTCTCTGTCTTAACGCTAAGTCGGCAATTCCTGTTTCTTGCAGCCCTAATTTTTTCTGATACTGCTTAACTGCCGCTTCGGTTTGAGGGCCGTAGAATTGATTCCTGGGAAGCGGGGGATTTGGCTTTAGCACCGCATTCAAGTTTGCCTGTAAAATCTCAACTATGTTGGCTGCAAAGTCTTGGGTTTTTGCTCCTGCAATACCATCAGTAGGTTGTAATTTATAGCCTTTTTGAAATTCCTGAATCGCTTGTTTCGCGTCTGCATTCGTTAAAGGTGCATTTGACACTGGAATTTTATAACCAAGTCCATGTAAGACAGCGCGGAATTCCTGGGGGGTATAGTTACGCGCTCGAACGGCAATAGCAGAGTCTGCCATCGCTACACCGACTGTTACTAGACAAACAACTGCAACATTAATACTTGGTTTTCCAAACTCACACCACATGGTTAACACTCCTTCTAAGAAATTCACCAAAATATCAATCGAAACAGATGCATTTTAAATTTATTCAACATCTGTTTTATTGATTATTAATGATTTTTGATTCATTTTATCCATGTCAGTTAAAATTAACTAGTTTCTTAGATTATGTATTGTCATCTATCATAAGTGGTAAATTATGTAACATAAAAGTAACTTTATAATTAAATTTATTTATTTATAAATAAATATCATGAACTGCGTACATCAGAACAGATAAAAAAACTTCTTTACCTACCTACGCTCTTGCGCGTAGCGGCTACTGTCATCTGCCATCTGCCCTCTGCCTTCTACTTAAATTATTTGGCTGAATTTTTTGCCAGTAAAGAAATAATGGTCAACCCAAAATCACCGAAGCATTCCTACTTATGGATTGAGAGACTAATGGCAATTATTGCCACCATAAATTTAGGATTGGTTTTGTTTAATTTGAGTTACGTTCCTTGGCGAGATTTTTACTTGCGACATCTGCCTCAGCTCACTCCTATATACGATCCTATTAAAGGTATTGAACCTCACAGAGAAACTCAAAAATATCTCAATACTGTCTATAAACTACAAGAAGTAGTAAATCAGACAGGTTTAGGCTCACCAGAGGCAAAAGTGCAGCTAGAAGAATTGAGCCGCCTGAGTACGGAGATGATCGATAATAATCCGTTTGCCGCAGCAGGAAAAAGTGGCACTCTAGAAAAAATCAAAAATAGAATGCGCGATCGCCTCAAGCAAGAATCTGCCAAGCAAGCCTTTGCAACTTTTTGGAGTCAGAATTATTTATTGCAAAACGGTTGGACACAAGAATTTAATTTTTTTAATCGGCAAATTCGACCTTTAATTGCGACTAACTACTTTCGGCAAATCGGAGAAAATGGCGAATTTATTGATAATTTTTGGTTAATTGACTTACCGTTCCTATTTATCTTTGCTGTTGACATAGCAGTTCGCAGTTACTATATAAAACGCCGCTATCTTGGTTTTAGCTGGTTAAATGCAATTTTATGGCGCTGGTATGACTTACTTTTGTTACTACCGTTTTGGCGGTGGTTGCGAATAATACCAGTTTTAGTTCGTCTTGACAAAGCAAAATTACTAAATTTACAACCACTAAGACAGCAAATTCATTTGGGTTTTGTGACAAGTTTTGCCGAGGAAATCACAGAAATTGTTATTGTTAGGGTAATTAGTCAAATTCAAGGCTCCATTCAAACTGGTGAGTTTGTCCGCTGGCTTTCACAAAAAGAAAACTTGCGTCCCTATATAGATATCAATAATGTCAACGAAGTAGAAGCGATCGCTGCTCTTGTAATACAAACGATTGTTTACCAAGTTCTTCCCAAAATTCAGCCAGAAATAATTGCCATTTTGCGTCACAACATCATTGGGGCTTTCAATCATTCTCCTATCATCCACAACCTGCAAAATTTGCCTGGGCTGACACAGGTAGAAATCCAGTTAAGTGAGCAACTAGCAACCCAATTAACTACTAACCTCTACAATGCCCTAGTTACTGCTGTAGAAGATCCCGTTGGAGCCAAATTATCGACTCAGCTAGTACAACGTTTCAGCGAAGCCTTAGGAACGGAAATACAGAAAAAACAAGTACTTTCAGAATTACAAAGCTTGCTTGTAGACTTTTTGGAAGAAATTAAGCTTAACTATGTAAAACGCTTATCCCAAGAAGATTTTGAGAAAATTTTAGAGCAAACCAGGCAATTGAGAACTTATGCTTCATCTCAATCATTTGTTGTCAAAGGTTCCACTTTGCTAGTGCAAGAAGGCAGAGGGCAAAAGGAATAAATAGGGGATAGGGGACAGGGTACAGGGGACAGGTGACTAGGAAAGAAGCACCAGGTGCAGGGGAGAAAAACTTTCCCAATCTCCAGTACCTAATCTAGAAAGTGTCTAATTCAACCAAAATGTACTAGTCTAAATTTCTATCCGGGGATAGAAAAAAAAGAAACTATTTCTTGCTTCTCGCCCTTAAAAAAATGCGCTAAACTCGAAATGAAGGCGAATCAAAATTGGTTCGCAAAAAGACTTCTTGGAAGATATCCCTATCGCAGGAAGTGGGTCGGTACCCACTTTTTTTGTTGGAATCGTTGCATGACTCATCCTTTAGTACCACAAATTGTAGATTTGGCTACACCAGTAGCGGAAGAACTGGGATTGGAAGTTGTTGGAGTAATCTTTCATACGAACCAACGTCCGCCAGTTTTGCGGGTAGATATTCGTAACCCTCATCAGGATACTGGTTTGGATGATTGCGAGCGGATGAGCCGTGCTTTAGAAGCTACATTAGATGCGGCGGAGGTCATTCCAGATACCTACGTCTTAGAAGTGTCAAGTCCCGGTATTTCCCGTCAACTAACTACAGACCGAGAGTTTGTTTCCTTTAAGGGATTTGCTGTGATCGTTTCTACTTCCCCACCCTATGAAGGACAACAGGAATGGACTGGTCAGTTGATTCGCCGAGATGAAACGTCAGTCTACCTAAATCAAAAAGGCCGCGCGATCGCGATCCCCCGCGCCCAAATTACTAAAGTGCGGCTGGATGACCGTCGATAAAAAAGACTAGGAGCAAAAAGACTAGGGGCTAGAGGATTAGGGCTAGAGATTAGAGGCGCTTAGGCTAGAAGAGTTAGGGCGTAAGGAAGAGGGCAAGGGGACACGGAGACACAGAGAATTTTTCTCTCCAGTCCCCGCGTCTCAAACTCTCCACGTCTTTCTCCTCCTCCTGTTCCTAGTCTCTATTTCTCAGTCCCTAATCCCTATTTGTAAAGGAGATTGCTTATGTCAATGGTAAGTTTACCTGGATTGAAAGAGTTAATTGAAAATATAAGTCGGGAGCGTAATTTACCCAAAATTGCAGTGCAAGCAGCCATTAGAGAAGCACTACTTAAAGGATACGAACGCTACCGTCGAGCTCAAAATTTAGATAGAAAGCACTTTGATGAAGATTACTTCGATAATTTTGATGTGCAGCTAGACGTTGACGAAGAAGGCTTTCGAGTCGTTGCAACCAAAACCATAGTTGAAGAAATTAATAATAACGATCACGAAATTGCCTTACAACAAGTTCAGGAAATGGGAGGAGAAGAAGCACAGTTAGGGCAGGAAGTAGTGCTTGATGTCACTCCAGATCAAGGGGAATTTGGACGAATGGCAGCAATGCAAACTAAGCAAGTCTTGGCACAAAAACTGCGGGATCAACAGCGGCAATTAATTCAAGAAGAGTTTCAGGATTTAGAAGGAACAGTTCTGCAAGCAAGAGTTCTGCGGTTTGAGCGGCAATCGGTGATTATGGCTGTCAATAGTGGCTTTGGTCAGCCGGAAGTAGAAGCGGAATTACCAAAGCGCGAACAATTGCCCAACGATAATTATCGGATCGGTGCTACGTTCAAGGTTTATTTGAAAAAAGTCTCCCAAGGTCAGCAAAGAGGGCCGCAATTATTGGTATCCCGTGCTGATGCTGGTTTAGTAGTGTATTTGTTTGCTAACGAAGTACCAGAAATCGAAGACGAAGTTGTAAGGATTGTGGCGGTGGCGCGAGAAGCTAACCCCCCGTCCCGTCACGTTGGGCCTCGAACTAAAATTGCTGTAGATACCCTCGATCGCGATGTAGATCCAGTCGGTGCTTGTATTGGCGCTAGGGGATCGCGAATTCAAGTCGTAGTTAACGAATTACGGGGTGAAAAAATAGATGTAATTCGCTGGTCGCCAGATCCCGCAACTTACATTGCTAATGCCTTAAGTCCGGCACGAGTAGATGAAGTACGCTTGATGGATCCAGAAACTAGGCAAACTCATGTGCTTGTGGCTGAAGACCAACTCAGTTTAGCCATTGGAAAAGAGGGACAAAATGTCCGTTTAGCTGCTCGCTTAACTGGTTGGAAAATTGATATTAAAGATAAAGCGAAATATGATCATCTAGCTGAGGATACCAAGTTTGCAGAGGCAAGAGCCAAGTATAAACCCGAAGACATAGATGATGTTGCCGATATAGATGATGTTGATGATGATATTTATGAAGAGGAATTAGAAAATGAAAATCAAGAAGAACTAGAGAATGAACTAGAAGACGAAAACTATGATCGCGACGAGGAGTAACTAAAATAATTACAAATTAAAAATTTTTAACATCTAAAATCTGGGTAGACAAGACTTTCAAATCAATGAAACCAAACCATCGGCGTTGCTTGAGTTGTCGCAAAGTGGGTTTAAAAAATGAGTTTTGGCGGATTGTCCGCGTCTTTGAGTCTGGACAGGTACAATTAGATGAGGGCATGGGGCGTTCTGCCTATATTTGCCCAGATCCGAACTGTCTCAGTGCAGCTCAGAAAAAAAATAGACTAGGACGCTCGCTACGTGCATCAGTGCCAGAAACACTGTATCAGACATTGTGGCAACGCTTAGTTCAAAGCAATTTTCAAAATCAAATTGAGTTTTAACCGCTAAATGGCGGTTATCTCCAGAGGAACTGTGCCGGCAGCCGCACCCCAGCGCTATCGCCACACCCTCTGTTACGCTAGAAATTAGTGCCAAAATAGTAAAGGGGTGTCTGGCAAGTCGCTCTTAAATATTTAAAGGAGCGAAGCAACACTCATCACAAGATTTACGCTTAATGTGTTGTGGAAGACTCAGAATCAGCAAAACAAAAAACTAAAAAATTGCAATCTGGTAGCGCCCACGCGCAGTCCGGCGTCAACCATCATCTCTGGTGGCGATGCCAGCATTAAACCGAAACATCTCTCTTTCCTGATTGGAGGCACCGGCAACAAAACGGCAACCTAAAAACAGTAATCAAAGGATGGAGATGTCGCACTAGCTGGCACCCATCCGTTAAAACTGTAAATTATAGGGGAAGAGTGGATGAACAACGGCAAAGTTAGAATCTACGAATTATCAAAGGAATTGAATTTGGATAACAAAGAGCTATTAGCAATTTGCGACCAGCTCAATATTGCGGTCAAAAGCCATAGCAGCACAATTACAGAATCCGAAGCGGAACGTATCCGTTCCCAAGCAGAAAAACTGGCAGCTACTCATGTGATGCCAAAAAAAGATCATCACGGTACAACCAGTCATAAACCAAGTACACTACAAATAAACTCACGCAACCGTCCTGCTGCATCTCAAAAACAAGAATTGTTAGAAATTCGCAAACCAAAACCACCCAAAAACACTCCTGCCAACGCATCTGAGGCGTCGGCTGCTACCAATAATCAAGCTGCTCTTTCTGAGCTGAATCCACCACCTCCAAGACCCTTCGCTCCTTCACCTGTCTCATCAATGAAGCCGACGGCACCAACTCGACCTGTACCCCGGAATCAGTCTGAGACCTTACAAATAACAGCTGTGACAGACGCGGACAACACCCCCAAGACAACCCAGCCAGGGGAAAAAATTGCAGCGGAAAAACCAGAAGCACCTTCCCCTGCACCTCAAAAACCAAAACAAGAAAAACCTCAAAAACCACAACTGTCAGCTCCACCTGCAAGACCTGTTGCAGAAAAACCGGAATCGGCCACCCAAGCCAGTCAGCCAGAAAAACCGATCCTCAAACGTGATCGGGATAAAGGTGGCAAGGGTAAGGCACAGACTCCTGTCGGTGTGGAAGCTGGACAGACACAGCAGCCACCGAGACCGTCACGTCCTACTTCACCCCAGCCAAAATCTGATCGCAAAGAAGGCAGACCCAATTCTCCACAAGGAGAAGGTCAAAAAACCAGAGTTCCGGCACGTCCTCCTCAAGCACCCTTGGCACCAACGCCACCCAAACCCATGCCTGTGGGAGCTACAAAGGCGCAGGTAGGACAAGAGTCAGAGGAAGAGGAAACAGAAGTAACCGAAATCATCGAACTCAAGCGTCCAGCCCCACCTCGTCAAACTAAATCTGGGAAGAAATGGGAAGAAGAAGAGATTGACGAAGTCAAAGAGTCAGCAAAAGCTGGCAAGCTAGGCGCTAAAGGCAAACGCCTCAAGCCCATTGTCGATGATTTTGAGGACGAAGATTTCCTTGATGAAGAACTGGAAACAGCAGAATCTGCCATTCAAATCAGTAATGCGATCGTTCGTCCGCCCAAACCTAAAGCTGCTAAACCAGCACAACCAGTTGCTTCAGCACCAGCAGCTAGACCGAAAAAGCCAGCGGCAGCAACCCGCGAGCAGCAACGTCGCCCACAAGAGCAAAAGCGTGAACGTCCAGAAAAGCTGATCGTGACAGGTACGATGACCGTGCAAGAGTTGGCTGACGCTTTGGCGGTTGCTGATACTGAGATTGTGAAGATTCTGTTCCTCAAAGGCATGGCGGTGAGTATCACTCAAAACCTTGATATTCCCACAATTACTCTGATTGCAAAAGAGCTAGAAGTAGAAGTAGAAACCCAAGAACCAGAAGCAGAAGCTCGCAAAGTCACGGAAATGCTGGATGTGGCAGACTTGGAAAACCTCCACAGACGTCCGCCAGTAGTGACGATTATGGGTCACGTAGACCACGGTAAAACAACCTTACTTGATTCGATTCGCAACACCAAAGTAGCAGCTGGTGAAGCTGGTGGAATTACTCAGCACATCGGTGCTTACCACGTCGATGTAGAGCATGATGGCAAAATCCAACAAGTGGTATTTTTGGATACACCAGGTCACGAAGCTTTCACAGCCATGCGGGCGCGGGGAGCACGGGTGACAGATCTTGCTATTTTGGTAGTAGCTGCCGATGACGGGGTTCGTCCACAAACAGTGGAAGCAATCAGTCACGCCCAAGCCGCAGAAGTGCCAATTGTCGTAGCAATTAACAAAATCGATAAAGAAGGCGCTCAACCTGATCGGGTGAAGCAAGAATTAACTCAATACGGTCTGACTCCTGAAGAATGGGGCGGCGAAACAATTATAGTTCCCGTCAGTGCTATCAAAGGTGAGAACTTAGATACCTTATTAGAGATGATTTTGCTGGTAGCCGAAGTAGAAGAACTATCTGCCAACCCAGATCGTCCTGCGAAGGGAACGGTGATTGAAGCCCACCTAGATAAAGCAAAAGGTGCAGTTGCTACTCTGTTAGTACAGAATGGTACCCTGCACGTAGGTGATATCCTAGTGGCTGGCTCGGTGTTTGGAAAAGTCCGAGCAATGGTGGATGACAGAGGTGCCAGAGTCGAAGCCGCTTCTCCTTCTTTTGCTGTTGAGGTACTAGGTTTAAGTGATGTGCCTGCGGCTGGAGATGAGTTTGAGGTCTTCCACAATGAGAAGGAAGCACGAGCACTTGCTGCTGAAAGGGCTGAAAAACAACGTCAATCCCGCCTCATGCAGGGACGCGTGACTTTGGCTGCTATCTCCGCTCAAGCCCAAGAAGGCGAGTTGAAAGAACTCAACTTAATCTTGAAGGGAGACGTACAAGGATCGGTAGAAGCGATTGTGGGATCACTCAAGCAAATTCCGCAAAACGAAGTGCAAATCCGCTTGTTGTTGGCTGCCGCTGGGGAAATTACCCAAACGGATATTGACTTGGCTGCTGCAAGTGGAGCTGTCATTATCGGCTTCAACACTACCTACGCTAGTGGTGCCAGACAAGCCGCCGACGAAGCTGGTGTCGATGTACGCGAATACAATATCATCTACAAACTCCTAGAAGACATCCAAGGCGCTTTAGAAGGTCTATTGGAGCCAGAGTTAGTGGAAGAACCTCTGGGACAAGCAGAAGTCCGTGCTATCTTCCCTGTTGGTCGTGGTGCGGTTGCTGGTTGTTATATCCAATCTGGCAAGCTGATTCGCAACTGCAAGCTGCGGATCCGGCGTGGTGGCAAGGTAGTCTACGAAGGTATCCTTGATTCGCTCAAGCGGATGAGAGAGGACGCACGCGAAGTTAACGCCGGTTATGAATGCGGTGTTGGTGTGGATAAATATAGTGACTGGTCAGAAGGTGACATTATCGAAGCCTACCAAATGGTTACTAAGCGCCGCACCCTCTCGGCTGCTAGATAAATAAAGTGAAAGAGTAGCAGAGTGGGAGAGTATAGTGAATACTTAAACTCATTATTCCCCCATCTCCCTCTCCTTCTACCCTCTTGCTTGATTTAAGTTGTCTGTAATTCCTAAGCTACAAAATAACTAAAGGTTAACCACCACAATCTGCTTGCTTGTAAATGGTATTTACTCTGATTAGAAATTCTAAGTTTTCATAACTGGGGTTAGACTTTATGATTAGTTAGAGTGCTGTTGTAGATTTAGTAATTTTCTCTATGGGTAGCGGATTTTGTCAGTTTTCTATTTTCTAAATGAAGCGGCTGAGGTTAGTTACAAACTGATTGCAAAATTTCTCAAAAAATCTGTTGTAGCCACATTCCGTAAGCACATCACGGATTTTAGTCACAAATGAAACAGAATTTGCTGCCGTAAAATATTACCTTTAGATAAAGATTTAGCAAAATTTCACGATTGTTATGGGTATACAGTTTAATGGAATCTTCAAATGGTTTCGTAAGCTTGCCCCAAATACAGATCACGCAAACAGTAGGTCAATCAGCTGACCAAGCTAAGACTAAAAACTGAGGTAACTATGGCTCGAATTCAAACTTCTAGCGATCGCCCATTCTCTTATGATGCCAATATCTGGAATAGCTTAAAGTGTGCGATCGCCACTAGTTCCGGCTTCCAGCGCTGGTTAATAGAACGCGATGTTCAATTTCAAAAGCTTAGTCTGGAACAACAAGTTCAGCGCTATTTGCGGGAAACTTTAGAAAATTTAGCTTACTAAAATCCTTTGGTTGTACTTGTCCTTATTTCTAGGATAAGTATTGTGCAACTTAATCTCTTAGCTTTGCATATGAATAGTGAAGACAGACAAAATCTGTAGTCATTTGGTGTAAACAAATTAAGATAAGTTGTATTCCAAGTGTTGTCAATTTGTAGTTTAGGTTTCCTTTCTCAACAAGAGCAAATTGATTGATTAACTTCAAAGGAAGCTTCATCTGCTCATTTGATACGCTGTACGCGTATACGAGAAAGTAATGTGGCGAGGCATAAGGTAAATTATACTGCTGATGTTATACCATGATGGATTTTAGATTTTGGGTTGAAATCACCTGAGCAGAATCATTTTTTAATTGGTGTTAGTATCAGCTTTATTGTCTTGCTATTTTTAAATATTAAAATATTTTATATTTAAGTGAATCTTTAGAATTCTCTTGACAGGACTAATAATGCTGTTAAGAATTCCAGCTATGGTAGTAAAAGAATTAAGTAAGTTAACATCAATGACTATATAGATTATATCCCTGATCTTTTAGAGAAATCAGGGATATTATAGAGTGGATTTTGAGTTTAATTTGATTGTTCTACTTACTAGTTTTTGAATAGTAGATACAGAATTACTATGTATAATTTGCCAAAAACACATATCAGTTCTGAGGAGATTGTCAGTTACCTTAAAAGTGAAATGAGTTTGCGGCAAGTATATCAAAAGATACTATCTCAAAAACTAATACATCATGTAGCCCAAGAAAGAGGAATCTTTGTTACTACAGAAGAAATTCAAGATGAAGCAGATCGCCAACGACGCGAAGAGCGTTTAGAAAAAGCTGCGGATACGATGGCATGGTTAGCACAGCAATTTGTTAGTCCTGATGATTGGGAAGTAGGAATCCGTAATCGACTGTTAGCAAAAAAAGTAGCAGAAACACTTTTTTCTCAAGATGTAGAAAAATTTTTTATTCAAAATCGCTTAGAGTTTGAACAAGTCATTCTCTATAAAATAATTATTAGTTGTGAAAAACTTGCTCAAGAAATTTACTATCAAATTGAAGAAGGAGAAATCAGTTTTTATGAAGCGGCTCATCTTTACGATATTGATGAAAATCGTCGAAAAAAGTGTGGTTATGAAGGTAAAATTTATCGTTGGTCACTTCCACCAAATATAGCTGCTATTGTCTTTAACGCTACTTCTCAACAATTGATTGGCCCAATTAAAACTGAGCAAGGTTATCATCTGTTAATGGTAGAAGAGTTGAGATCAGCAGAGTTAACATCGCAAATATATGAAGAAATTTTAAATAATATGTTTCAACAATGGTTAGCTGCTGAGGTGGAATGTTTGCTGCAATGATAAGTGGTTAGGCAAAATTAAAGTTATGGGTGGAGGCAAGGGAACAGGAAAGCCAGCGCCTTGGAGAAGCAGCCTGGTGGGCTGGTTCCCGCGTTGTAGCGACTGGCTGTCAACGGGGAACAGAAGAGGACAAGGTGATAAGGTGACTTGGGGAGGACACTTCCGTGCGGGGGTTCACCCGTTGGGGAAAGTGTTCGTCGACAAGGAGAATCGTGATTCAAGTTCTTTCCCCTTTTCCAAGTATTCCTTCTGCCCTCTGCCTTTTGAAAGCACTACTCTCGTTGTATTGGCAAATTTAACCAATTACTTAATTCATTAGCTAACCATTCGATTTCTAATTCAGATTCGACAGGAGCACTCTTGCCACCAATTTGATACCGATTAACTCCTGCCCAAATAACCAGTTGGGGTGGAACCTCGATTCTGTTACCTTGAAAGTCGCTAGTAAAAGTTCTCGGTGTATAGACTAGCTTTGTAATTTCTTGTGTGGGTGTTGGCGCAACACGATTGAATTTCAACCCCAACATTTCAGAAGTAAATGTTATGAAAGAGCGATCTAGGTGCAATCGGATACGTTTTAGTATGGGAGAAAAAATTAAATATACCATATGCAAGCCAGCACCCCAAAAAGGTAGCGAGAACAAAGCAAGGGGAATATTAGCAGGAAAAGGAGCGGCTAAAGCATTAATTGTCCAAAACAAGATAAATGAATTCCAGGCGATCGCAAACAAAACCATGAACGCCGTTGAACCTTTAAAACCTGTGGGTGGAATTAGAATTTCCAAAGCATCTGCATTTTTAGTTAGCGTAATTTTGCTACCAATTGGTTTGGTAATACTTAAAGCAGTGCTATTGATGACTTGGGGGTTTTCTAAAGCCTCCAGTGCTTTTAGGGCAGAAGGCAAACGTCTTTCTAGACTAAGTTCAGTCATCCACTTCAACCAGTGGCTCAAAGCAGGAGTGAGATTTACTATTTGCTCAAATTGAATACGAAAATCCTTTTGGGGTAAATCTGCGGGATGAGTTCCCGTCACCAAGTAAATTAAAGTTGCTCCCAAACTGTACAAATCAGAAGCAGGTACGGTGCGTCCGCCAAATTGTTCTGGTGGCATATATCCATAAGTTCCTACCACCGTGACTGTGCTGCCTTCGCTTGCTGCCACAGTTTGTACTGAGCCAAAATCTACCAAATAGACTTGCCCGACACTATTACCAGAGCGATCGCTCAATAAAATATTGCTAGGCTTAATATCACGGTGAATCACAGGAGGATTTTGCTCGTGCAGGTAAATGAGAATTTCTAAAATTGCTTTGGCTATCTCTTTGACTTCCGCTTCTGTAAAAGTGCGTCCAGCTTTTAAATATTGCTCTAAAGATTGCGCTGGGATATAAGTCTGCACCAAAGCAAAACCTTTAAAATTCTGTGTATTTACCTCAAAATAATCTAAGTAGCGCGGAATTGAGGTATGAGACAAAGATTTTAAAGTCTCAGCTTCCCGCTCAAACAGTTTGAGATCATCCCATTCAAAATCACTGTTGAAAGATAGCAACTTGACTACAACCAATTCACCAGTCATGCGATCGCGAGCCAATAAAGTCCGTCGCCCAGCCTTTTTACCTAGCTGCTGCTGTACTTCGTAGCGTGACGCGAAGCTATCGCCATCGGGCAACTCGCCTAAGATTTGACTAGTCATAGTAATTGGTTATAGCGCTACGTTGAAGCCATATCTTTCTTTACTATAACTGTATACAAATATATGCCTTCTCAACTCTGGCCTTACATTAGTCCTGGCATCCCCGACGATTTATTCGAGCACTTACCGGGAATTCCCTTAAGCCAACGAGAAATTCGACTACTGTTGATTGCTCAATTGCGCCTTCAGCCCGATACAATTTTGTGGGACATTGGTGCAGGTACAGGTACTATTCCTGTAGAAGTTGGTTTGTTATGTCCCCAAGGGCGAATTATTGCTGTGGAAAGAGATGAAGAAGTTGCCAACCTAATTCGCCGTAACTGCGATCGCTTTGAAGTCAAAAATGTTGAAGTTATAGAAGGTAGTGCTCCCGATTGTTTACACGAACTCAAACAAACACCCCAACGCGTTTGCATAGAAGGTGGACGCCCAATTCAAGAAATTTTGCAGACAGTTTGGCATTATTTGCCATCATCGGGTAGAGTTGTCGCCACAGCTGCTAATCTAGAAAGTCTGTATGCTATTTCTCAGAGTTTTGCTCAATTGCAAGCAAGAAATATAGAAGTTGTACAATCCGCAGTTAACCGTTTGGAAACACGTGGTTTTTCTCAAACTCTCGCTGCCGTAGATCCAATTTTTATTCTCAGTGGTGAGAAACTAGACTAATTCTGAAGGATGAAGGTAGAAGGATAAAGGATAAATATTTCTTAATACTTCACTCTTCATCCTTGATACTTCATACTTCACAGTTATGCCTTGGTCTCGAATTTTTAGTGGAATTGTAGCAATTACTGTTGCACTATTGGCAACAGTGTTAGGTGGATGGTATTTTACCATTGTATTTGCCGTGATTATCTTTTTAGGTCAAAACGAATACTTTGGATTAGTGAAAGCCAAAGGCATAGCTCCTGCTGCAAAAACTACCATTGTTGTTAGTCAAGTTCTTTTAGTTATTTGTACGCTAGATGGCAACTTAGCTGATGCAGTTATGCCAGTGGCAGGTACTTTCATTTGTTTTTACCTATTGTTTCAGCCCAGAATGGCAACGATCGCCGATATTTCCGCTTCGATTTTAGGGCTATTTTACACTGGTTATTTACCAAGTTACTGGGTAAGATTGCGAGCGATTAATAGTACAGTTGTCAGCAACCTTCCTTTGGAAGGTTATTGGCCTTCAAGTTTGACAGAATTTCTTCAACAAAGACATTCAACTTCTTTGCCAAACGGTTTAACAGCAACACTACTAACTTTTGCCTGTATCTGGGCAGCCGATATTGGTGCTTACATTATTGGTAAATTCTTTGGTAAAACCCCTTTATCTGAGATCAGCCCGAAAAAAACTGTTGAAGGTGCTGTCTTCGGTGTTTTTGCCAGCATTATCATTGCCTTTGCTGGAGCTTACTATTTTCGTTGGCCTCAATACCCGATTACTGGTTTAACATTGGGTTTATTGATTGGCATTGCTAGTCTTTTAGGCGATCTCACCGAGTCTATGCTCAAGCGAGATGCAGGAGTCAAAGATTCAGGGCAATTAATTCCCGGACACGGTGGTATCTTAGACCGTACCGATAGTTATATTTTTACGGCTCCCTTAGTTTTCTATTTTGTCACTCTCCTGTTGCCACTACTGGTTTAGTAGTCTGCCATGCAAATTATCAAAGGTTATAGATCCCAGACTTAAAAAAGTCGGGGATCTGAACACCATATTTTCAGGTGAGACAACACACGGCAGAAAGGAAAAACTTTTACCGATAAAGATATTATGAAGAATTAAGAGATAATATTTTTAATCTTTAAGTTTTTACTTTAAGGTTTAACGTTAACTTGCCCACGACACACTACCTTTCCTGGGATCAGTTGTAGTTCTTGGATGTCAACTTCTGAACCCAAATCTATATAATGTTCATTCTCATTTTCTGCTCTAACTTCCGTGTTGTGGTTCGGGAAAAACTGTGTTACTTGTAACTCATGTTGACTCAGTAATTTTAAGCGCACACACATTTCTGATGGAGTAGAGTTGTTTTCAGGAAATAGGGAAAAATAAAGTATAAAGTGACCATTGCCAAGAATAATTTTTTGCCAAATTATCGACTTGGATTGTGAGCGTTGTTCTGGTGATAGTTTATCCAGTAGCTCATTTAATCCCGATACTAATAAAGTAGAAGCAATAGAGGCATTAAGATCGTCCTCCTCCAAGGAAATTTCCCCACTAACTGGTACTGTTTCTAACAGTCGCAGTGGCTGTCCCTTAAGTACTGAGCCAATATTGATACGAATATTTTGTGCTATTAATTGAATTTGCCTAACATGAAGACCTTTGTAAACAGCGTAACTAGCACTAATGGACACTAAGGGGATAGAACCAGAGAGAATTTGGCGATCGCTAGCTTTGATCTCGACTTCTAACTCAGAGATTTGACTAACTTGTGATCTTAACCATACCTTTAGTGCTGCTTTCAACACATTTGTGACAATCCGAAGTTTTTTCTGGGAACTTTGGGTTTCTAGATTGTTTTCTGACATTTACTCACTCAATGTAATGAAGATTTACTTACAAATCTACAAGAGTTTCAACAAAACTTAAATGTATCATTTGTGGCTACCAATAACCAACCACAAATATACGATTTAAGTATGTCGGTACAAATAAAGCTAACTCGTTAAGACCGTCATTTGTCATTTGTCCTTCGTCATTGGTTAGGTTTTTAAACATATTTACTTTTCGTAACTTAGTTTTGTTTATTACCGCCGACTTACTTAATCAATAAAGGACTGACAAAAAAGTAGTCACGAGTTAGAAGTCAGAATAATTTGTATTCTGGGTTCTGAGTTCTTCAAGTAATTTTTTAAGTTTTAATTTTAGAATAAGCAATTTCCACATGGAGACTAGGTTACAAAAGATTCTATCTCAATGGGGTATTGCCTCGCGTCGTCAAGCCGAAGAAATGATTAGGCGATCGCGCGTGCGTGTCAATGGAGACGTAGCGCATTTGGGGCAAAAAATTGATCCTCAAAGAGACATAATTACAGTTGATGGCAAGCCAGTATCAACTGTAGAACGTCCAGCTTTAGTGTATTTGTTACTACACAAACCAGCAGGTGTAGTCTCCACTTGCTACGATCCCCAAAATAGAAAGACAGTTCTGGATTTACTACCACCAGAATTGCGTTCTCGTCAAGGTATTCATCCTGTTGGGCGTCTAGATGCAGATTCTACCGGAGCATTAATACTCACGAACGACGGAGAATTGACATTTTGGCTCACCCATCCGCGTCACAGTATTTCTAAAACCTATCGTGTTGTGGTGAAGGGACATCCTCCGCAAGCTGTACTGCAAATGTGGAGTAAAGGAGTGATGTTGGATGGAAGAAAAACACGAGCAGCACAAGTAAAACTGATCGAAAGATTAGCCGACTCTAGCTGTTTAGAAATTATTTTAAAGGAGGGAAGAAATCGCCAAATTCGCCGTGTTGCCCAAAATTTGGGCTATCCAGTTATTAAATTACATCGTACTGCTATAGGTTTAATTCAATTACAAGTGCCTAACCACAAGGGCTTACGTGAAGGTGAGTATCGTTACCTCAAAGAGAGCGAAATTAAATTTTTACAACAAATTCAAGTAGATTCCCAATTCAAGATTTAGCTAGATCCAAGGAGCATAACAGCCAATGAAGTGGTTTAGAAGGAATAAGCATAAGTCTACACCTTCAGTTGACGAGCGCCAGCAAGCCGAAAAGTTAGCAGCCATAGGTGGGCAACTGAGTGCCTCACGCCAGGAAAAAGGTTTATCACTAGAGGAAATGGTTGTACTGACAAAAGTTCCTCGGCGGCTATTGCAAGCAATTGAAGAAGGTAATTTAAAAGAACTTCCAGAGCCAATCTACATTCAAGGGTTGATTCGACAATATGCCGATGCATTGGGCTTTGATGGTACAGAATTTGCTAGTCACTTCCCGGTTAACATCAACAAAATCATTACTAGGCCTGCTTTAAAGACTACGACAATTAGTGAATTACGTCCAATTCATCTTTACCTTATTTATGTATTTGTGATTTTATCTTCTGTGATTGGCTTGTCTCGGTTATTGAATCCCAACGCACTACAAACAGCCGATAAAACTCAGCAACAGCCAGATGTAGAAGCCGTTTTAGATTCACGATCGCAAAATGCCCAGCAACATCTTCAGTCAGTCAGTGAGATTACAAGTAATGAAGAACAACAGTTGCAGATTGGTGTGATCTTGACAGAGAAATCCTGGATTCAGGTTAGAGTCGATGGTAAAGTCGAGTACGAAGGTGAACTACCACAGGGCTTTCGTGGCAATTGGCAAGCCCAAGAGCAATTAACAGTGAGAACTGATAATGCTGGAGGCGTATTGGTAAGTGTCAACCGTCAAAAAGCCAAGCAATTGGGAGAGCCAGGCAAACAAAAAGAATTTACGATCGCTGCCAACACAAGGTCATAGTTGAATTGTTCTAATGTGAATTAGCCTAACTCACCTTTAGTCGTACCAAATTATAGATTGATTGTAAAATCCAATTTTAGGTATAACGACCACAGATGGACACAGATAAACACAGATAAATCATCCGTGTGTATCTGTGTTTATCTGTGGTCGATTTCTAAAACATGATTTTTGCTTGCTGTTTTAATTTATATCAAGATGTAAGTGTTGAGTTTATTTATAACTCAACACTGATAACTCAAAACTTATGACTTTGGTTGCGGGACACGTCCGTATAATGTGGTTAAAGCTTTCAGCTTCCAGGCTGACTCTTGAGTCAAAGCCTCTGCTTCATAACGCCATTCCCAATTGCCCTCCGCTTTGCTGGGAAAATTCATCCGTGCCTCAGTTCCCAAACCGAGAATATCTTGCAAAGGAAGAATTGCCAGATTAGCGATCGAACTCAAAGCCAGACGAATTAAATCCCAGTGGATGCCATCCGGGCTGAAGCAACCTAAATAAAGTGATAAATTTTGCTTTTCCCAATCTGACGCTTGATTGAACCAACCTACAGTAGTGTCATTATCGTGAGTGCCGCTGTAAACGACTGCATTACGTTGGTAGTTAAAGGGTAAGTAGGGGTTAGCAGAATCGGAGCCAAAAGCAAACTGCAAAATTTTCATCCCTGGAAATTCAAACTTGTCTCGCAGTGCTTCTACCTCTGGGGTGATCGTACCTAAATCTTCAGCCAAGACTGGCAGTTTACCCAGCTTTTGTTTTATTGTCTCAAATAACTCTTCTCCAGGCGCTTTCACCCACTCTCCATTAATAGCTGTTTCTTCGCCTTTTGGTACAGCCCAATAAGATTCAAATCCCCGGAAATGATCGATGCGAATAATATCGACGTAATCCAGCATCGCTTCAAATCGCTGAATCCACCAGCTAAAGTCTTGTTTTTGCAAAGTTTCCCAATTGTAAACCGGGTTGCCCCACAACTGACCGGTAGCGCTAAAGTAATCTGGTGGAACTCCCGCCATCAAATCCACTTCACCTGTCTGTTGATCTAGGCAAAAGATATCAGGATGCGCCCAAACATCTGCACTGTCATGAGCCACATAAATAGGAATATCACCAATTATATAAATATTCCGCTGATTGGCATACTGCTTCAATTCTGACCATTGGCGGAAAAACTCGTATTGAGTAAATTTATGGTAAAAAATTGCTCCAGCCAGCAGCAGCCGCGCTGCCTCCATTGCTTTATCGTGGCGCTTGGCAATTTCCGGTTCCCATGTGTGCCAACTTGGGCTAGCTTGCGCATCCTTGAGTGCCATAAACAAAGCGTAATCATCCAACCAATAGGCTTTAGTTTGGCAAAAATTGGCGAATGCATGCTGTTGTTCTGGTGTAGCATGGCTCTTAAAGTTGGCGCAGGCTTTTTTCAACAGAGGAGTTTTAGCTGCTACAGCTAGCTGGTAATCTACCTTTCCTGTAGGAAATGCTGGTAAATTTGCAAAATCCTCTTCCTCCAGCAACCCTTCATCGCGCAGCTTTTCTGGGCTAATTAATAGAGGGTTTCCTGCCATAGCCGAGTATGACATATAAGGAGAATTACCGTAACCAGTTGGTCCCAAAGGCAATACTTGCCAATATTGTTGGTTACTTTCTTGGAGAAAATCAATAAAACGATAAGCCCATGTTCCCAAATCTCCTATTCCGTAGTGACTGGGAAAACAAGTGGGATGCAACAAAATACCACTAGCTCTCAAAGGATGCATAATTAACCTGAACTGTAGGAGGAAGATATCCCAACGAATTTACCACGGAACAGACGTCTGCTTTCAGCTAACTGAATCACCAGACTTAATGCAAAAATGGTGTTTTATGAATCATCAAAATCCTGTTCCGACTGTTGATATCATCATCGAATTGGTTGACCGTCCTCATCGACCAATAGTGTTAATTCAGAGACATAATCCGCCTTTGGGTTGGGCAATTCCCGGTGGTTTTGTAGATTATGGCGAAACTGTGGAAGCCGCAGCCCAGCGCGAAGCCACGGAAGAAACGGGTTTGCAAGTGGAGTTGATAGAACAATTACACGTGTATTCCGATCCGAATCGCGATCGCCGCAAGCACACGATCAGTATTGTTTTTTTAGCCACAGCAAAAGGAGAAGCAAAAGCAGGAGATGACGCCAAGGATATTGGAATTTTTGAGCCTTGGTGCATACCTACTAATTTATGTTTTGACCACGATCGCATTCTCCAAGATTATTGGCGATATCGGCACTATGGGATACGTCCGAGGTAGGCGATTGGGAAGAGGACACAAAGACGCAAGGACGAGGGGACACGGGGAATGTAAATACCCTGTTCCCTAGCTCCTAGTCCCTAGCCCCTAGCCCCTCTTTTGGTAAAAATAAAACACAGGGACAACCAATGAATAAAAAAGTAATAAACACTGAACAAGCACCTGCACCAGTCGGCCCCTACAATCAAGCTATTGTTGCTTCTGGTCAAATGATGTTTGTAGCTGGACAAATTGCGCTCGATCCAAAGACGGGTGGCATTGTCGGCACAGGAGATGTGACTAAGCAGACAGAACAAGTAATGGCTAATTTGCAGGCGATTTTAGCTGCGGCTGGGGCAAAGTTTGAGGATGTAGTCAAAACAACTGTATTCTTAGCTGACATGAATGATTTCGCAGCGATGAATGCTATTTATGCTAAGTATTTTGACGAGGCTACAGCACCAGCACGAGCCTGCGTACAGGTATCTCGTTTACCTAAGGATGTGTTGGTTGAGATTGATTGTATTGCGGTATTTTAGGGGCTAGAGGCTAGGGACTAGGGGCTACTAGGAATTAGGAAGAGGAGGGAGATAGGGAAGATGGGGAGAGTGGGTGATGATTATTATCCTTGTCTTTGCGTCTCCACCTCCCCGCGTCCTTTTCCCAGTCCCCTTTATCTTATCTTCATCATTTCCTCGGAGAATATTCGGTTTAGCGATCGCCTTTTTGTTTCTTTGGGAACACTCTATTAAAGAGTGTATTGAGGGAGTGTCAAAAGTGACAGACGATTATGTAAATTCACCTCTTTCCTTAAGTGACAAAGAAGTGGTTATACAGGCTATTACTACTATTCGGGAAAGATTGCCACTATTAATTGATGTTACTGAGCCGCAGTGTAAATACTTACCAGAAGATGAGGAGAAAAATCAGGAGTTAGTCAATAAGGCTTTAGAGGTGGCAATGCAAAATCCGAATTTTGTGTCTTGCAGCAAACTACCCCAAAAGCGCCAGACTCTGCAACAGATTCTCAAACAACGCCAACAATCAAGTTTCGTGGGGCGGGAAGAACAAATCGCTCTATTTCGCCGCAATTTAGAATTGCCGTTTGCTGATCATCAACATAACTTTATCTTCAATGTTTTTGGTCAGGGTGGTGTAGGAAAAACCTCGTTATTGCGGCAGTTTCGTCAAATTGCTGAGAATGCAAAATTCCTCACCGCTTATACAAACGACTCGGAAACTAACATTCCGGCAGTAATGGCTTATTTGGCAAAACAGCTAGAACAACAAGGTTGTCAATTAACCAAATTTAACGAACGTTACCAAGCTTACCAAAATACACAACAAGAATTAGTAACTGATACTGAAGCTCCCCAGAATTTTTCGGCTTTTTTAAGGGGAACTGTGCCGAAAGGAGATATATATTTACAGCTACAAATTCCTCGTACTCAGCTTGTTTTGGAATACGTGGATCAAGATATCGAAGCAATACAGACAGAATGGGCATCCTATCTTGCTAGAAAAATCCACAATCAAGACAAACGACGCTTGTTGCAAGAACCTGTTGCCGTGTTAACACCTTTATTTTTAGAGGAGTTATGGCAGATAGCAGAAAATTCCGATTTGGCTCTGTTTTTTGATACTTACGATCGCACAGAGGGATTTTTAGATGGCTGGCTCAGAGAAATTTTGGATGGTTGCTATGGTGACGTACCACCCAATATATTACTAGTGATTGCTGGTCGGCAGGAGTTAAATCAGAATTATTGGGCGTGCTACGAAGATTCAATCCAGCGTCTTGGTTTGGAACCTTTGACTGAAAACGAAGCCAGACTATATCTAAATCACAAAGGCATTAATGACGCCCAGACAATTGATGTTATTCTCCGTCTGTCTGAACGCTTACCCTTATTGGTAGCAACTCTTGCTGCTGAAGCTCCTCAAGATCCAAGCCAAGCTGGTGATGCTAACGGCTTAGTGATAGAACGCTTTTTAAAATGGATAGAGCCAAAACAACGGCAAGGAGTTATGAGCGCTGCAATGCCTCGGTATTTGCACCGGGAAGTGCTCGTGCAGTTGCGTGGTGAACAAGAGGCAGATGAACTTTTAGCATGGCTCAAACAATTGCCATTTGTGGAAGCACATCCTCACGGCTGGGTATTTCATGATGCTGCCAAGACTTTGATGTTACGTCACAAGCGTCTTTCTTCAGCACAAGCTTGGGCAGATTCGCAGGGAAAATTGGCAGACTACTACGATGCTCTGGCAAATAACTTGCAATTAGACGAACAGCAAAAGTGGTGTGATGCGACTTGGCAAAATCACAAACTCAATGTCTTGTATCACCGCTTGTGCCAATCCACGCAAAAGAACTTGTCTTTAGCTTTAAATGGATTTTTGACAGCTGTTCAGCACCAATATGATTTTGCTTTGACTTGGGCAGAAACAATCATTCAGGTTGGCAGAGATGCTGATGCCCTAGAAGTTCAGCGTTGGGGTGAAAAGCTACTCAAAGGGCTAAAAGCCTTAAAAGAGGATGATTATGAAACCACGATCGAAATGCTGAGTTCACTCATCGATCAGGGGAAGCTAGATGCTAAGTGCCGAGCTTTAGCTTTTAGCTTTCGGGGTGCGATATATCATGTTACCAAACGTGATGAAGAAGCCCTCAAAAACTTTAAACAAGCTACTGCTCTCGACTCTACAGTCAACTTAGCAAATTTACTACGAGGTTCTATTTATGCTGAATCGGAGCGTTACTCGGAGGCGATCAAAAACTTTGATCAGATAATTTTCTTTGAACCCCTAAATATTCAGGCGATCGCCCAACGAGGTTATACCTACCACTTGATGAAGCACTATCAAGAAGCAATTCAAGACTTTGATCGTGCTATTGCGATTAACCCAAATTACATGTGGGGCAGAATGCAGCGGGGGTATAACAATTTGTTGATGCAACGCTACGAAGAAGCAATCCAAGACTTTGATTGTGTTCTGGAAAATGACTTACAACAAAACGGGGCAATTGCCCTCCGAGGAATTGGATACTACTTGCTTGAACGCTATTCCCAAGCTATTCAAGATTTTGATCGCTTCCTGGCATTAGAGCCAGACGATATCAAAGTAATCTTACTGCGGGGTACAGCATATTACTTGCAAGAGCGCTATGACGAAGCGGTGCAAGACTTTAACCATGTTCTCAAGGTAGAGCCAGAACAAACCCAAGCCCTTGTCTTGCGAGGTACAACATATAAGTTAATGGAGTATCACGTAGAAGCGATTCTCGATTTTGATCGCGTCATTCAACTAGAGCCTACCAACAAATGGGCGATCGTTCAACGAGGGCAAACTTATCGCCGCATCGAAGATTATGCTCAAGCAGTGCAAGACTTCGATTTGGCGATCGCTTTAGATACCTATGACATTGGAGCAATTATTAACCGGGGTGAGACTTATCAATTGATGGGAAACTATGACAAAGCCCTCAAAGATTTTAATCGTGCTATTTCCCTTAACCCCAACAATACTTGGGCAATTACTAGCCGGGGTGAAATTTACCAATTGATGAGACAGTACGAAGAAGCTCTCCAAGACTTTGAGCGTGCGCTAGAACTCAATCCTAATTGCACCCAAGCTATCAGCAGTCGAGGTAAAACATATCAATTAATGGGACATTACGATCAAGCCCTCAAAGAATTTAAACGAGCAATCGAATTTAAACCCCAAGACACTTGGTTAATTGCCTGTCGCGGTGAAATTTATCAATTGATTGGGAACTATTCTAAGGCTCTCAATGATTTTAACCATGCTTTGAGCCTCGATCCTAATTACACCTGGGCAATTGTTTGCCGGGGCGAGGCTTACCAATTGATGGGGCGCTACGATCAAGCCCTCACAGAATTTAACCGCGCCCTAGAAATCGATCCGATGAATGATAAAGCCATAGCAGCAAGAGGTTATGCTTACTGGACAATTAATAATTACACTGAAGCTCTCAAAGACTTTGATCGTGCCATTGAACTAGACTCCAATAATGGCAAAGCTTGGGTTGGGAGAGGTTACACATACCGAGGGATGAACCGTTACACCGCAGCTCTCAAAGACTTTGATCGTGCCATTGAGATAGATCATAATAACGGCTGGGCATTAGCTGGGCGAGGAGCTATCTATTGCCGGATGGAGAATTATAACGAAGCTCTCAGCGACTTTGAGCGCGCTCTGGAAGTTAGTTCAAAACAACATTACGAGTATGCATTAGCTGGGCGCGGTTACACTTATTTGCTACTCAAACGCCATAACGAGGCTTTAGCAGATCTCGATCGCGCGATCCAATTAAATACCAGCAATGATTGGTATATGTATTTACGCGCTTTAGCCTACCAAACCCTGAACGAAACAAGTAAAGCACGAACTGACTTAGCCTCAGCCATTAAGCTTGCTAAACAACGTTACCAAGATAATCCTCAAGACTGGCGCAATACCTTTAATTTAGCCCTTTACTATTTGGCAGTTCAGTATTATCCAACCGTAGAAAACTTATATCGATACGCCATATCTAAAGGTGCATCTTTAGAGCATATCCGTGAAGCTATTCATGACTTGGATAATTTTTTGACTGTATTCCCCGAACATCTCCAGGCTAAGTTTATGCGCCAACTGTTACAGTCTGCTTTTAATTGATGGAGTAGAGACGCGAAATTACCCTACGGGAACCCCTGCGGTGTACGCGTCTCTACAATACAAACAGCCACCAAGCAGCAGCCCACAAACCCTCGTTATCCTTGTTACCAGGTTCACCTGGTAACAATAACTAGAGCCTCTGGCTCTACTTTAAATATTCTCTAGCCCCTAGCCCCTATTTAGCGATCGCTTTTCTAATTTTGGGAACACTGAAATTAAAGATTTAGATTGAGTAATTTATATGACAACAAAAAGCATCAGTGCCAATATTTCCAAAGCAGACAGGGAAATGGTGATGCAGGCGATCGCGACTATCAAAGAAAAGTTACCGTTTTTGGTTGATTTGACTACTGAGGAGCGGCGTTCAATGTTAAAAATGGGAGATAAAAGTCGGGCTTTTGTCAGCAAAGCCTTAGAGGTAGCGACACAAAATCCTAATTTTCTCCCTCGTTCTTTTGATGTTGAGGAAATGCGCCGTGATATTGAATTGTACGAAGCGTTATATCCCATATTGCTATCTCTCACACAACTACAAGAATTAGTAGACGATACTTGGATGACAACTGGGAGTGAAGCATATGCAGCAGCACTGGCAGTTTACAGCTATGCTAAAGCCAGTGGTGACGTGATGGGATTAGACGGGGTGATTGATGAAATGGGACGCAGATTCACCCGCCGTTCAAAGAAAAAGCCATCAGAAATTCCTGTTAGTTAATTAGCGATCGTACTTTTACCCTACAGGCTATAAGCCTGGGCTACACAAACAAAGCCTGCCTCCGCAGGCTTTAAAATTTTCATTATCTTTTAGTCCGCGTCGGCGGACTTGGTTTGTGTAGCAGCGAATTCTATTCGGCACATCTTGATATGTTGAGCTTGAGAAGGTGAAAGTTGAGCTTTTGAGGTTCAACCTTGAGCTTGAGAAGGTGAAAGTTGAGCTTTTGAGGTTCAACATTGAGCCTCTGAAGATGAAGTTTGAGCTTTCGAGGTTCAACCTTGAGCTTTCGAGGTTCAACCTTGAGCTTTTGAGGTTCAACCTTGAGCTTGAGAAGGTGAAAGTTGAGCTTTTGAGGTTCAAAGTTGAGCCTCTGAAGGTCAATTGTGACTTTTTTTGAATAAATTTTAAATTTACTTGTGTTGTTCAGAAAAAAAGATGTCTGGCGTTGTTTAAATAGATTGGCTAAATATCTCTACAGCGTCACACAACAGCCATGAGCAGCGAATCGGGATTTGCAGTCACTAAGCCTGTTGCATTATGGAATAAACCAGTAAAAGCAGACTTCAAGGAACTCTTTAAGTCATTAAGCAAAGCTGCAATCAATACTGCTTTAGGCAAGTGGGATAGTGTTGCCACCGATGTTGTAGACGCTTCAGCTGCACTGGGTTTAGCAGAAACACCACAAGAAGTTGCCTGGGTATTAATTTATCGCTCCTTGACTCAAGCGATGTTGGATTTGGTAGAGGGCAATAAGGAGTTACTTACCAACCAACCAGACACCAATGAAATAGAAATCATTTGCAATCATCGCCTAAATCTCTCCCTGGAAAATATAGAGTTACGCATTGACGAGGATTTTTTTCGCTACCCAAAAAGACTACCGATTGTAGAAGCCATTAAAACTCCATTTGCCCAGTGGTTAGAAGGCTTTGGAGTCACACCAGCACAAGCAGAGACAATTAGCCATCGCTTGCCTACCTATTTTGTCTTTGCCCTGCATGAAGAATGGGCAAAACATCCAGATAAATACGCCTGTTTAAAAGAAGAACTCGATACCCCTTTTACTCAAGCCAATGCACGAGAACAAGCATGGCAGCGTTATGGCACTTGGCTGCAAAAACAAGTTGAAGAACCGATGTTTTTAGAAGCCTTTGGCTTGAAACAGGTTTATGTTCCCTTGCGTGCCTACTACCAGCGCAAAACTGACAGTCAAACAGAAGACGAATTTGAATACCGTCTCAAAGACAATAAACAATATGAGCGGGTTGTAGTTGATCTAGAAAAACAACTACAAACTTGGTTGAATAAAAGCGATCGCCATGATGCCATCCGGGTAATCAGTGCTGGCCTCGGAAGTGGGAAATCTTCCTTTGCTAAAATCTTTGCAGCCCAGGTAGCAGAAAAGGGAGAAATTAAAGTTTTATTTATTCCTTTGCATCAATTTAATCCCCTAGATGATTTAGTTGATGCAGTCGGTAAGTTTGTAAACTCAGATATTTATAGTATTTTACCTTCTAATCCCCTATGTTCAGAGTATGCCGAATCGCGGTTGCTAATTATTTTTGATGGCTTAGATGAACTATCTATGCAGGGTAAAGTGGCAGCAGAAGTTGCCCAACAATTTGTCCGAGAAGTACAGAAAAAAGTAGATAGATTTAATCAGCAAGAAACTCACGTACAAGTCATAATTAGTGGTCGTGACTTAGTAGTCCAAGCAAATAGCAATGAATTTCGCCAACCACAGCAAATTTTGCATATCCTGCCTTATTTCATCACTGAAGATGAGAAAAAAAAGGAAAAATACATTGATAATCAAAACTTGTTAGCCCAGGATCGGCGGCAATTGTGGTGGCAGTATTATGGCAAAGCTAAAGGTTACGGATATACAGGTTTACCACCAGAGTTAGACCAAGGTAATCTCACAGAAATAACTTCCCAACCTTTGCTTAATTATTTAGTGGCATTAAGTTTTGTTCGCGGTGAAGTTGAGTTTTCTCAAGACAGCAACTTAAATACTATCTATGCCGATTTGCTCAAAGCAGTTTATGAACGTGGTTGGGCGGGATATCAACATCCTGCACTACAGGGAATTCAGGAAAAAGACTTTGTTCGCATCCTCGAAGAAATTGCACTAGCTTCTTGGCATGGAGATGGACGCACAACAACGGTTAGAGAGATTGAAAGTCATTGCGATCACAGTGGTTTAAAGCGGCTTTTAGAAATATTTCAAGAAGGGGCAAAATTAGGAATAAATCGTCTGTTAACTGCCTTTTATTTTCGGCAAAGTGGATTTCATGAATACGAGAAAACTTTTGAATTTACCCACAAAAGTTTTGGTGAGTATTTAACAGCAAGACGCATCGTGCGAGAAGTTCGGCGTATGCATGATATGTTGCAACGTCGCCAAGACGATCCAGATGAAGGATGGGATGAACGAGACGCGTTACAACGTTGGGCAACTCTCTGTGGTGCATCCGCTATGGATGAGTATCTTTTTAATTTTGTTGTTGATGAAATGCGTTTGCAAAATCCTTCAGATGTCAGCAATTGGCAGCAGACGCTATGCGCTCTAATCGGTTTTATGCTGCGTCATGGAATGCCGATGGAACGCTTAAACCCCAGAGCAGATTTTCAGGAAGAAAACCGACAGGCGCGTAATGCAGAAGAAGCGTTGTTAGCTGTTTTAAATGCCTGTGCTAGGGTGACAGAAAATATTTCTCAGATTAAATGGCCTGCTCCAGAAGCGTTTGGTACTTGGATTTCCCGGCTGCAAGGGCAAAGGGTAGATTTTGATAATGTTTTTTGCTTAAATTGCCTAAGTTTTTTAGACTTGCAAAACTGCATTCTCATCCTCAAAGATTTTTGCGGAGCAAGCCTTGTAGGAGCGAACCTTTTAGGAGCAAACCTTTTAGGAGTAAACCTTGAAGGCGCGAACCTTGAAGGCGCGAACCTTGAAGGTGCGAACCTTAAATGGGCGAACCTTAGATGGGCGTATCTTGTAGATGCGAAGCTTGCAGGGGCGTACCTTGAACGGGCGTACCTTGAAGGCGCGATCTTTAGATGGGCGAATCTTGAACGGGGGAACCTTGAACGGGCGAATCTTGAACGGGCGAACCTTGAAGGGGTGAAGCTTAGAGGAACGATTCTTGAGGGCAAAGATTTATCAAACTTGAATGTGGTATCAATTTCTGACACTGATGAATCTGAGACAAAGTAGCCTTCAGTCTTAGTAGTTTCAACTTTACAAAGGCAACTGTAAGCGCACTCTCAAAAAAGCAGCCAGTAGTGGCGTGTCAAGACTAAAATGTTACATGATAGCTTTCTTGTGGGATAAGCTCTCTAGCCCGTCCGTGCGGACAAGATGTCCACACCACAAGATTTATTTTTATGGACGTTAGTCCTAACGCACCGAAAATTAGAATAGTGCGGCGCTTGGCGACAACACACCCTTAAAATTGCAAATCGTCGCCAAGAATTTCGGCAATTGTTCTAGCAACTTGATCGGGATCAATTGGCTTAGTTAAAAAAACTTGGACACCAACCCGCATCAGTTCTTCCCGCACCAACTCGCGCAAATCTCCCGAACACACCACAATTGGAGTCGAGCGATCAAAAGCACGAATTCCATCAATTAATTCAAAGCCTGTGCCATCCCAGAAATACAAGTCTATCAGGTAAAGATTGAACTCCCCACTTTGAGCAACTCGCAAGCCGTCAGTCACGCTCTGTACCGTCTCGATCTCATATCCCGCATCGTCTAGAATAAAACTTAACAACTCACAGTTGTCCTGTGAATCATCGACGTAGAGAATCCGTTTTTTGACGGGAAGAACCACAGTTACTTTTTTACCATCCTACTTTAGGTGCCTTTCTGCTCTGGGTAAGATTACCAATCTAAAGTAATACCTGTCCGTTCTCCAGCGAACGGACAAAGGAATAGAATTATGCTGAATTTTAGTGAGCCTGAGCGATCAAAAAATTTCATTCTAAATTCGCTACCGCAAGAAGAATACGATCGCCTATATCCTCATCTAGAACGAGTTGAGTTGAACCAAAATGATGTTCTCGTGCATATTAGAGAACCAATCACTCATGTGTATTTTCCAACTACTGCCCTGCTTTCTTTGGTGCATTCAACAATGGAAGGAGAAAGTGTCGAAGTTGGAGCTACGGGATTTGAAGGAATGGTTGGAACTACTTTTATTCTCAATCGAGATATTGCACCCTGGGAGATTAATGTTCTCATCACGGGCGAGGCATTCAAGTTAAGCGCTGAAGCTTTTGTCAGTGTTTTGCACAAGTCTGTTGTTCTACGGCAAAAAGTGACGGCTTTTGCTTACCTAAAAGTTATGCAGCTCATGCAATCCGCACTTTGTAATCGCTTCCATACGGTTGAGCAACGCTTTTGTCGCTGGTTGTTGGCAGCTCATGATCAAGTCAAAACCCCCGAACTGTTGCTGACGCCAAACATCCTAGCTACGATGATTGGTTCAACTCTTCCCGCCGTTAACATTGTTGCTGGAACTCTGCAAACAGCCGGATTTATTCGCACCACTCGCGGTAAAGTTACCATTCTCAACCGCGAAGAAATGGAAGAAGCAACTTGTGAGTGCTATCACATCATTAAAGATGAATTTGAGCGATACCTCCGAAACTGAGAGTTTTGTTTTGAATTTATCTCATGGCACTTCTAGCCAAGCAAATCATTTCACTGCTGAAGAATATTACCCTGCAAATCCTCAACATGGAGAGTCCGATTTTTAACAGGTGTTCAAATCCCCGACTTTTTGAAAAAGTCGGGGATTTAGTAATACTAAGTTGCAATTTTGAGGTAGTATTTCTCCCTTTGCTCCCCTGCTCCTCTGCCCCCTTGCCCCCCTGCCTGCCAAAACTAATATGTTTGAATGTAACTCGGTATAAGTTCGCCGTTCCCCCAACCCTGTTCCTACTTGCCATCCTGCTTTGGTTAGAAATAGACAGATTCTAAAGCTAAAATAACTCCTCCGTTCGCTGGAGAACGGACGAAGAAGGGGTAATCGTGCCATTTTGGGAAAATTGTACGTTAAGCAATATGCTCATACTGCCAAACCATTACTATGTTTGGGTTGCAAACGCGCAGCTAGCTTCCCTAGCCTTCCAAGTTCAAGAGCAATTTACCGAAAATGTATCTACCTGAAAGTCAAACAGTATAAGGCTTTGGGAGGTGCTCGAAATCTATCTAAATTTATTAGCGTACAATTTTCCCCCTTCGGCACGATCACCCTAAGGAAATTATGCTAAATTCCAATGAGCTTCAACGGTCGAAAAATTTCATCCTTAATTCGCTACCGCAAGATGAATATGATCGCCTGCATCCTCATTTAGAACTAGTTGAGTTACACCAAAACGAGACTCTCACTAGGATTAGAGAACCGATCACTCATGTCTATTTCCCAACAACTGTCTTGATTTCCAAGGTACATTCAACGCAAGAAGGCGAAACCGTAGAAGTCGGAATCACTGGATTTGAAGGAGTGGTAGGAACAGCATTTCTGTTCAATCAAAATTCTGCTCCTTGGCAAGTTGAGGTGCAACTTACAGGCGAAGCATTTAAATTAAGTGCCGAAATCTTTGCTAGCGTGCTACACAAGTCTGTTGTTCTAAGACAAAAAGTGACGGCTTTTACTTATCTAAAGCTGATGCAGTTGACGCAATCTGCACTCTGCAACCGCTTCCATACCGTTGAGCAACGTCTTTGCCGTTGGTTACTCGCAGCCCAAGATCGTGTCAAATCCCCCGAATTGTTACTCACGCGAGACACTCTAGCCTCAATGATTGGTTCAACTCGTCCCGCCGTTAGCATTGTGACAGGAACTCTGCAAACAGCCGGATTTATTCGCGCTACTCGCGGTAAAGTTACCATCCTCAACCGTGAAGAAATGGAAGAAGCGACTTGTGAGTGCTATCACATCATTAAAGATGAATTTGATCGATACTTAGAAATTAAATAAGAAGCGATCGCTAAGAGTTCCGTATACGCGATCGCTCCGAGTCGCTCCTCAGCTGGAGGAAACATCGATCCAGATTATATTGGTTACTGTGCCATTATTGATTGCAGTGGCAATCCCCTCATACCCCCAACCCCTCAAGGCTGATCAAAAAACTGCTCAACTTCTTGATGGACAACAACAAAAATGAGCGATCGCCTATGCTTTGATTCTGTCTCCATGAACTATTTAACAAAACGTCCACTTACAACCACTTATAAATAGATTTCGCTACTTTCTATAGGTAGATGTTGAGAAATTATTCATATGTTTAGATACTTAGAGATTAAAAAAATTCTCAGCGTCCGTATAAACTTAGGTTACTAAGTGGATGGATAATACGAAATACAAATGTTTCTGAAAAAATGAATATACAATACAACTAAGAAACTGTAATTTTTGATTCAAAAGCAAAAACTTTTTATCTTTAAATTTTATACTTCCATTTTTAGAAATTACTGGACAATATGATTTTTTATATGTAAGTAGCTGATATATCTGGGATAAGCAATTATTATTGAATATTCATCCAGCTTGCTTTATGTCTATTCTGAGTTACCTTTGAACTAAATTTCAGTTCACGTAGGTGTCTATTTTCATGTTATCTAAACAAATAGTTATCAAGGCTACAAAAATAGTTCCTATGAAACAATTTTTACCTTAGGGATGAAAACTTTAGTTTTTGTCTATCTTTGTGATCAGGAGAGAGAAATAATAGATAAATACCTCTACAGGTAGATTATTCTTATCTAAGAATTTGTTAATAAAAAAAGTCCTAGCTTCAACAAGAAGTCTAGGACACTAAGTGAATGGATAATTGTCTACCATCATAGCTAAAACTTCAAAGGATTGAATGAAAATTAAGTTAAATATTGAGTAAACACTTAAATATTGAGTTAAGTAAGTTTGAATAATTATTTAAATTTTTTTAAATTTTATTAAGCTCTTTACGAACGTCAAAGTTATAGTGGCTCAAAATCAAAAAATGTAACTTAACTTTGAGTAAACAATAGGCGCTATTTGGCTTTTGCTTAACTCAATCAAGCTGTTTTTTAAACATGAAAAACAATTATACAAGTCATACTTTTTTGTATAAATTTGAGACAAGTACGACTTAGTATACGTAAATAAAAGTTTTTTATTGGCTTTATAACTAACTTTTAACTAAACAGTAACTGTGCTTGCAATTGGCATTGTTACTTCTGTGACATTCTTTTTCTTCTGGCTTACACTGCTATCAGTAAAATGCTTTTCCATCAATGCAGGTACTTGGGTAGCTTGAATACGACTGTAACGGGTTTTGTCTGGCATCACTACATTCGGCCCTGCTTTACAGTTTTTCATACAGCCAGTAGCTTTGATAGTTACTTGATCTGCTAAACCGCGATCGCGCAAAGCTCCTTGCAACGCTTGACAGATGCCATTCGCACCACGTTTCATGCAATCAGACTTTTGACACACCAAAATAGTCGCTTTGGCTGGTTTTGCCTTGGCGTTAGTAGAAGAGGACACAAAGAAATTTTCTCTGTTTGTTTGCTTTTCTCCCCCTTCTGCTGTTCCCAACTCTCGCCGTGCCGCCATTACTTGTTGAGCTTTCAGCTTAACTTCGCCCGTCTTGCGATCGTGTTTTTTCTCACCTATGACTTGTAACCAAGTACCAGGTGGTAAGCGCCAGTCAAACGCCACTCGCAAGTGTTTAGCCAGCTTTACGTAACATTCACCTTCAGAAGTCGCTATTAGCAAGCCTTTGAGCTTGTAGCCATCTTTAATCACAAAATCAAGAAATCTTCCCTCAAGACAAAATTCTGATATTTCGTTGCTATGGGAATTACTCATGTTTCTAACCTTTTCTTTAGTTTTTACGAAAACCAGCAATCAGGGAAGGCAGGTTTTGAGATGCACAACAGCTTCCCATCCGAATTCAAGGCTTTTTAGCGTTTAACTACTGATGGCGATGCTGCCAACAGAGTTCTAAAGTCCAAATCAATTCTTGACGAGAGACTGTGAATTGTCGCATCACACTCCAAACTTGAATAGCTGCAAGAGTATTGTCAATTTGGACTGTTAATGGCTCGTTAGCCTCACACCAACAAGGAATATCTAGTTCCTGTAGGCGCTGATAAACTAGCCAACGCTCTGCCCAATTCACTTCTATAACGTGTTTTTCTTGTAATTTTGAACTGAAAGACTTCAAGATTCCTGCCCCCAGAATGCTAGAAAATCGCAGCAAATGGTGTGTTATCGCTTTTTTATGGTTTTGATTGTGCGGAGTATTACTCCTTAAATCAGAATAACCTAAGTGCGAACTTTTCTCAGTAGTTTTTGAAAAAAAATCTCAACCATCCCGCTAGCGGCTAGGAGCTAGGGGCTAGAAAGCTTGTCGTTACAATATCTTGGCAATCTCCGCGTCATCGCTATTTAGCTAGAGAATGGATTTTCTGGTGAGATAACTGACGCTGCGTATTTAAGTCTACTGAGGTGAACTTGCGCTATTAGCCTGGAACTTTTAGTTGTAGGCAAGATTTTGATGATTACAAAAATATGGGTAATGGCAAAATGGCAAGGGTAAAAAACTATCGGTTGGGGCTGGTAAAGTGAATAAGCTAATCCGCCTTTAAGTTGCATAATCCTTAGCCTTAGAAAGACGCGGGGATGCAATTTGAATGATTATTAGCTTAGGAATACAGATCACTGATGCCTAAATTATTATCCACGCCATTACCTTTATTCCTGACAAGGAAATAGACGACTGTATATAGATAAATAGAAAAACTGTTAATACTGTTAATGAAATATTGATGAGATATTGATGAGATTTATCGTCGTTAAGTAATAAAAGTAGAAGTTTTATTACTTCTAAAAAATCAAACTTTTATCGTATTGCTTGGTCTTGATTTCATTTCTTAAAATGCTAGGATGTAGAGACCAAGCGGTTAGTAAAGAATAACTGCTTCAAAGCGAGGAGAACCATGTCTGAAACACAAACTTTATTACAAAACTTTGGTCAAGTTTATGACAATCCTGTACTGCTAGATCGCAGTGTAACGACACCAGTTTGTGAAGGCTTTAATGTCGCTTTAGCTAGTTTTCAAGCACTGTACTTGCAGTACCAAAAACACCATTTTGTAGTTGAAGGTGCAGAATTTTACTCACTGCACGAGTTTTTTAATGAAAGCTATGAGGAAGTTCAAGGACACATCCATGAAATTGGAGAGCGTTTAAATGGACTAGGCGGTGTACCAGCTGCTAGCTTCAGCAAACTAGCCGAATTGTGCTGCTTCGAGCCAGAATCTGATGGTGTATTCTCTTGCCGTCAAATGGTGGAAAATGACCTCAAAGCAGAACAAGCGATGATTAAGCTGATTCGCAGCCAAGCTTCACAAGCTGAGAGTTTAGGCGATCGCGCTACTCGTTATTTATATGAACAAATTCTGTTGAAAACAGAAGAACGTGCTTACCATCTGGCTCACTTCCTTGCCAAAGACAGTTTAACCTTAGGATTTGTTCAGCCTGCTCAAAACTAATATCCTAATTACTCAAGCTGTCTGTTTGAGACCAAAGAAAAAGTTAGATGCTCTAGTTCTAAATAAATTATAAAGAAAAGGCAGAAAATGATATCTTTGAATATCTCTGCCTTTTTTAATATATGTATACAAAAAAACACAAAGCTTACTTCTAGGTATTCCTTTGACGCAGCTATTAGAAAGTATTCTTGTTTAACTGAGTAAAAGCATTAAATTTTGTCTTGCTGATGCTTACCGAAAAACAATTCAGTAATTGAGAAATATAGCTAATAATATTTTTTATATGATTTAGACAATTGATAAATTTATTCATAGTTATCACATACAATTTTAGACAGACTAAGACAGCAAAGATAAAAATTCAAAATGTAAAAATTAAAAAAGTAAATGCAAATACATATATTTTTTACTATGCAATTGTGATAGCTGCTTCTAACTTCTATCAGTTCTGTTTGTCATGTCATCCTGACTTAAACAAGACTAAAGACTACCCGCTTAGACTCTAAACAAACTGATATCAAGTATCCTGCTCCTTGTCTGTTCTCTGCAAACAGTTACAGAAAAGTTGATAATAAACAGCATTAGTGGTGGGTAAAGACCTTTAAAATAATCAGGATTTGTATTCTCTTACTCCAAAGCGACAACTATGCCCCGCCGTGATGACATTAAAAAAATTCTCCTACTAGGATCTGGCCCTATAGTGATTGGGCAAGCCTGTGAGTTTGACTATTCTGGCACCCAAGCCTGCAAGGCGTTGCGAGAAGAAAACTACGAAGTGGTACTAGTCAACTCCAATCCTGCAACAATCATGACCGATCCGGAAACAGCTGATCGCACTTATATTGAACCTCTAACACCAGAATTAGTCGAAAAAGTTATCGCCAAAGAACGCCCCGACGCCCTCCTACCAACAATGGGAGGACAAACCGCCCTTAACATTGCTGTAGCTTTATCAAAAAATGGAGTCCTAGAAAAATACAATGTTGAGTTGATTGGTGCAAAGTTACCAGCCATTGAGAAAGCCGAAGACAGAAAACTGTTTAACGAAGCAATGGCAAAAATTGGGGTGAAGGTATGTCCTAGCGGCACGGCTTCATCACCAGAAGAAGCCAAAGCGATCGCCCGTCGTATCGGCACTTATCCTTTAATTATTCGTCCCGCCTTTACAATGGGTGGTACTGGTGGCGGTATTGCTTATAACGAAGAAGAATTTGCCGAAATGGCGCAAACAGGCTTAGATGCTTCGCCTGTATCGCAAATTCTCATCGATCAATCTTTGTTGGGATGGAAAGAATACGAACTAGAAGTCATGCGCGACTTGGCAGATAACGTGGTAATTATCTGCTCGATTGAAAACCTCGATCCAATGGGCATCCACACCGGAGACTCAATTACTGTTGCACCCGCTCAAACCCTTACCGATAAAGAATACCAGCGGTTGCGGGACATGGCAATCAAAATTATCCGCGAGATCGGTGTAGAAACTGGCGGTTCCAACATCCAGTTCGCCGTCAACCCTGTAAATGGGGAAGTAGTTGTAATTGAGATGAATCCCCGCGTGTCTCGCAGTTCAGCTTTAGCATCAAAAGCGACTGGTTTCCCGATCGCGAAGATGGCAGCAAAGTTAGCAGTCGGTTATACCTTGGATGAAATTAACAATGACATCACCAAAAAAACACCCGCTTCTTTTGAACCGACAATTGATTATGTAGTCACCAAAGTACCCCGCTTTGCCTTTGAAAAGTTCCCCGGTGCCGAACCTGTGCTGACAACACAAATGAAATCAGTCGGCGAAGCAATGGCAATGGGACGCACATTTAACGAGTCTTTCCAAAAAGCACTGCGTTCTTTAGAAACTGGGCGAGCTGGTTGGGGATGTGATGCCAAAGAAAAACTTCCCAGCGGTGAGCAAATTCGCGCCCAACTGCGCACACCAAATCCAGAACGGATTTTTGCCGTGCGTCATGCCATGCAGTTAGGGTTGAGTATTGAAGAAATCTACGAATTAACTGGTATCGATCCGTGGTTCCTCGATAAAATGCAGGAACTGCTAGAGATAGAAAAATTTCTTAAGCGCACGCCCTTGCAGCAGCTGACAAAAGGGCAAATGTATGAAGTGAAGCGGCAAGGATTTAGCGATCGCCAAATTGCCTATGCTACTAAAACTAGCGAAGATGAAGTCAGAACATACCGCAAACAATTAGGTGTTATCCCTGTTTACAAAACAGTAGATACCTGCGCGGCTGAGTTTGAGGCTTTTACTCCATACTATTATTCCACTTACGAAGAAGAAACAGAGGTTATACCCACCGATAAACCTAAGATAATGATTTTGGGTGGTGGCCCCAACCGGATCGGTCAGGGAATAGAATTTGACTATTGTTGTTGTCATGCTGCCTTTGCTTTAAAAAAAGCGGAGTATGAAACCATCATGGTTAACTCCAATCCCGAAACAGTTTCAACAGACTATGACACAAGCGATCGCCTTTATTTTGAACCGCTGACAAAAGAAGATGTACTCAACATCATCGAAGCGGAGAATCCGGTGGGAGTGATTGTGCAGTTTGGCGGACAAACACCTTTGAAGTTGGCAGTACCAATCGAGCGATATTTGCACTCACCAGCTGCTAAGGAGGCAAATGTCACCACTTGCATTTGGGGAACTCCTCCAGATTCAATTGATATTGCCGAAGATAGGGAGCGGTTTGAGAAAGTTCTCAAAGAATTAAATATTGCTCAACCACCAAACGGCATTGCCCGTACTTACGAGGATGCGCTAATTGTCGCCAAACGTATCGGTTACCCTGTGGTTGTGCGTCCTAGTTACGTATTAGGGGGACGGGCTATGGAAATAGTCTACTCCGATACAGAATTAGAACGCTATATGACCTTTGCTGTGCAGGTTGAACCAGAACATCCAATCTTAATTGATAAGTTTCTAGAAAATGCGATTGAAGTAGATGTAGATGCGATCGCCGATCAAACTGGACGAGTTGTGATTGGTGGCATCATGGAACACATCGAACAAGCAGGCATTCATTCTGGAGACTCGGCTTGTTCTTTACCGTCAATTTCTCTACCACCAGGAATTCTCAATCAAATTCGTCAGTGGACAGTGCAATTAGCACAGGCGTTGAATGTGGTAGGACTGATGAATATTCAGTTTGCCGTTGTTGGTACTCAAGGTTATTCTCCCCAAGTTTATATCTTGGAAGCCAATCCCCGTGCCTCTCGAACCGTACCTTTTGTTTCTAAAGCCACTGGTGTGCCTCTGGCAAAGTTGGCATCCTTAATTATGTCAGGCAAAACTTTGGAGGAACTTGGCTTTACCCAAGAAGTCATACCATCCCATATCGCTGTTAAAGAAGCAGTGTTGCCATTTAATAAATTTCCCGGTACCGATACTATCCTCGGTCCAGAGATGCGCTCTACTGGTGAAGTAATGGGTATAGACAGCGATTTTGGACGCGCTTTTGCCAAAGCAGAATTAGGTGCAGGCGAACGTTTACCTTTAAGTGGTACGGTATTTGTGTCAATGAACGATCGCAATAAAGCAGCAGTTGTTCCTGTTGTCAAGGAATTTCTCGATTTAGGCTTTGCTGTGATGGCAACTGATGGTACACGCCGCGTCCTCCAAGAACATGGTTTAAAAGTGGAGTTAGTACTTAAACTCCATGAAGGGCGTCCCCATGTCCTAGACGCAATTAAAAATCGCAAAATCCAACTCATTATCAACACCCCTTCTGGAGAAGAAGCCCAAACCGATGCCAGACTCATCCGTCGTACAGCTTTAGCCTATAAAATCCCCATCATCACTACTATTGCCGGAGCAAAAGCCACCGTTGCCGCGATTCGTTCCTTGCAAAATACTACTTTAGATGTCAAAGTTATCCAAGAATACTGCATGGTTCGTTAAATAGGGGACTAGGAAGAGAGGGAAGATGGGGGAGATGGGGGAGAAAACGCTTCCCACAATCCCCAATCCCCAATCCCTTGTTCTCCGTATAAATTCCAAAAATCAGGAAAAATTTAACAAGTATCATAAAAAGATTCTTATCGTTATTATTGAGTTTTGTTAAGAAAGATTAGAAAGTTTTCTAAGCGCTGCTACAGTTATGGAATAAAGATGCGAATAATATTCCCAAAAATATAGAGTTAAAGAAAACTGCCAAAAATAAAAATTTCTATCTGCTTTGTGGTCAAAAATTTATCATAAATGTTACACTTGTTTACGATGTCAAATTAAAAGACATGTTCGACAAGCTACTTTTTATCTAACTATAGATACTTGTACAAAGAAAAAAGAAATGTAATTTTTAGCAGTTAAGAACAAAATTGGATTTTTACGAGGCGCTGAATTTATCAAGTGCGTAAGTTGTAAGTTAAAGAACGGGTTCCCAGCCTGACTGGGTAGGTACCCATCAAGACACATCTACATCAGTTAACTACCCAACTGTTAAACCCAAAATTACTAAAGAGTAGTGCCATGAAGACCGCTCAGACAGCTACAGACCTTGTGCGGACTTACCTGCGTGAGATTGGCCGTGTGCCACTCCTAACCCATGAGGAAGAAATTTTTTATGGCAAACAGGTGCAACGTTCAACAGCTTTGTATGAAGTGAGGGAATCTCTTGCTACCCTGTTAGGCCGTCAACCAACTTTAGAAGAGTGGGCAAAAGCGACAAAGTTAGAAGCAGCAGAATTAAACGAAGCGATCGCCGAAGGTGAAATTGCCAAGCGCAAGATGGTCGAAGCGAACTTGCGGCTAGTCGTGTCGGTTGCAAAAAAGTACATCAAACGCAACGTCGATTTGCTCGACTTGATTCAAGAAGGTAGCATTGGGATGCAGCGGGGTGTAGAAAAGTTTGACCCTACTAAAGGTTATAGATTTTCCACTTATGCTTATTGGTGGATACGGCAAGCAATTACTCGCGCGATCGCCGAGAAAGGGCGTACAATTCGCTTACCAATTCACATTACTGAAAAACTAAACAAGATAAAAAAAGCACAACGCCATCTATCTCAAAGGTTAGGACGTGCCGCTACAGTTTCTGAATTAGCACAAGAATTAGAATTAACTCCCAAGCAAGTGCGAGAGTACCTAGAACAAGCACGTGTTCCTTTATCCCTAGATATACGGTTAGGAGATAACTACGATACCGAACTTGGAGAAATGTTAGAAGATACAGCAGCTTCTCCAGAAGAGTTTGTGACTCAATCTTCCCTATCTACTGACATAGAGCGTCTAATGGCAGAACTAACCCCACAACAAAGGGAAGTAATATCTCTGCGCTTTGGTTTGACTGATGGGAAAGCACTTACTTTGGCTAAAATTGGCGAGATGCTGAATATTAGCCGTGAAAGAGTACGGCAAATCGAGCGAGAAGCCCTAAGTAAACTCCGCAAGTCCAAATCTGACATGGGAGAGTATTTAGCAAGTTAGTTGATAGATAGTAGATAGTGGATAGTAGTTAGTCGGAAACAACGCAGTGGAGGAGTGGGAAAGGAGCCAGTACGTTGATCTTCCAGAGTTGTAGAACCTAGAACCACTAACTACTATACGGGAGGCAGCGCGCCCTTGCGGGTTCCCCGCGTTGTAGCGACTGCCGTGCAGGTTTAAAAGATAAATTGTCGGTTTCAACCGAAAAATCATCGGCAAACCGCCCCTACTAACCACTAACTCACAAGGTGATACTTTCCGGCTCATTTGGTACGGTTACAACGACTGCCAATAGAAAAATAGCCTGTTACATTAGGTTCCAAGAACACATGATAGTAAATTCATACATTGAATTAAGGATAAAATTTAGTAAATTATACCTATTTAGATAGCTTTAAGTGTTACTGGTCAATATAACAGGAGGAAAAGACGTGAGTAACCCATCCAATCGAGTTTCAGAATTTTTTAACTCTGAGTCAGAGGCTAGCAGCCCGTTATGGCAATATGTTAAATCTTTAAGTCCAGAGACTATCAGTCAGCTTTCCAAACCTGGTTCTTCAGAAGTCCTCCAAGTGATGGAACGCAATATCATCGGACTATTAGGGAATCTACCTTCCGAACACTTTGATGTTACCATTACTACCAGTCGGGAAAACCTTGGTCGCTTGTTGGCATCAGCTATGATTAGCGGTTACTTTTTGCGTAACGCTGAACAAAGAATGAATTTTGAATTAGCATTGCAAGGAATGGAACCTCACAATCCAGAAAATGAATAACAATTAGAAATTTACTTTATGAATATAAATTCTAGATTGTTTGGTTCCTGCTTTTATGCCGACTACACACAACAAATTCAATACTCATCTGTCTGTGCTGACAATCTCACAGTTTTACATTACCCCTATGTTCAATCATCCAGAATTTAACATTCAGACTTTTGCCCAGACTTATTTTTTTCAGTTCGTCTGAACAAAAATTAGATAATTCTAAAAACTGGAACTAGACTAAATAAAATTGATAAATAATAAAATATTGTTATAAATCGTAATAAAATACAAACTCGGCAGTCTTTTGTCGAGTTTTTCATTTAGCGTCAAAGTCAACTACTAACCACTGTACAGGAGGCAGCGCGCCCTTGCGGAGCCAGTGCGGGTTTATAAAGATAAATTATCAATAAATGGCAAGATTATCAGCAAAACCGACACGCCAGTTGACGCCAGTCACCTGCGCCCGTGTTACCCTCCCAAGAGTGCTGGCTCACCACTGTACGGGCGGGTTTAGAAGATAAATTCTTGGTTTGAACGGCAAGATTATCAGCAAAACCCGCACGCCAGTTGCTACAACGCGGGAAACCCGCAAGGGCGCACTGGCTCCCCTACTATCTACTAACCAACAGCTTTCCCATGAATGAAACTACTTCTCTCCCACCTCATAAAATTATCGGTGTTGCTGTAATTTGGAACGACAAGAGGCAAATTTTAATTGATCGGCGTCTTCCCAAGGGAGTAATGGGTGGTTTGTGGGAATTTCCTGGAGGGAAAATCGAACCTGGTGAAACAATCGAAGATTGTATTCAACGAGAAATATATGAAGAATTGGCGATAGTGATAGAAGTAGGTGAGCATCTAATCACTATTGACCATACCTATACACACCTAAGAGTTACCCTCACAGTACATAATTGCCGTCATATTACGGGTATTCCGCAACCAATCGAATGCGCAGAAATCCGCTGGGTAAGTTTAGATGAACTAGAGCAGTTCGCTTTTCCGGAAGCCAATGTTGACATTATTAAGGCTTTACGGGAAGCTTTTATGTAAATTTTTACAGTCTATGTTCTATTATTTAGCTTGGATACACTGGTAACGTAAAGTGAAACCATGCTCCACCATTAGGGGCAGTATCTACCCAGATTTGACCATAATGGGCGCGGACAATACGTTGGCATAAACACAAGCCTATTCCGTAACCTTCTTGAGCTTCATCTCGTTCTAAACGGAAATGATTTTCAAAAATGCGATCGCGATTTTCTTCGGGAATGCCGGGGCCTGAATCGCCAATACTGAACTGAACTTTTTGCGTAGTGCGATGCAGTCCTGCCACACTAATAGTACCACCATTAGGCGTATACTTAATCGCGTTATCCAGCAGATTCATTAAAACTTGGCGGATACGTTCTGGATCGGCATAAACACAAGGTAAATCTTTAGGAATATCTTTTTCAATCTTTAAAGATTTGATGGTGTAGCGATCGCGTAATTCCTCAATCATTTCAAAACAGAGTTGACCGAGATCTGTTTTTTGCGGTTGAATGGGAAATTCTCTTTCGTTGTTACGACCTACTTGTAAAAGATCAGTAATCATACGGTCAATCAGCCGAGTTTGGTTGCGCCCTTGTTTAAACAAGTGGGCTGCCATAGTTGGTGTTAGTCGATCAAATTTGCCTTTTTCTTGATTGTAGTTAGATTGTAGAGTATCTATGGCGATCGCAATCGCAGTTAAAGGATTACGTAAATCGTGGGCTAACATTGCTATTACCCGGTCTTTAAACTGTAGTTGCTCTTCTAGTTGCTCTTTTTCCTGTTTCAAGCGAAAAATTTCATCAGATAATCTAATTAGTTCAGCAGAAACAGCAACTGAACGAATAGAGGATTTAGGTGATGATGGGGTACGCCCATTATCCTCTAAATTGTCCTGCAATCCATTCTGTAATTTTACGTAAGCATCTACTGCGGCTTGCCAACGCGGCCACCAACTTTTTAGTTGAGCGACTATATTACTACCAGCTAGAGTGTGTCTGGGTTCTGGGTGAATTTTGATTAAAGCTGGTGTTGCTACCAGTTTAAAATGTTCCGCCAGATAGGGTTGTTGCCCGACATCAATAATTTGAAGTTCAAACTTATAGTCAGCCTCTAATTCTTTTAAGTAAGCACGAATTCGCTGCACTTGTTGCCGTGACTTTGGTCGCCCATCGACAAACAGTAACAACTGCAGTGGAGCCTCAGAATAAATAGGCTGATCCTGGGAAGCTTGCATGTAATCGTGTTTTAGCACTGGTAACAAACCGACGACGCTTGGGATGAAAGTAAATTGAACTGGCGTTTGTCGATAGCAATGATCTTTGTTGTTTTCAATTTAATATCTATTTTAGATTTTTCATACGCCTATCCCATACAGGTTTTTGAGCAGAGATATAACTTTTTGAGCTTTGCCTACCCTTTTAGCGAATTTCTATTTCTGGCAAACCCTTTACGACCGAAATCTCAGTCGCAATCTTCACGCCGATTGCAATCTTTCGTCAAGAGCAGATGAAAGTTTTTATACCGAATATAACTCAGGTGGTACAGTAATAGATCAATTAAACTTGATCACTTATGAAGTTAATAGTGACTGCCTTTAGTTGCCTGGATGCGCTAGGGTAGGAATCGACACTCAATTTGTGATTTACCGTGCTGCACTCAAACCCTTTGGCTGTCTCGATCAGCTTGGCAGTTTTACTCACCTCTTTAACAGCCTGTTCCAACAGTCAAATCGCCAAGAATCTAGAACAGTCTTTGGCGGCAGACTCAAGGTTGAAAGACAATCCTGTAATTTTTGGTGGCAACCAAACAGGCGATCGCCAAACTCAACAAAATAATTCAGTAGTACAGTTACCAACTGATTTTCCCAAAGAAATCCCCCTTTATCCCAACGCCCAATTACAGGAAGTTATTCCTAGTAGCGATCCAGAAAACCGAGTATCAACACGTTGGTTAAGCTCAGATCCGACTAATTTCATCGCTAGCTACTACCGCAACCAGTTTCAGACAAACAACTGGCAAATTGTGCAACAGCCAACTGATGAACAGGGAGGCTCTTTTGAAGTACGGCACAATGATTTACAGCTTAAAGTAACTATTGCGCCTAAACCTGTGACTAGCGCAGCACCTAACCAACCACAAACAGCCACTGAATTACTAATTGAGTATCAATCAAATACTACAACCACAGCACAAACGGAGCAAAGTACTAATAACATAGTTCCTCAGCCGAGTGACTCGCAGTTTGTAGGGCCCGTGCAATCAAACAACTCAGTCTCACAGCCAGTTAGCACACCTAACACCACAAATAACACTATAGGCGCATCTGGAACAAGTCCGCAGGAATTTAGTGACCTGAATAAGGTGCCACAAGAATTGCGGAAATACATTCAAGATTTGGCAGCCTTGGGTGTTTTGTCTGTAGAATCCAATGCTACCAAAAGCAACTCCAACAACACAACCAACCAGTTTGAACCAAATCAAGCCATTACCCACCGCGAATATGCTCGTTGGCTAGTAGCTGCTAATAATGCCATGCATCCCAATAATCCGTCTAAACAGATTCGTTTAGCATCGGAGAGTGCTCAAGCAGCCTTTAGTGATGTGCCATCAACAGATCGCGATTTTTCAGCTATTCAAGGATTGGCAGAAGCTGGTTTGATTCCCAGTCCTTTATCTGGTGATTCTACCCAAGTTTTGTTTCGTCCTGATGCACCTTTAACACGAGAACAGTTGATTTTGTGGAAAGTGCCTCTAGACACTCGCCAAGCATTGCCAGCTGCTAACTTAGATGCGGTAAAACAAACTTGGGGCTTTCAAGATGTCGGTAAAATTGACCCCAGAGCGTTACGAGCTGTGCTGGCTGACTTCCAGAATGGCGAACAATCAAATATTCGACGGGTATTTGGCTATACAACACTTTTTCAACCGAAAAAGCCAGTAACTCGTGCTGAAGCTGCTGCGGCGCTATGGTATTTTGGCACTCAAGGTGAGGGTATGTCGGCTACTGACGCTTTGAAATTACAGCGATCGCCACAACCAACTTCTCAACCACAATCCCAGTAGATCAGCCATTCCCAAGCTTATATAAATAGGAACACCTTTATCGTTTCTTTATAAAAAACTGCCTAATTATAAAAAATCAATCAAGATAAATTTTCTCTGGAACTTTACTCTCTTTTATATAAGAAAATACAGAGTTAATTTGTGTTTATTTACGCAATAGTAAAGTTGCCAAGCTTATTTTGATATCAAAAATACTTAAGTATAATCGCCTGCGCAGCACTTGTCTTTTCTAACAACTAACAAGCAGGGACTAATTTACATGAAAATAAAACTGTTAGCGGCAGGGTTGTTTGTTTTGTCTTTGCTGTCGCCACTGAAGACTGCAGCTGCAAATACAGATCCTGAAAAAATTTATATATTTGGCGATAGTCTTTCTGATGCAGGTAATCTCTACAACGCTACAAAGTTTCAAGCACCGCCAAGTCCACCTTACTTTGAAGGACGCTTTTCCAATGGAAAAGTGTGGGTAGAATATCTTGGAGAACGGTTGGGACTAAAGCCAGTTTTATTCACCAATTTGCAGAATTCTACTCCGTCTGATGGTATTAATTATGCATTTGGTGGTGCTGGTTCTGGTCTGTTTAATACCTTATTTGACCCTAAAGAACTATTTCCAGGAGCATTAGCGCAAGTAAACTTGTTTACAGAAGCTCAACAAGCCGATCCAAACGCACTTTATATCGTATGGGCAGGTGGGAATGATTATTTGTTTGGTAACGTCACTGATGTGAAACAACCAGTTGCTAACATATCAGCAGCGATCGCACTACTTGCCGTGGCAGGTGCCAAAAATATAATTGTGCCTAACTTGCCTGATTTGGGCAAGATTCCTTTTACATCAAGAACAGAAAATGCCAGCCTGCTAACAGCTTTAACCAAAAAACATAACCAAGCATTGGCGGAAGCTTTACAGAAACTGAGTATAATTCCTGGCATTAAAATTATTCCGCTAGATATTGAGTCTCTATTTAATAGAGTGCAGGCTGCCCCCAGTGAATTTGGCTTAAATTTAACCAATGTTACTGATGCCTGTTTAGTAGGCAGCTTGCAGGATGTAGTACAAGGTAATTTTAGTGTGTGTCCCAACCCAGACAATTATTTATTTTGGGACGGCGTACATCCGACGACACTCGTGCATAATGTCATAGCAGAAACCGCACTTTCCGCACTTGATATTGAGTACGTACCCAAACCTTGGGTGAAACTAAAAGATTTGAATGTACAGCTTTCGAGTAGTAAAAGTGTTCCAGCGCAAATCAAAACAGTCAATATCACCCAAACTCTATAAGAACTAAGCCCGCTTCGCGGGCTATATTTAGAGCTTATTATATAGTGTCCGACTGGGGGCGTACCACCCGCTACAAATGGAACAAACAACCTTATCTTCTGCCTCCTGCCTACCTACGGATACGCCGTACCTACGCTTTTGTGCGTAGCGACTTGGTGCAAGTAGCCGCTTTGCATCTACCGCGTCTACTGCCTTCTGCCTTATTTCTGAAAAGATAAACGATATTACTCCAACAAGTCGGGTTCTTGACGCACAATCATCTCATACAGTGGTTGAAAACTAAACCATCCCATGTAGTGCGAACCGACTTGGCTGTGTGCCAAACTAGCATATTCGTGTTTGATTGGAATAGGCTTACCAGCAGCCTCTGCCAGTAATTGAGCTTGACAGCTGCGCTCCATTGTGATAAACCACCATGCAGCTTCATCAACCGAATGACCGACAGTGAGCAAGCCGTGATTTTTAAGAATAATGGCTTTATGAGCACCTAGAGCTTTAGCAATACGTCTGCCTTCTTCTGGTTGCAGAACCACGCCTGTATAATCATCAAATAGGGCGTGGTTTTCATAAAAAGAACAAGCATCTTGGGTGAGAGGATCAAGTAGGCGACTAAGACTAGACCAGCTTTTACCGTAAAGGGAGTGAGCATGAGCTGCTGCTACAACATCAGGGCGAGCCATATGCACTTGAGAGTGAATGGCAAAAGCTGCTTGGTTAATTGGGCGATCGCCTTCAATCACGTCACCTTGATGATTCACCAAAATTAAATCACTCACCCGAATTAAACTAAAGTGCATTCCAAAGGAGTTAACCCAAAAGCAATCAGGGTATTCTGGATCACGAGCGGTAATATGTCCTGCCACACCTTCGTTAAATCCAAAGCGAGAAAAGAGCCTAAATGCTGCTGCCAGTCGCTGCTTGCGATGCAGGCGTTCTTCTTCTGGTGAGGCAAAGGTGGGAGGTTCAGGCAGATTTGGCTTATTAAGAGATATAGCTTGCATAATGAGAATTTCAGATCATGAGTTAAAAATTTAAAGATATTTTTGCTTAGTATACTTAAATTGAAATTACAATCACTTTTAAAATAATTGAAGAATTGGTTATGTACCACTTCGTCAGCGAAGTAGAAACAGAAATTAACAACACTTGCTGCAAAAATTTGTAGCCTGGAGTTAGAGCCTCCTTTGGTTTTAACCATTTTTTTTCAAGGAAGATTCACTCAGTATACTTATTTATATCTTTCACTTTTAAATACTTAGCCCTAAGAAATTGGATAAAATTAAGCGCTTCTACTCCAAGGAATTCTAGAGCTTGTTCAATCTCTTTCAGCAGAAAGTCTTTTATACTTGTTTTTACTTTATTGTACTGATTTAAAAAATAATTATTCATTCAATATTTTACTAATCTAACAACAACACCAACCAAAACTAACGAGCATTCTTGATTAGTTAAGTTAGTGCGATCGCATGACTAGTGAATTGAGTTTTACTAGGTTTTACCCAAAGCTACATAAGTAACAATCTATTTCACTCCATCAAGTTAAGACCTGCGATTTTCTACAATAAACCCAGAGTCATTGATAAAAGGTATCACCAAAGCCCATGCCTAGAACCGTTGCTGACGTGATGAGCCGCGATCCAATCGTTGTTCGCCCAGAAACTCCTCTTCAAGAAGCCATCCAAATTTTGGCAGAACGACGCATTAGTGGGCTACCTGTTGTAGATGATGCCAGAAAACTAGTAGGTATTATCTCAGAGACAGACTTGATGTGGCAAGAAACTGGTGTCACTCCTCCGGCTTACATTATGTTTCTTGATAGTGTCATCTATTTAAAGAATCCTGCCACTTACGAACGTGATTTACACAAAGCTCTGGGGCAAACTGTAGGGGAAGTGATGAGTAAAAACCCAATTACTATTTCCCCCGATAAACCTCTAAAAGAAGCTGCAAAAATCATTAGCGATCGCAAAGTTCACCGCTTACCGGTACTTGACAGCGAGGGCCAAGTTATTGGTATTCTCACCCGTGGTGACATTATTCGGGCAATGGCAGCAAGCCAAGATTAGTCATTGGTTAGTAGTTAGTGGTTAGTAGGAGCGGGTTTAAAAGAGAAATTATCGGTTTTAACCGAAAAATAATTCATGAAACCCGCACGGCAGTCGCTACAACGCGCTTAACCCGCAAGGGCGCGCTGCCTCCCGTACAGTAGTGAGTGGTTAGTAGTTGGTTATTCTCCTCTGCTCCTGTGCTCCTCTGCCCTTGGTGCTTTGTTGTCCCCTTCCATCTCCCCGCGTGCTCTTGAATACGCAGTTCATAACGACTATTTTAAAAAAAGAGAGATAAAAAATGAGTGTTACCCCTGATTCTGTAAAGCAATTGCTGAGTTCTGAGGATTTAGGCGATCGCTTGCGAGCAGTAAATCAAATCCGTCAACTTGAACCAACAATTGGCTTTGAATTGATACAAAACGCCATTAATGACAGCAATTCTCGTGTGCGATACTCGGCAGTGAGTCAGTTTGATACATTGGGCGGACAGAATTTAGATTTATCTTTGAATGTTTTGCGCGATCGCTTGCTCAACGATCCAGAACCCGATGTGCAAGCCGCAGCCGCAGACTGTTTAGGCGCTCTGAAGCTAGATGCAGCTTTTGAAGATTTACAAAACCTTTATCAAACTAGCAGTGAATGGATTGTCAAATTCAGTATCATCGCAGCTTTGGGAGAATTAGGCGATCCGCGCTCTTTTGATTTATTAAAACAAGCACTTTCTTCAGATAATGAGTTAGTACAAACTGCTGCTATTAGCTCCTTTGGAGAATTGGGAAATACACAAGCAATTCCGCTGTTGGCTCCCTATGCCAACAATCCAGATTGGCAAGTTCGTTATAGAGTGGTGCAAGCCCTTGCTAGTTTGGGAGGAGCAGAAGCGAATTCGGTATTGCAAACTCTAGCTAATGATGAAGTAGAAGCTGTTGCGTCTGAAGCGAAGAGAGCTTTGCAATCTAGCTAAAAGCTGAATTACCACCCAGCAAGCGCTTGAACTCTCGTTTGACGATTGCATAACACTCACAGGAGGTAGACTCCAAACCTTCTGTGTCAAGAATTGTCATCTTGCCATACTTGTAGCTGATGAACCCTGCTCTTGCAACAGTAGCGGCAACTTCACTCACACTCGCGCGACGCACCCCCAGCATTTGTGCTAGAAACTCTTGGGTGAGAGGAAATTGATCTGCTCCCACTCGATCGCGAGTCATCAGCATCCACCGACAAAACCGCTGTTCAATCGAGTGCAGGCGGTTGCAAGCAGAAGATTGAGCGATGAGATTAAATAGCGCTTGTGTATAGAGTTGCAGCAGTTTGTAAAGCGGGCTACCTGGAGTCACTTCACGTTGAAATACATCCGCCCCCATTCTCATCCCTTCACCAGGAATTTGTTGAATAGCCTCACCGGGAATTGAGCTGGCTTCCAGGAATATAGGCAAACCCACCATCCCTTCATTGCCCACCGTACCTACTTCTACTGCATCGCCACTTTCTACAAAAGTAAGCAGAGAAGTGACGCCACTGTTGAGGAAATAGACATATTGAATCGGTTCGTTAGCTGCGTAAAGGATTTTTTTGAAATCTAGAGAGACTAACTCCATGCAAGGCACGAGGCGTTCGTATTCCTCTGGGGGTAGGGCAGCCAACAGCCGATTCTTAATTGAATTATGGGGGTTTTGCGACGCGCACATAAACAGCCTCTTTGAGCCAGTCTTATCTCTATCAGATAGCTCAAATCACTGGGCGCAGCCCTCTGGCGAAAGACGAACTCTTTTGTAAATAAACATTGTACGCTAAAGCACATTTGAGAAATTTCTCCATACAATGAGAATTGTACTGTAACGTACAATTTCTATTCACTCTCTATATCCAGGCGCTGTAGTAGCGATGAGGCGGCGGAGGTGATCGCTTACAAAAACATCAGCAAGCAGAAAAAAAATAAGTAATATTACATGAGACACAGGGTTATTTCTCACTTTCCTAATGTTGCTTACAACGTAGTAGCGATCGCTGCTTCTAAAGGTGGGCTAAAAGCCATTAGCAAAATTTTGTCTGCATTGCCGGCTGACTTTCCGGCAGCGATCGTGATTGTACAGCATTCATCTCCTCATTACCTCAGCTATCTAGCAGAAATCTTCAGCCGTCGCACAGCTTTACGGGTAAAGCAGGCAGAGCCAGGAGAGCTTTTACAACCAGGAACAGTTTACACGCCTGTTCCGAACAAGCACCTGCTAATTAACCTAGATGGCACTGTATCTCTTTCAGATGCACCAAAAGTGAACTTCGTTCGTCCGGCAGCTGATAAACTGTTTGCGTCAGTGGCGGCTACTTTTCAAAGTCGAGCGATCGCGGTTGTTCTCACTGGTAAAGATAGTGATGGCGCTTTGGGGATACTAG
>NZ_JAYKTT020000067.1:0-125433 GCF_038404745.2 Chlorogloeopsis sp. ULAP02 | reverse complement strand
ATCATCAACATCACCAGCTATTCTTCTGTCTACAATTAATTCTCCTGTTTGTAATATCTCTAGCCCACTGCGTAGTAATCTAATGCAGTGCATCCCGTGTTTGAGATCAAAACCATGCCGTGGCGATCGCCAAGCGTGCCGATGTGGTAGTCGTGATCGGCTTCAAAACTGAGTCTGAAAACATCGACAACGCCGATATGAGCCTGCCTTGGGGGCAGCGCTAAGTGATTGAGGCTGTAATCAAGGCCAACCCAAACACGGTTGTGGTGCTACAAACTGGCAACCCGGTTGAAATGCCGTGGCGCGACAAGGCTAAGGGCATCGTGCAGAGTTGGTACTCCGGCAATGCCGGCGGGCGGGCGATCGCCGAGATACTGGCCGGTAAGGTCAACCCTTCGGGCCGCCTGCCCGTAAGCTTCTACGCCAACGTGGAACAGACGCCGCATCCGAAGATGCCCGGTTTCGGCACACCGGAAAATACCCCGACCGTGATCAAATACCACGAAGGTGCCGAAGTTGGTTACCGCTGGCTCGCTAAGACTGGTGCCAAGCCGAACTATGCTTTCGGTCATGGCTTGAGCTACACAAGCTTCAATTACAGTGACCTTAAAGTCAGTGGTGGCGATACAATCACCGCCAATTTTACGGTGACAAATGTTGGTAAGCGTATCGGTGCCGATGTGCCACAACTCTATCTCACGGATGCTGCTGGTGAGAAGCGGATGCGCCTACTCGGCTTCGAGCGAGTTGTGCTTGAACCCGGTAAATCACGTCAGGTGAAGGAACCGCCGATCCGCGGCTGCTGGCACGCTTTGACGGCAGTGCTGGACAGTGGCGCACCACATCGGGCAACTACCGATTTGCCCAGGGCAAATCCGCTGACGACTTTGTTCTCACTGCCGAAGCACCGCTGAAGGCGCGGCTGTTTGGGAAGTAGCGCCTTGACCTTAGCTACCAACGCGGCAGCAACATAGTAATCGATGTTGCCGCAATGTACGATGTGTAAGAACGAGCGAATGGGTTTTCATCTGTGACCTACCGAGTTGTTGAACATCTGACTGAAAATCAAATTTCAGATTTACTAGATTTGTATAAAAACGAATTTTGGAGTCACAAACGCACCCGTGAAAAAGTCATAAAGATGCTAGCCGCATCAGATATTATGATTGGGTTGGTTGATGAGTGCGATCGCTTAATTGCTTTTACTCGTGTTCTGACAGATTTTGTCTACAGGGCAACTATTTATGATGTGATTGTTAAGCCTACCCACAGAAAGATGGGACTTGGCGCTCAGTTAATGGATATTGTTGTCAATCATCCTCAGTTACACTCTGTTGAGCAATTTGCTCTTTACTGTCTGCCAGAGATGATTCCATTTTACGAGCGCTGGGGTTTCACTGCTGATGTAGGTGAATTTCGCTTAATGTGTCGCAATCATCAATTTCATCATGATGAAAGTAAATCATAGAAAATTGCAAAATAAATTCTCCTAAAATTCAAAAGCTGGAATCACTTCTTGCTCACTTTCAGCAGCTTTAACCCACTTCTGCAATGCTGGCAATGCCAAAATAGTTTTTACATAGTTTTTCGCAATATCATCTAATTGCACATCGTAGATGACAAACCTTAAAACAACTGGGGCAAACATAGCATCAGCAACTGAAAATTTACCAAACAACATATCACCACCAGTACCAAAATTTTGACGGCACTCTTGCCAGATATTAGTAATACGGTTAATATCTTTTTGCACGCCTATTGCCATACCTTTACCAAGAAGTTTAGCACGGCAGTTCATTGGCATATTTTGACGTAAATTCTGAAAACCTGAGTGCATTTCGGCAGAGATAGAACGGGCGATCGCTCTTGCGGCTTTATCTTTCGGCCACCAATATAGATGCGGAAATTCTTCAGCTAGATATTCGCAAATAGCTAGTGAATCCCATATTTTTAGAGAACCGTGTAACAGAACAGGCACTTTTCCTGAAGGAGAGTATTGACTAATTTTAGAGGTAGATTCTGGTGTGTAGAGGGGAATACAAATTTCCTGAAATTCTAAGCCCAAGTGTTTCATCGCTAGCCAAGGGCGCAGCGACCACGAAGAATAATTTTTGTTGCCAATTACAAGAGTTAGCTCTGACATTTTTAATTACCTATAAAGCTGTTCTATCCAAGCACGTATATCAGATTCTGAACCTGAGGTGAAAGATTTTCCAGTTAAAGGATCGTATACTTGCCAATAAGTATTACCGTTACGATCATCCTTTTGATAAACTTGTAATTCCTGATTCTCTTGCAAGAGTTTTACTATTTTTTGCCAAAAAATACCCACAATTTTCCACAAAACTGACTTACTGTCATAGCTAGATTTTAGTTGTAATTTTGTGTCTTCTGTTTGTATGCACATTTCATTATTTCTCATAGAATTATGCTGGAATTTCATCAATAATCAAAACTGTAACAATACCTCAATTCACAATCAAATCATAACTTGTATATTTTCTATAAATGTGGTTTATGGATAGCAAAAAGAATTGATACAATCTTGTTTGGGAAAACCAAGTCAGTACCTATATAGAAATTGCTCATGAAACTTTCCCAGATTCGAGCCTTAGTAGCAGTGGCAGAGTATGGTAACTTCAGTGAGGCGGCTAGTGAATTACAACTTTCCCAACCAGCAATAAGTCATGCTATTGCTACCTTAGAAGAGGAACTAGGCGTACCTTTATTCGCTAGAGGGCGTTATGGCGCGATATTGACACCAGCAGGAGAAAGAATTTTATTTTATGCTCGTCAAGCCATACACCATCTGGAGATGATCCAGCAAGAAGCAAATCTGCATAGAGGTTTACATGGTGGTTATGTGCGAATTGCTTCTTTTCGCAGTATCGCTACCCATTTACTACCAACAGCGATCGCTAAATTTAACCATCAATTCCCAGAGATCGCTGTAACTATTATTGAAAGGCTTTCCTACGTGGATGTCGAACAGACTTTACGTGAAGGACGTGCTGATATTGGTATTACTTATCTACCTACTAGCGATGAATTTGAAGCGCAGGAAATTGTACGGGATGAATATGTAGCTTTATTACCACCCAATGCCGAAATCAAGAATTCACAAATTACTTGGGCAGATTTGGCTGTTTATTCACCAATAATGCTTGCCTGTTTACCTTGTGGGCGACCTTTACACCACCATATAAAAAAATTAGCACCCTTTTTGAATACCGCTAGTGACATTCAAGAAGACTCTACTATTGTCAGCATGGTTAATCAAGGACTAACGGCGGCTATACTTCCTCGTTTAGCAGCGATACCAATTCCCCCAGGCGTGCAAGTATACAATCTGCCAGTACCGTTAGAAAGAGTTATGGCTGTTGCCGTTCTATCTAATGCTCTCCATGTTCCTGCGGTTTTCAAGTTTGTAGAAATGTTAAAAAAATTTGATTTTCAAAGTTTAGCTCAATTGGCTTAATTTAATCTTCATTTGTGTGGAAATTGTCAGTAATGTGATTGGAGGACGTTATACCCTAATCTAGGTAAAAAATTAGCCGTTAATAGATTGCTTTCAAGATTACCTTGGAGATTTATATGATGTTCTTCTCATTGCCCAAGTTCAGAGCTTCCATTATGGGTGTTGAATTGGTTTCAATTTTGCCAAGTGCATCAAAGAATCGTCAATTATAGATTTTATTGTGATCCCTGAAACTCTTAATCACATTAACAACACGAATTTTTTGTATAAAAATCAATGAGTTGCTTCCACAAAAAAATGCCTTATAACTGTATGGAAAATATCTATAACTTTTTGCAAATATCTGAGTATATCGCCACTTCCGGACAACCAACAAAAGAAGAATTTGCATTTATTCAAGAAGCAGGATATCAATTAGTTGTGAATTTAGCACTACCAGAATCTCCTAATGCTTTACCTGATGAGAAACAAATTGTAGAATCTCAAGGTATGGAATATGTTCATATCCCCGTAGTTTGGGACAAACCTAACTTTGAAAATGTGAAAGAATTTTTTAGAGTTATGGAAACAAATGCTGATAAAAGAGTGTTTGTTCACTGTGCTGCCAACAAGAGAGTGTCGGCTTTTATTTATCTTTATCGTCGTCTACATGAAGGTATAAGTGATGACGAGGCAAAGAAAGATTTACATCAAATTTGGACTCCCAATGAGATTTGGCAAAGATTTATTGAACAGGTAATTGACTATTGTAGATAGAACAAATGGTAGTTAGCTAGTGGTTGTTCCCCCTTCTTGTAAATTTAGACATGCCTATAATTGCAATTATGCTAACCTTAGTTATCTTTCGTATATTTGGTTGCTAATTTACTTTTAATTAGCATAAATTGTGCTTGTGCGGTTAAATTAAGTTAACTATGTCCTCAGTTCCTGCAATCGAAAGTATATATACTGATGGCGCTTGCACTGGCAATCCAGGGCCAGGCGGTTGGGGTATTGTTGTTTACTTCGGTGATGGCTCTGTTCATGAAATAGGCAATGCAGCCAAGCAAACCACCAATAACAGAATGGAAATGCAAGCTGCGATCGCGGCTTTAGAATTTCTTAAAACATCCGGACAAAGCCAACCCATCACTCTTTACACTGATAGCGAGTATCTAATTAACTGCGTTACTAAATGGGTAAAAACTTGGAAAAGAAAAGGCTGGAAAAAGGCAGACGGTAAGCCCGTTCTTAATCAAGATTTGCTAGAAATCCTTGATCAACTTAACACTCGCCAAGTAAAATGGCAACACGTCCGGGGGCATGCAGGTAATGAAGGTAACGAACGCTGCGATGCGATCGCCCGTGCTTTTGCCTGTGGTAAAACTCCTGCACTTAAACAAATTTCCGAATCTGCTTCCTCTGGCGCACTTCCACAGATACAAAAAAAAGAAGTTGCGGTAGCAAGTTTATCTGATTCTAGTGACGAATTGATGATAATGAACCAAAATACACAAGATATCAGTTCTCTTGCACCCGATACAAACATGATTGAAACTTCTCATAATTCAGCTGCTCTCAATAACGAAGAATTACCACGTGAAATCAGAGTGGTGCAACTCCGTAACTTAGTTGAAACTCTAAGAATAGCCGACGAAATCTCTGAAAAAGGTTACCTAATAACCAGCTCCGAACTAGCAGATCTAATGGATGTTCATGCTAGCGCTGTTACCAGTCGTGGCGATCAATGGCGCTGGCGTAACTGGATTGTCTCGCGGGTACGCCGAGAAGGCAATCAAATTCTTTGGGAATTAGAACGCGGTGATCGCATTAATGATACAGATGAGTAGAACAAATGTAGGGAGGAAGAAGTGGCGACGCAGTTATGATCAGACACGGAGACATTGAGACGCGGTAACGCCCAGAGAAATGAAGATAAGGAGATCGGGAGATAAGCACACAAGGTGATAGAACCTGATTCACAATTCTCCGTTTCCCCGTGTCTCCTATCACCTGTCCCCTTAGCTATACTCTCTTCCTCGCCATTGTCGGGGTTTGCGAAATGCAGACAAAAAGATGCGTAACACTGCTAACGGATCTGCCAAAGGAGAAAGCCAAAATAGCCAACCGCCTCTAGCGAGTGTGCGATCGTAGCTGGGTGCGATCGCAAAAAGCATGGCAAAGCGAATTAACAGCAGAAATAAATTCAGCCCTAGTAGTAACAAAAGCGGAGAAGGGTTTAGAGGAACAGAGGGAGAAAACAACAAAAAGCTGAGTACAATGAGCAGAGGTAAACCTTGAACTGCTGAAAGTAACCACAAATCACCCCACAATAGGGAACGAGAGGAAGCATCTTTCAAGTCAAGGCTTCGTCCCCATTCTGTCCAAGTCTCCTTTGCGCCTTCGTACATTCGTACTTTCAAAACTTTTGCCCCATCTAGAAATCCCACTTTAAAACCAGAAGCGGCTATGTGGCGTGCTAAGGTAACATCATCACAAAAAGAACTTTTAGCGCTGGTATAACCGTTGACATCAACTAAAACAGAACGACGGCAGAAAAAGCATTGACCATTAGCCATTACTCGCTCTGCCTGTTCAGTATTAATGCCAGTGGGATCAAAACGATAAAGTAATGTCATTAACAAAGCTGGTTGTAGCCAACACTCTCCTGGATATTTGAGAATAAACTGAGGTGAAAGAGAAACAAGATCATATCCTTCAGCTACTGCTGTCTTAACTAAACCTGCAACTAAACCAGGTGAAGGCTGAGTATCGGCATCCATACCCAGGAACCATTCACTTGCCTCTGAACTGTGCAAAAAGCCGTTATGTAATGCCCAAGGACGCCCTACCCAATTAGCTGGTAAGGGATCGTCAGTCATTATACGAAAGCGGGGATCTTGTTTTTGTGCGGCTTTTACCAAGTCAGGGGTACCATCTTGAGAGTTACTGTCTACAACAATAATTTCCCGAACTTCATAGCTTTGCCGACTTAAACCAGTTAAGAGGGGGCTAATTCGAAGAGCTTCGTTCAAAGTAGGAATAACTACACTGACACTACCCAAAAGTTCTGGTGTTGGGTGTTGAGATGTAATAGGAGGATGGCGCAAAGGCCCTTTAAAGAGGCGCGACAGTAAAATAGCCGTTGCTGGGACTTGTATGAGTAATAAAAAGAGCGAAAAGGCGCTTACTATTGTCAACCAACCGATCACTTGTAAAAATGCTGAGGGGTGTCTAACGAAAACCGCTATGCATCTTGGCAATTGCGGCAGTACAAACTTGCGTCACTGACGTGGACAAGAAACTAAAATAGAGACGCGATTAATTGAATCTCGATCGCGTCTAGTAAGTATTTTGGTTATTTGAGAGCAACTCTTACCTCGGCTGCTTGCATTTCTTTGGTTGTTGATTCCAAAGATGCTGGTGTAGATGTGCTTTGAGCCTTCCACCACAGCAGCACCGCCGGAGTTGTACCAAGTAGCAAGCCAAGTAGCACGGGGATGGAAAATCCAGCAGCCAAGCTCATGACAGTAGCAAAAGCAAAGTTGCTTAAGTAAACAATCAAGGGTAGATTAAGTTGCCATCCCTGTAATTGAATCGGTGTATTTCTCCACAACAGTGCAGCCACCGTCATAAACACACAACCAGTACCTAACCACCCAACAAAGTTTTGGTAGGGCATTCCAAAGAAAGCTCCTGGTTGATGCCAGTACCAAAATGGTAAAGCAGTTTGGCTCATTGCCGGGTCTAGGACAAAATCCCAAGAGGTTAGCAACAATGAACCCAAAGCCACAGCACCTGCGTGACGGAGCAAGCTAGGTTTTTTATCTACTTCCAACCCAGCACGCGCCAACAAGTAAGAAGCACATCCCAAATAGAACCACGACAAGGGAATAGTAAATGGTACTAAGCCTGCTATTTTATAGCCCAAGCCACTTAAGTAAGTGTAGTGACCAAAAGGAAATCCAGTACTAGTTCCTAATAATTCACTAGTTAAAGAAATTAATACTGAGGGCAGCATAAAAGCCAGCCACAAACGTAACCCCAATGTTCTATAAGCATATAAAGCAACAGCTGCTGTTCCCAAAATCATGTAAACTACGCCGCCTCCAGCCATACTCCATTGCATGGCGGTTTGTCCTACCTCGGACAAGTCCATAATGATTTCAGGATGAGGAACGACTAGTAATATTCCTACTAGTCCAAACACCATTGACACAATATGACCAATCAGGCACACGCGTTCAGCTATAACAATTTGTTTCATCATATTTCCCTAACAAGACATGACACGCGGCTACATAACTGCTAACAGTTTACAAATGTTTAAGAAAATATTTAAGTTGTTTTACCGAAATTCTCTATTAAATTCCTAATCTTTTAGTTGCTGCTTGCATAACCAAAAAGACCACTATCATAGATGCTAAGAGAAATTTGAACACTAGTAACTCTCAAGGCTTTGCAATTCAGCAATTATTAAATTGTGGGATCATAGCTTAAACCAGGACTGGGAAAATAACCTTATGTCACTATTGAAAAAACTTCCCTGGCTTTCCCTGATACTACTGCTGCTTACCTTTATTTCCCTTGGCTGGGTGTTATCGGCTGCAAATCCTCCATATTTTATATGGGTGCTGGTTGCGATCGCTATCTTTTTTTTAGTGGCAAGCTTGACTAGTCCTTTGACAAGGATAGCAGACTATTCTCTTAACTTATTTACATCAAACCTTAGATCCTTTAGTGTTACCGTATTAGCGGCTTTTCTGTTCTTTCTTATTTTTGCCCGTTTTCGACTGTTTCTTGATATTTTTGTGATTCTTGCTGCTTTAATGTTGGTGAGAATAGATTTTCAAACAGCAGGATTTAGAGAAGTACAAGCATTTTGTATTATAAGTATTTTTTCTCTAACAGGTCTAGTGATGGGTGCTTTTATAGAAAGAATAATGTTTCAATACAATGTCTATAGTTAAATCATCAAGCAGGGCGGCAGTAATGCCTACCCTACTGAAGATTCTGGTATTTTAAGAAGCAGCAACTTCAGCAGCAACGGGATAAACGCTGACTTTTTTACGGGTTTTGCCTTTGCGTTCAAAGGTTACTACGCCGTCAACTAAAGCAAACAGAGTGTCATCGCTACCAATACCGACGTTGTTGCCAGGGTGAAATTTAGTACCACGTTGTCTAATGAGAATATTGCCCGCGCGGACAACTTCCCCACCGTAACGCTTCACACCCAATCGTTGAGCATTTGAATCGCGACCGTTACGTGTACTACCTGTTCCTTTCTTATGAGCCATAATTTCCTCTTTTTAGATAATGTAAATAGTTAGTGGTTAGTAGATAGTAGGGGAGGCAGCGCGCCCTTGGGGTTTTCCCCGTTGTAGCTACTGCCGTGAGGGTTTCAGTGATTATTTTTCGGTTAAACAGCGGGTTTATACAGAAGATATTTCGCCTATTCAGAGGTATTGTTGTTAAAACCCGCCCCTACTATATTATTCAGCAGCTGTTTCGGCAGGTACGTCTGTTGCCTCATTAGTGGTAGTAGTGGTTGCTGTCTCTTCCGAAGCAAGTACAGAACCATTCATGCTAATGGAGTTAATCATTAACCTGGTGATTTCTTGCCGATGTCCCCGCTTTTTACGAGTTTTCTTTTTCGGTTTCATTTTGTACACCAGGACTTTGCGACCTCGAAGATGCCGCATCACTGTCCCTTCTACTTTCGCCCCTGTCACTAACGGCTGTCCAATGGTGGTTTCGCCATCATGCTGTACTAACAGCACTGATTCTATAGTAACTTTTTCATCTGGTTGGCTATGAAGCAGTTCTATATCATAAAAGCGACCTGCTTCAACTCGTAATTGTTTGCCGCCAGTTTCAATAATTGCGTAGGTCATGTAATTGTCCTTGAAATTTGCCGTACAGGTAGCTGGCTTTTTCTTTTGCCAGCTTTTGTAGTATGTCTACTCAAATCTTGCACTTTGCCCCTAGAACGCCTGGAACTGAAGTACCAGGCTTATAGCTCAAGTCCGTTTTAACGGACTCAAAACTTGCCTAGTCTGCTTAAGCAGACTTTAACCCTGAGCCAAGAAATTTATTTCTTGGTGGACAAAAGCGTAGATGCAAAATATGAATCTACCTGATCCGAGCAGGAAATAGACAGACAATCTGCCATTGTACTTTATTATTCAACTGGGGTCAAATTATAAGCATCAGGCATCAACTAGACAGTTGGGCTGCTACCCGTTGCATGATTTCTTCTGGTGGCACTTCTTCAATACGACTGGCAATTGACCAATGATGACCAAAGGGATCGACTAGCTTGCCATAGCGATCGCCCCAAAACATATCCTCTAAAGGCATTGTTACCGTTGCTCCCGCACTCACGGCACGAGCAAACCAAGTATCTGCATCATCAACTTGCAGGTGAATTGTTACAGGCGAACCATTTAAGGCAGTTGGTGACTGGATACAAAAATCTGGAAATTCATCATTTAAATAAATCATCGAGTTGCCAATTTCCAACTCGGCGTGCATAATTTTGTTATCTTCTGGAGAGGGCAGAATGTATTTCTCAATCGCACCAAAAGCTGCTTTGTAAAACTCTATTGCCGCTCTGGTCTCACTAACCGTCAAATGTGGAGTGATTGTACGAAACTCTGTCATTGCCTTTCTCCTCGCAGATATGCAAGTAGGTTTCTCTCAACCACAGATTATAGTACAATTGTACTGCATAGATAGAGAATTAATCAAATGTAACATTGAGCAATTTAAACGTCTAATTGCTTAGTAAGGCGGATAACCAAAATCATCTTCATCTGGGTAAATATAGGAGCTAGAAACACCTGCCGCTACCATCTTCGTCGATGTTTCTGCTTTCGCAGTATCCCGACCAAACTCTTTGTGTTCTTCAAAAGTCTTGATAATGATTTCTGACTCTGGAGAATCGGAAGCAATTAAATACTGTGTTAACGTCCCAATCGTAGGATGTTTATAGTCTACAGTTGAAGCAACCAGAACCGTTTTTGGTTCAATGCCTCTTTCTTCACAATCAATCATGGGACAAAAAATTCCGTGGGCATGAAATAGCTGCCCTTTTGGCGTTAAAGGTTGCTTGCGATATCCAGAATATGCCCTTTCTAGTTCAGCGACAAATCCACCTGCAACTCTACCTTGTTGATATTCGCAATAAGCTTTGCTAAAACTTGCTCCTGCTGCACCGTTCAGGGTTAATTGCAAAGGTAATTCATGTAAAAACTTTTTATTTTCTGCAACTAGAAAAATCAAGTAACGTGTAAAAGTTTTAAATTTAAGCTTATCTGCTAAAAAAGCATCGTAATTATCTCTAAGCGTACCGAGCTTAATACCAGTTTCCCTATCTTTTACAGACAAAGGCCCCCTTCTGACAATTACAATGCGGGGAGTAGTAGTAATATATACCGTTTCTAGTCCGGAACTAAATTCGTGTTCTACTTGCTGCCAATTGTCATCCGGCTGAAAGCCCACGGCGTGGGCATTATCTAGTTTAATTGCCAAACCGTAATGTTGAATGCCATTGTTGCCATACCGAGGATTAATCATCTGACACCAAGGGATGATTTGAGAAGGGGGTGCGTTAAACTTCTCGTCCTCAAAGTCGAATTTTGCAGATGCTTTCATCTTCTTAGGCGCTTGTGAGTATCTTGCAGATCCAGTTTAAGAAATTGTGGGGCGTTAGTGCGGGTGGTGGCAGTAAATCAGCGATCAGTTGTCAGTTATCTTGTTCACTGTTAACTTTTCGCTGTTAACTGATTTGCGATCGCACCCAAAATCAGCAAACAGAAGTTAATGATACCTTTTGTATCATTCATCGAAGGCATGAGGCGTATTCTGAAGCAGATTTTAACAACAGGACAGCGGTGTCGGTTCCAAAAACAACAATTCTTGTTGTAACCGCTCCTGAAAAGCCTCCTTCCCAAAACAAGCGATCGCCTCCTCTCGCAACCACTGTCCATCGCAACGCCGATCTTGTCCTTTGAGTATTTCGATGCAAGCCTTTGCCACAGCATCAGGATCGCGGTGCGGTACTCGCCATCCCAATTTTCCATCATGCAACGGTTCAGCTGAACCATCGGCATCACCAGCAAGTACAGGCACACCACAAGCCATTGCCTCCAGATAAACAATACCAAATCCCTCTTGAGAAGGCATAACGTAGGCATCAGCAAGGCGATAGTGTGTTACTAGTTCTTCTGTAGGGATAAAGCCAGCAAATACTACACGTTCTGCTACACCTAAATCTTTTGCTAGCTGGGCTAATCTGGGTTGATCGTCGCCACGGCCAATTACTAAGTATTTTACTTCTGGAAAAACCTCAGATATTTGCGGTAAAGCTCTAATCGTCACATCTACACCTTTGTAGATATCTCCTGACCACAGTCGTGCTACGGTCATTAATACCTTTGCTCCTGCCAAATCATATTTATCGATTAATTCTGGCTGTTTGAGACCTGGAGTAAATTTATTTTCGTCAATGGCACAAGGAAGTAGGTGTACCTTGTTGGGATCAATACTATTTGCCGCACAAAGGCGATCGCGACTATGACGACTAATTGTCAAAATCTTTGTAGCACTGGCAAGAGCGCGTTGTTGCTGAGGTGGAAGCACTTCCCAGACTTCTTTACCATAAGTTAGGACAGTGTAAGGAATTCCTAAGGGCTGACAGAGAGTTTGTACCAATACTGCTAATTTTATATGACCACAAAAAACATGTTGGGGGCGTTGTTGTAGCAGAGACTTTAGCAAAGCCGCTGTCATTTTGACTCTGCCGATTTGAGGAGAATGGCTTTTAAAGTAATGAAACTGTAAACGCTCACACTCATAAATATTTGAGCAGCAGGAGCTATCTCGTAGCAAGAATACATGACCATGATAGGCTTCAGTGAAACCTAGATAGGCACGAAAAATATCTTTTATGTAGGATTGGATTCCTCCTTCACATTCAAAAATTTCCAAGAAAACAAAGAAGCAATCAGCTTTTTTTTTAAACTTACTTTCTAAACTTGGCTTTTGATCTACGTTATTAATTAACATCTTTTATAATCTCGGCTACTGCGTCACAGTAGATAATTAATACTTCTGGTAAAAACACTGTTGATATCAACTAATTTATAAGTGCTTTATTTTACATCAATGAGTAATCGAATTCTAACATATGGACAATGTATAACTCAAATGCGATCTCTACGGTAACTTTTAATTTTTTTAATACATTCATTTTCAGTAAAAACAAGTAACATACAGTCATTCTAAATCATTTTCATCGCTCAAGCTCCCCGACTTTTTAGAGAAGCCGGGGAGCTTTAATTTAGAGCTTACAATTTTCAAAAGCATGGATTGACTAATCTATTTAAAGTTATCAAATCAAATAATTTATATTTGACTTTCCTTCTTTAGATAGAAGGTTAAGCCTATTCAACTTTTTAGACTAGACTAGTGTAGTTAAGATTTTGCAAACAAAAAATAATAGGGATCAAAAATAACTACTGATATCTTTAGCTAATTTCTAGTCAACATAATAAATACTTAGATATGTAGTAGTTACAAATTTATAAGGAGATTTGCATAGCTCAATAATTTGAAGAAGGAGGAAAAATGAAAACTCTAAATAAATATCAAAAAGGAGGTTGGAATAATCGCATAGGTGCTCTAGCTATTGCATTAGCGGCAATAGTTCTTCCTGCATGCGCTAACAATCAACAACAAGCGACTACTCCTCAATCTCCAGCAGCAGAAGATCCTAATACTTCTGAACCTGTGACAGAAAAAGAAAACGTTACTGCACCAGATGTTAGTCAGAAGACAGATGCTCTTGTAGGTAAACTCGTAACTGTCAGAAGCCAGCCTATTAATAGGCTGAATGATAGAGTATTTACAATTACTGACAGGGAAGTTTTTAGTGGTGAAAGAATAGTCGTTGTAAATAATACTGGTCAACCTGTCAATTGGCCTATACCTCAAGATGCGAGATTACAAGTAACGGGAACAGTTACTAAGTTTGATCCCAATGCTATTCAACAAGAATATGGCTTAAACTTAGGTCAAGATTCCTATCGAGAATATCAAGGTAGACCAGCAATTATTGCACAGTCAATTGCCTTGGCACCAGTACCGGGAGAAATCAGCGAAAATCCAAAAGCTTATTACAACAAGGTGATTGCTGTACCTGCTGATGTCGAAAGAATTTACAGTCCTAATGCATTTGTTCTTGAAGACGATACGCTCCTTGGTAATAATCCATTGCTAGTTTTGGTTACGGATCAAATAAAAGAAAAAGCTCCTATTAAACAAGGCGAAAGGATTGTTGCTACTGGTACACTCCGACCATTTGTTGTTACAGAGCTTGAGAGAGACTACAATTTTGGTTGGAACCAACAGTTGCGAGGACAGTTAGAGAAGGAATACAACACAAGACCTGTGTTAATTGTCGAAGGTATATATCCATCTGCATTGCCACAAAGTGCTAAATAGTTGTTTTTGAAGCTGTAAATATTTCCCTAGCCCTCTTTGCAAGGGCAGGGTTATTTTCTTTTTTATTATTTGTATCTTTTTTATTCGCTAGCCTCAATAATTATTTGCTTCTCCATAACAGCTAGTAAAACTGCCACATCTGGAGAAACTTTATTACATAGATTAAATTGTGATCCGACAGACTCAAAAGTTTTTCCTTGCAAGATTTGATAACCAATGTTTAGTAATTCATTCCAAGTAACATCACTTTCAATATAAGCTTTAGCTATGGTAATCAATAAGTTTTGATATTTATTACCTTCAGCTTTCGTCATCATAGTGTGGGGAATGTCAAAAACTTTCTCGAAGTTAAAATACCAAGATTGAGGTTGGTGCTTGATTAAAGCTAAAAATAAAGCTCGTAGTTCATTATGGTCAATTGTGGGGTCACTTTCACTAGAAATAACAAACATTGGCACTGCGGCCTCTTTTTCTACTCGCTCCAGTACTTCTTGACCCATATCTAAAAATAATCGTAGTGCCGGAATGCGAAAACCGTGATAACCAAAATTTCCAGGATTATCTTTATTCAACCATTCATAATAAAAAGGAAGTATTTCTACAAGAAAGTTGACAATTGGATTGTTGCCACTAACATAGGGAGCAAACAGTATAGCCTTTTCTATTTCTTTGGTGAATTCTAATGCTAACCAGGCTGCCAAATTTCCACCTGTTGATAATCCACTAATGATTATCTGCTCTCCTAAATTTCGTGCTATTTGCAGCCAGGAGGATGCAAACTCTTGATATACTTGTTGTTCTGTAGGCAAAGGAGGAGGGTTATCACCATTCCAATTCCCCGCTATTCCATGACCAGGCTGTAAAGGAATCAAAACATTGTAACCTGATTCAAAAAGAGCTTTTCCCAGTGGTTCAAATTGGTAAGGCCCAGCAGTAAATCCGTGAAAAAACAAGCAAACTTTTGAGGTGGGATGAGAGTGGAAAAAGAATTTTGAGCGGCAAGCTTCATTTTTGATTGGAAGAACATCCTCGACAGTTTTTGCTTGCTGAATTATTTCTGTTGTAATAGTGGAATAATCGGGCATATTAAATATTGAGTAAATTATTTTATTTTAAAAACTGACTATGTTAATTTTGCATCACCTTTTAGATAGAAAAATATCTAACTAGAATTGCAGGTATTATAATCTACGTGTAATTTCTAATTAGCTAAAGAATTTGTGATAAAAATTGGCGGGTGCGTTCTTCTTGCGGGTTAGTAAAAAAACTATCAGGGGTAGCTGATTCTACTAAATTGCCATTATCCATCAGAATCACTCGATCAGCTACTTCACGGGCAAATCCAACTTCGTGGGTGACAACTACCATTGTCATGCCATCACGGGCAAGACTTCGCATCACCTCTAAAACTTCTCGCACCATCTCTGGATCTAAAGCAGAGGTTGGTTCATCAAATAGCATAATTTTAGGTTGCATAGCTAGAGCACGAGCGATCGCTACTCTCTGCTGCTGTCCTCCAGACAACTGTCCTGGGTATTTATGTGCTTGTTCTAAAATGCCTACTCGATCTAGTAGTTGCATTGCCAATTCTTCGGCTTTTACCTTCGGCAAACGACGTACCCAAATTGGTGCCAAAGTGATATTTTGAATTACCGTTAAATGGGGAAATAAATTGAACTGTTGAAATACCATTCCCACTTCTCGGCGAATTGCTTCAATGTTTCGTAAATCATGGCTGAGGATAATGCCATCAATTTCTATTTTGCCTTTTTGGTAATCTTCTAAAGCATTAAATGTGCGGATAAAGGTTGATTTACCCGAACCAGAAGGCCCCATCAAGACTATTACCTCTTCACGATTTACTGTTAGATCTACGCCTCGCAGAGCATGGAATTTACCATACCACTTGTGAACCTGATCGGCAATAATTATCGGTGTTTGTTCTGACACAGAAATCAACCTCCTAACTTTCTATTTTTCATTCACTAACTGCTTCTCTAAGCGTCGAGCAGCCAGCGACATAGCATAACAAAATAGCCAGTAAATTAAGCCAATAAATAAATATACTTCTGCATAACGACCGAGAAATTGTGGCTGTGCCAAAATAGAACGGGCAATTCCTGTAAGTTCTACTAATCCCACCAAAGATAAAAGTGAAGTGTCTTTAAATAAGCCGATAAATTGACCAACAATTGCTGGAATTGCAACACGCAAGGCTTGAGGTAAGACAATTAATAGCACAACCAAGGAAGCGTTGAATCCGAGGGCTTTGGCGGCTTCAATTTGTCCGCGAGGAATAGCTTGGAGTCCACCACGGACATTTTCTGCCATGTAAGCAGCACTAAAAAAAACTAATCCAGCAATGGCACGCAAAACCCTATCTAAACGAATACCGCCTGGCAGAAATAAAGGAAACATCACCTGAGCAAAGAATAAAATCCCAATTAGTGGCAGTCCTCGAATAATTTCAATGTACAGAAGACATAACCAACGCACTACGGGTAGATTGCTATTACGTCCTAAAGCAAGTAACACGCCAATAGGAAAGGAAAGCACAATACTAACTGCTGCCATCAGAACAGTTAGCAGCAAACCGTTCCATAAACTTGTTGGTACTGGCTTTAAACCAAATCCACCACCAATTAACCAAAATATCACAGGGGAAGATAGTAACCATGCAAGTGAAAGCCAAGGCGCGATCGCACTACTCCATCTTCTACCCAACCAAAAACTTGTAAATATTAAAATTACGATTGACTGTAACCAAAGGCGAATATTTAAATCTAGAGGCAAAAAAAATAAGACTACACAAAGAATCAAAGCAAAAGGGTTAATTCTCCGGCTGTTCACACTTTGTTTGCTAAACAAAACTCCCCAAGTCAGAGCTAATAATGTGGAAGCTATTGCCAGCACAATCCAAACTCGCCAGTATAATGTTGGGGGGAAACGACCAACAAAAAATAAACGCAAATTTACCCAAATTACTTCCCATTGTGCTTGAGTAATTGCCCAACTCAAAACACCCGAACCTATCCAGAACAGTAAAAACAAACAAACAACAGTAAATATGCTGTTGTACCAAGTATTAAACAAATTTTTACGCAGCCAATTCATATTCTAAAAGTTAGTCATTGGTCATTAGTTATTTGTGAGTAGGGGCGGGTTTTATGGATGATCTTTCGCGGAAATCGACAATTTATCTTTTAAACCCGCCCGTACAGTGGTGAGTCAGCACTGCGCAGAGAAGTCGGAGCGGCGGAAGCCGCCGCTCTGAACTTCGGAGAGGGTAACACGAGCGCAGGTGACTTATTCTTATCTTTCTTTAATCGCCACCATTCTATTAAAAAAGTTCATTACCAGAGAAATTGTCAAACTCATTATCAGATAAGTAAGCATAATCAGCAACATAGCTTCTACCGCTCTCCCCGTTTGGTTAAAAGTAGTAGAAGCAACAAAATATACATCTGGATAGCCAACCGCGATCGCTAAACTAGAGTTTTTAGTCAAATTCAGATATTGACTTGTCAGTGGTGGCACGATCACCCGCAAAGCTTGAGGAAAAATCACTAGTCGCATCACCAAACCAGGCTTTAACCCCAAAGAACGGGCTGCTTCCCATTGTCCCTTTGGCACAGATTGAATACCACCTCGAACAATTTCGGCAATAAACGCACCTGTATAAAAAGTCAATCCCATTAACAAAGCAAAAAATTCTGAGGAGAGCCTAAACCACGGAAATTGCACACCACTTTGACTGATATAAAATAAATTCAAAATAGAAATTTGGTTTTCTATCTTAGGTAAACTCAGGAAAACAGCAAAGTACCAAAATAATAATTGTAAAAGTAGAGGTGTATTGCGAAAAATCTCTACATAAACTCCAGCGATATTTCGTACTAACCAATTATCAGATAGCCGTGCTATTCCTGCGAATATACCGACAATCGTCGTGAAAATAATCCCTGCGATCGCCACTCGTAAAGAGTTAATTAAGCCTACCCATAAGGCACGACTATAAGTATCAGATGGATTGTAAGCAATGGGCGTTTCGCTAATATCAAATGAAGCTTGTTGCTTGAGAAAACCAAACCCAAATTGAATTCCTAATTGCTGCAAATTGCGGTTGAGATTTACCCACAGTATAGCTACGACAAATGCTACTAAAAACGCAGCTATTAATTGAAAAAAAAATTGCCAGGAACGCCGATCACGCCACAAGGGAGATTTAAAATTATGCATGATTCATATCTGATTATCTAAAAGGAGGAGAAAACAAAAGTCCACCCTTTGTCCAGAGTTGATTTTGACCGCGAGGAAAATTTAGCTTTGTCTTTGCTCCCAAATTGCGATTATAAATTTCACCGTAGTTGCCTACGTGTTTAATAATTCTGACTGCAAAGTCATTTGGCAAACCCATCCCTTGCCCAAGGTTACCTTCAGTTCCTAAAAAACGTCGAATTTCTGGATCGTTACTATTAGCAAGTTTTGCAACATTTTGAGAATTAATACCTAATTCTTCGGCTTTAATTAGGGAATAAACTACCCATTTAATCGTATTAGCCCATTTACTATCTCCGTCGGCAACAGCTGGAGCAAATGGCTCACTAGATAAAATTTCATCAAGAATTACATTATCTTCTGGGTTAGGTAAAATTGTGCGTCGGGAAATTAATTGAGACTTATCAGAAGTAACAGCGTCACAACGTCCTTGTGCATAAGTAGCATATGCTGTGTTCACATCTTCAAAGACAAGGGGTTTGTAAGGTATACCCCGTTTTCGCATTTGATCTGCTAAGTTCTGCTCGTTGGTGGTACCAGTTTGAGTGCAGATTGCTTTGTCTTTGAGATCTGCTAGAGTTTTACTGCCGCTGCTTTTGCGAACCATGATGCCTTGACCATCATAAAAGACTATCGGTGCAAACTCCAAACCCACCGAGGTATCGCGACTAAGCGTATATGTAGTATTACGGCTGAGAACATCTACTTCTGCGGTTTGCACGGCTGTAAATCTTTCTTTGGCATTAAGATTGCGGTACTCTACAGCATCTGGGTTATCGAACAAAGCAGCTGCTATGGCGCGACATACATCTACATCTAATCCAGAGTATTTACCATCTGTTCCGACAAAGCTGAATCCTGGTAGTTCACCGCTAACACCACAAATTAACTGTCCGCGACTTTTAATCATATCCAAACGGCTTTGAGTAACTTGTGATGCCCCTGTATTTCCTGTGTTTGCCACCTCTCCACTACAAGCAGTGAGGCTAAAAATTAGAGGTGCGATCGCTAAAATTAAAGTTTTTTTATCCATAAATATCATTGATACTCAAAAATTACTAATTAACATAACCTAAAATATGTCCGATAAGAACCCCGAATTTTTAGATAAGTCGGAGTTCTTTGTTTTTAGTTTATTTACTTTGACTTACTTATAAATAAAAGTATTTGAATAAATTCATATACTATGTTATTTTTATCCTTTAAAGTTTATGTAATATTAAATAAAGTAATAGTTAAAGTTAAGGTTCACTAGAGAAAAATATATTTTTTAACTATATTCTTAACAGTATAAGTATTTAACCTATAGTTATCTTCAACAGCAGCAATAGTCCATTGCACATTGCTCGGTAAGGAGAAGTATCTAAATCAACCTAATAAAGTAACCGTAGCAGGTTAAACTAGGTCTGGAAATAGCCGCTCCAGTTTTTTATGATGAGGCTTTATGGCTGCGAATCTGGAACAGATTGCTCATTACTTGGATAATCTTGGTTGGGACTACCGTTTGGACGAAGAAGAAGACCGGATTATTACAGGCGTAGAAAGTGAAAGTATAGAAGATTTTTTGATTGTAGTTCAGCTTGATGAGGAGGGAAAATTTTTTCGGTTATTTGCGCCCCAAGTTTTAGCAGGAGTGCAAGACCATCCTCACAAAGCAGCAATTCTTCAGACAATGCTGGCAATTTCTTGGGAAACCAAAATGTTGCAATGGGAATATGACCCTTCCGACGGCGAAATTCGTGCCATCATAGAGTTTCCCTTAGAAGACTCCACTCTTACAGAGAAACAATTCAATCGTTGTTTGAGTGGACTGGTTCAGTTAATTGATAGTGTGGCACTGCCTCGCCTGCTAGCCGTGATGGAAACAGGTCAAGATCCGGGAAACGTAGAACTAGGTGAGAGAATCTTACTAAGTATCCAAGAACAGGCTCCGGGGTTGTTAGAACTACTAGAAAAGGCTATGGAAGCTCGTAAAAAACGAGGAAGTTTTCCTAGCGAATGAGTTCAAATGTTTAGTGAAATAGCTATACTCCAAAGTGTTACCCTCGATATACTGAAAGTTTTACTAGGGCTGGATAAATATGACATCGTATGCTACCTCCTCTGCTAAAGCAGAAATGAGTGAACTCCGGCGGTTAAAAGGCTTATTACCGCCAGAATTGCAGAGCTGGGTCATGGTTGAAGGTACAACAGAGGTAAATCCGCCCCTGATTCGCTCTGAAGAAATAGGTAAAGACCAGGTAGAAATTCAAATAGACTTGGTGAAATGGGATTCGCTAGCGATGGATCAGCGTAATCTTTTGTTCTGGCATGAAGTTGCTCGCATTCAAAATGATACTATTCCCAAAGACGGTTGGGAAATGGCAGCTTTAGCGATTGGTTTGGGTGGTGCTGTTGGTGAATTGTGGGTACAAGATGTTTTATTGCTGTTTCTTGCTTTAGCGCTGTGCGGAGTTTCTGGTTGGCGACTTTATCAAAAAAATAATGGGGAAAAGCAGCTAAGAGAATTAGTAGAAGCTGACGAAAAAGCGATCGCCTTAGCCACTCGTTTTGGTTATAGTCTTCCTAACGCTTACAAAAGTTTGGGTAGCGCCTTGAAAACCTTAATTGACATAACTCCCAGCAAGCGCCAGCGCTCTAGATACGAAGCACGGCTTTCTGCCCTCAAACGCAGTGCCAACAAAGCAAAGGCAAAATCTAAAACTGCTATGGAAAACAGTGAATATTAAAACAAGAGGGAGACACGGGAGGAAGAGTATAGCTTTCTTCCCATTTCCCCAACCTCACACTAGACAATTAAAGCAATTAATTTGCACAGGACTAGCTCGCAATCGCTTCAGCTATAAACCACTCACTTACACCAGAATCAGCCCACTAAATAATCTGCGTCATAACTCTCACGCTCAAAAAATTACTTTTTTCACCATCTAGCCTGTCAATTAAGAATATATTAAGAAAATGTTAATTCAGCCTAGTGCCAATGTTCACATTGAAATTTAATCAAAATTGTCTAGTGCTTGCTCCTATCTTCACAAAACTCCTATGAGAATTAAGGCAGAAGAGCAACTGCGTTGCCTGCAAAAATTACTGATAACAGTAATTTCCACTTTGCAAAGCTGTTACTCCTTCTTCCAATTGCTACTTAAGCTGTTATTCTGTCATTTTGGAATCACAGGTGGATTTAAATAATAAGCCACCAAGTTTCCACAGGTAATGACTGTTAGCTTTCAAAACCTCAGCTTTTGGTGCTTCTAGTTCAACTCAGACTTCAAAGACATGAGCCAATTTCAGTTGCATATACCCACCAATGACTGGAGTAATCTGGAATATAAGTTATTTGCGAGCCAAAGCAAATCTACACAGCTCCACAATTTTGTGCCTGATCAAAAAATATTTTTAAGTTCAATACCGATTTACTTAAAGTTGGTTCAACATTTTATGCGTCTGAGGCACTACACGCACAACCTTGACAAACCGCTTCATCAAAGCCTGCCACATCAAAACTTGCTCTGGAGCAGGTGCAAGTATAGGGTTTTGAGTAAATTGTTCAGATGCTGCTAAAGGAGTGACAGGTTGTAGAAAAATGGGGATTTGTGGACTAACTTCTGCGACTAACAAACCTGCATCTTCTAAATCAGCAGTGTTTGTTTTGTCAGAAATGATAATTTTGACAAAAACTTCCACTTGTGACTCATAACAGAATTGGAGAAATTTTGCGTGTTCTTGCCAATGACTTTCGCCACTGACACTGGGTAACTTAAAATCCATACCTACAGAGTCTAGATAAGGCAAAATCTTTGCTAGTAGTTCTGGACGATGTCCGCCAGTTTCCAAGTAAATGGGTAAACCAGTGACTTTACGTACTTGCGGTAAAAATTCCACCAAAAATTGTGCATGAAGAAGTGGTTCGCCACCTGTTAAGCTAATACTATCGTGTAGGGAAAGTACATTTTGCCGCTTTACCCACTCAATTAGTATGTTTAAGGGAACGGGATTAGCGTAAATTTCAAAGTCTCGTAAGCCAGGCGATCGCTCAATCCTGCAAGTTGTCGGTATATTCCAAGTATGGGCGCTATCACAAAAATGACAGCGCAAGTCACAAAGGGCAAAGCGAATAAAAATTTGACGTGTCCCAACGTTCAATCCTTCCCCTTGGATTGCGGAAAAAATCTCAATCAGGCGTGCTGTAGGTGTAGTAAAAGTTTTAGTAGTCATCAGATAATAGCAGTACGTATGCGCTACTTAGGCAAAATAGTAAGGATATTTAACTTTTTGTTCTGTTAGATATATCCGTGAATTAACCTTGAGGCCTTACACATCAAAGGTTAAAATTTAATTTCCGGATAAATCTATTGTGAACCATCGTTGAAAATCTCTAATCTAAACCCCAGTAACTAGCAATTAGTTATTGTTTCAACTGATCTAACATCGGGTTAGATGATTCGCTAAGACAAAATAATTTTGGGTCGATTATATTGACACGGCAATGAAAGTACAGGATTTCATGAATAGCCAAACCACAGAGGTAGATGATCCGGTAATGTCATTAAATGATATGGCAGTAGTGCAGGTCTCAAACCGATTGAGCATGCTTGAAGCTGTGGCATTTAAGCAAACCTGTCAAGATTTAATCCAAGCAAATCCAGTTCTTAAAAGAATTATTATTGACTTTCAGCAAACTACTTTCATGGATAGTAGTGGTTTGGGTGCTTTAGTGAGTAATTACAAAACTGCCCAGGAAAAAGGGATCGAATTGATTTTACGGAATGTTACTCCTCAGGTCATGGCAGTACTCAACCTGACAGGATTAGAGGAGGTTTTTCACATTGAGTCTGGTAGTAACACCGAAACGCCCTCCAACCGACCATTGGAAGAGCAGCTACCAGCAACACATCCCTCCGTACGTTCTTGGACGAAACGGGTAATAGACATTGTTGGGGCATTTATAGGGTTAGTCATTACGGGAATTTTATTTATTCCTATTGCTGTTGCGATTACACTTGACGATCCCGGCCCGATATTATTTAGTCAAACTCGTTGTGGTTGGATGGGTAAGCGCTTTCGGATTTGGAAATTCCGGTCAATGTATGTTGATGCAGAAGCCAGGAAAGCTGAACTGGAAAAACACAATCAAGTACAAGGGGCTTTTTTCAAAATTGATAAAGATCCCAGAGTTACTAAAATTGGAGCCTTTTTGCGACGCACAAGTTTGGATGAACTCCCCCAGTTTTGGAATGTCCTTAAAGGAGAAATGAGTTTAGTTGGCACTCGCCCGCCTACACCCGATGAAGTAGAGCGTTATGAAGTACCAGAGTGGCAACGGCTAGATGTAAAGCCGGGTATGACTGGAGAATGGCAAGTGAATGGACGCTCTAGCATACGTAAATTTGAGGATGTAATTCGTCTAGACTTGCAATATCAAAAAAACTGGAGCCTGGCATACGATTTAAAACTTATTTTGAAAACAGTAGCCATTCTATTTCACAAAAACAGTGGTGCTGTTTAGCTAGCTTAAATGTACAAATCTAGGAGCTAGGAGTAGGGAAGCTTGTTTTCGTCAGATGCTTCCCTACTCCTAAATATTTTTTAGGGTTTAATTTTATTAGAGTCAGAAATTTCTTGAATCGTTAGTAGGTCAATGCTCGCACTCTTCATTTTTAGTATCGTAATCGTTATCTTACAATTGGAACCCCCATTATAGAAATTTGCCTTGATATAAAGCTAAATAGATATAGAAATTTTAGTTACGAATAAATACTTAACTACTATTTTTTGTAGTGTGATTGAAAAGTGACAAATATCTTAGTATACTTAAACAGCAAGTATAAAATTTTACTAAAAATTTAATGAATAGTTACTGACATCAAGAGAATTAAAAGAGAGAATTTAGACAGAACTGCTCTTTGAAAGCAGAAATCTCATAAAGCCAGAGATTCAAAAAAATACCAAGCATATTCTGACTAAATTTTGATATGCAGATTTTAATTTACTCATACAACTACTATCCAGAACCAATTGGCATTGCTCCTCTAATGACTGAATTAGCAGAGGGACTAGTTAAGCGGGGACATAAAGTGCGTGTAGTTACTGCAATGCCAAACTATCCTGAGCGTCAAATTTACGAAGGGTATAGAAAGAAGTTGTTTTTTACTGAGTATAAAAATGGTGTTCAAATTCAACGCAGTTATGTTTGGATTCGTCCGCAGCCAAACCTCTTAGATCGGATGTTGCTAGACGCTAGCTTTGTTCTCACCAGTTTCATCCCGGCTTTAAACGGCTGGCGTCCTGATGTGATTCTTACAACTTCTCCATCTTTACCGGTGTGTATACCAACTACCTTGTTGGGATGGTTGTATGGTTGCCCTGTAGTTTTAAACCTTCAAGATATATTACCAGAAGCTGCCATTCATGTCGGTCTGCTCAACAACAAATTACTGATTAAAGTTTTTACAGCTTTAGAAAAATTTGCTTACCGCACTGCCACCAAAATTAGCGTTATTAGTGATGGTTTTATCGAAAATTTGCTTGCTAAAAATGTCGAAGCTAATAAACTTTTACAAATTCCCAATTGGGTTGATGTAAATTTTATTCGTCCCTTACCAAAAGAAGATAATGTTTTTCGTATTGCCCATAATTTGAATGGCAAATTTGTAGTTTTATATTCAGGTAATATAGCTCTTACCCAGGGTCTAGAAACTGTTGTCAAAACTGCTTCTATGTTGCGGCAGATTCCAGATATTGCTTTTGTCATTGTTGGAGAGGCTTCTTGTTTACAAAGATTGCAACAAGAATGTCAAAGTTGTGGTGCAGATAATGTTTTGCTACTACCTTTTCAACCCCGTGAACGTTTACCAGAAATGCTAGCGGCTGCTGATATTGGCTTAGTAGTTCAAAAGAAAAATGTGATCTCCTTCAATATGCCATCGAAAATTCAAGTGCTACTTGCTAGTGGGCGAGCATTGATTGCATCTGTACCCGAAAACGGAACTGCTGCAAGAGCAATCAGACAAAGTGGCGGTGGAATTATCGTTCCTCCAGAAGATTCAGATGCTCTAGCTCAGGCAATTTTGGACTTATATCAACATCCGAACAAAGTTCAAACTCTGGGTTACAAAAGTCGTCAATATGCTACAGAGCAATATGCATTTGAGCAAGCTCTAACTCATTATGAGTCTTTATTCTACACAGTGACAGCAGATAACCCAGTTATAGACTCTACAGTAATCTCAAAGCAAGAAGTGTAAAATATTTCGATACCCTAGAAGGATGCGGCTATACAAACCATAAGGTGAGCACTGTCCACAACATCAAATCAGAATTGAGGAAAGTTCAGCAGTGCCTACCCTACCAAAATAGCTAAACAAAGTTGGCACAGTTGTTGAGTACAAGCCTTCGCTACAAAAAGAGGCTAGATTTGGGCAAACAAACTTCAGATGATAACTCCGTTAGAATAGAAATATCTATTCAATAACATTTGTTGCCACAATCCTGAATTCAGGTGTTCAGCTATTATGCGCCAAAAAGTCTTAGCTTGGTTAGCAGAGAATGTTCCGGCTTCGCGGATTAACCACATTCTCAGGGTTGAGCAAATGGCAGTGGAGCTTGCACAACATTACAATTTGAATCAGCAAAAAGCTGCGACAGCGGGACTAATGCATGATCTAGCAAAATATTTTCAGCCCCAAAAACTTTTGCAGATGGCAGAAGTTGAAGGATTGGAAATAGATGAAGTCGTAGCAGCGTCTCCTCATCTTTTGCATGCAGATGTCAGTGCCATTGTTGCCAGAGATACATTTGGGATCGAAGATGAAGAAGTATTACAAGCGATCGCCAATCACACCTTAGGTAGACCAGGCATGAGTCCGCTGTGCTGTATCGTATTTTTAGCAGATACTCTAGAGCCAGGGCGTGGCAATACCTCCCAATTGCAAGTATTAAGACAAATTTGTTGGGAAAATTTGGAGCAGGCTGTTTGGTTGACTTGTGATTACACATTCAAGTTTTTGCTAGAAAGTCCTCGCTTGATTCATCCGCGAGCGATCGCCACTCGCAATTGGTTCTTACAAAAATCGAAAGCCAAACATACAATTGCTCAACCAACTGCATAGACCTCTGTATTTTTTGTTAGTATTCAAAAAAACCTAATTATTATTACAGTTGCAATTCCATGGGCTTTTGCCAAGTAATTGTAAAAAATTGTCAAAAAAGAAAAAGCAGCTGAGGTTTAATGTCTGATTATATCCAAGCAAACTTACCATTACAATCAGTCGCTGTGAAAAAAGGAGCGGTAAAAAACCCGCAAATTGATATTGATGCAACAAGTGAAAATGTAGCCGAAACTATTGCGGAAGCAGCATCAGACCGGAAAGCGGGTGATATTTTGTTGCTGAGAGTAGCAGATGTATCTTACCTGGCTGATTATTTCGTGGTGATGACCGGTTATTCAAGAGTACAAGTAAGAGCAATCGCCGATGCGATCGAAGATAAAGTAGAACAGGATTGGCAAAGGCGTCCTCTACGGGTAGAAGGTAAAACCGAGGGAAATTGGATTTTGCAAGACTACGGCGATGTGATTGTTCATATTATGATGCCCAAAGAGCGCGAATTTTATAACTTAGAAGCATTCTGGGGTCATGCAGAACATATCGAGTTTCCAACATCTGATGATGGTGGGGGTAAACAAACATGATTAAGTCCTCGGTCTCAAATTGCCCTGTTCCCTCTGAGCAACAACCGCTAAATGAGTACGAAGAGCTAAAATCATCTTGGCTATTTCGTGATTGCACGCTAGACTGGCGCGAATATATCACAAAATTAACTTGGATCTGGGGTGTGTCTTGGCCGATAGCAGGAGCGGTGGCAGCAGTCAGCTTTCCCCCACATAAACAAATTGCCCATTTTCTCCTCTGTGGTGCTGCCGGGGCAAGTTTGGGTGTCATACTTATACTGCTGCGATTGTATTTAGGTTGGTCTTACGTGCAACATCGCCTAGCTAGTCCAATCATATTTTATGAAGAATCTGGTTGGTATGACGGTCAAACTTGGACAAAACCACAGGAAGTACTAACCCGCGATCGCTTAATTGTTACCTACCAAATCAAACCTATTATCCAACGGTTACAAATTAGCTTTGCTAGCTTGGCTGTGTTGTTCGTTGCTGGTACGATAGTTTGGCACTTAGTTTAAATTCTCATAAGTCATTGGTTAATGGTTAGTAATTAGTAGGTAGTGGCTAGTAGTTAGTAATTATTCCTAACAACTAACAACCAACAACTAACACATGACAAATGACAAATCACATCAAGACAAAATAGCGATAGATAATCACCCATGACAATGGGAAAACGAACTCAAGCCGCCGTATTGGAAGTTAGGTTGTTGCGTGAAGGCATAATTGAATCAAAGCACATAGTCCAAGCTGTTGTATGCGACAACCGAGGACGAGTGCTTTCTGTTGCCGGAAATGCCGAAACTGCAACATTCGTCCGTTCTGCACTCAAACCGTTTCAGGCACTTGCTGTTACCAGCACAGGCACCTTGGAACGTTACGACCTCAGCGATCGCGACTTAGCAATTATTACCAGTTCCCATAAAGGAACAATACAGCAAGTACGACAGGCATTTAATATCCTTTGGCGAGCTGATATTGATCCTTCGGCACTGCAATGTCCAATTCCCGAAGGCAAACGCAGTCCTCTAGAATACAATTGCTCTGGAAAACACGCAGGAATGCTAGCTGTTTGTCAGCAGTGTAATTGGTCTTTAAATAACTACTTGCAGCGGAAACATCCCGTACAACAACTGATTATAGCCAAAGTCGCAGAAGTGCTGAAAATGCCAGCCGAGGAATTTATCAGCGTTCACGATGATTGCGGCGCACCAACCTATCTCATGCAGCTTGGACAAATGGCGTCTTTGTATGCTCAACTAGCTGCTAGCAGTAGTTTGGATATGGAGCGCATTGTCCGTGCTATGACTCATCACCCCACGCTGATAGCAGGAGACGGGGAATTTGACACAGAACTAATGCGTTTAGCTCCAGGAGAAGTGGTAAGTAAAGCTGGTGCAGAAGGAGTGCAGTGCATTGGCAGACTCGGTGAAGGTATGGGATTGGCAATTAAAGTTATAGATGGAGCGAAACGGGCAAAGTATGCCGCTGCCATTCACTTACTTCAACAGATGGGCTGGATTAGTCCGTCCGTTGCCGAAGCCTTATCAGAAAACTTTATGAGCTTAGGTAGATACAAACGTTTAGAAGTAATTGGAGAATTATCGATTTTGTAGTTGCTAAATTTCTGACTTCTGGTTATACTAGAGAAGACGACGCGGGATAGAGCAGCCTGGTAGCTCGTCGGGCTCATAACCCGAAGGTCGATGGTTCAAATCCATCTCCCGCCACCAAATATAAAGTAAACCTCTACAGGCTTAAAGGTTTGTGGAGGTTTATTTTATTGGAAAATTAAATTTGATATGCGAACAGCATTGCATACCAAGAAGTCGAGTGCGATCACTTGACTTTTTTAACACAGTCGCGACGATATTCTTTGACTCATATCTCGCATCTGTGTTCTTGTGTGCCAAGGAATAAATTTCAAGAGCTTTAAGCTAAAGTCTAATAAAGTAGACTGGGTAAGCTTTTCAGTCAGTTTTAACTGACTTCAGCTATCAGTCTAGAACTGAAGTTCTAGGCGTTTTCGGGACGAGGTGCAAGACAGTCATTTGATCAATCACACAACAAGGGAATGAAAATATTTCTTTTTCTGTTAAGTACCTAAACAAAATTAATTACACATTCTCTGTGCTGTTCCCCGTTAAGAGTTCCCTGTTCCCTGCCTCCAGCCGTAAATTTAATTTTGCCTAACTACTTACCTGTTAAGGTTCCCTATTTTCAAGACAGAGTAAGTGTTGAGCTATTCTCTCTAGGGGTGCAGCAAGATGTAAATTATCTGGGTTTACCTAAAGTAGTAACGTATAATACTGCTTCATCGGCAGGAATCCCCAAAACTTCATTGACTTGATCATCGAAGAAGCCACCAATACCACTAACGCCCAAACCAAGGCGAATGGCAGCTAAATTTAGTCTTTGTCCCAAATGCCCTGCATCCATGTGTAAATAACGGTAAACGCGATCGCCGTATTGAGCAACAGCTGCTTTCAAGTCTGCTGTATGAAACAAAATTGCTGCCGCATCCCTTCCTAAATCTTGTCCCAAGCAAAGAAAGTGTAATTCTCGGCGGAAGTTTTTAAAGCGAATTTGTCGTAATTCTTGGGCTTTAGGTGCGTAATAGTAACAACCTGCCTCTAATCCTTCTATCCCAGAAACAGCAATAAATGTTTCGATTAAATTTAAATCAAAATAATCTGGAGAAATATCTAAATTCTGATCTATGTAATGTTGAGGTTGGTAAGTAAAGTCAAGTAAGACTTTTAATTGATCAAAAGTTAAATAATCACCATTGTAGGCACGGGTAGAACGTCGTTTGAAAATAGTAACTTCTAAATCTTCTAACTTTTCACCCCAGCTAATTGGTGTGGTGGTTGTAGAAATTTTTTGACAAAAAGGAAAGTTGTATTTATCTTCTAAAGATTTTTCTTGTTTTACTTCTGGCAAGTTTAATTTGCCAGTTGTGCCTGCTTGAATTTCAGTTGCTTGATGAAAGTACTTTAACAACTCACCATCAGGAATTTCAGGATAGTTAGTTTCGGTAGCCGAGGGTAGAGCAGTTCGCCATGTAGGCAAATTTTGTTTGATATCCAATAAATCTGCCAGGGCAACAACAGCGATCGCTCCCTCCTGTTGGCGATCAATATAAAGCAGTTCGTTGACTGTTTCATCCACAAAACCGCCGATTAAATGAGGGCGATAGTCACAAACAGCGCTTGCTAACTCGATATTGCCTAGCAAATGTCCAGTATCCAGAAAAATACGACGATATGCTCTGTCTTCATAGCGCCATGCCGAACGATAGAAAACAGCGGTGATAAGAATAGCCAATTGAGTATTTTCCAAGGCAGGATGCCAAAAACAAGCTTTTTGCAAAGCTTGCCAAACATCACTTTCCCAATAGTGCATCAAAGAATGAGTGCGACACTGGTAGTTATATAAACCTGGTGGTAACAGTTGAGTACCACGAGAAACTACATACACTTCTGCTGGATATAAACCACCAGCACTAGGCGCTGCACGGAGATACACTGCACTTCCCATAGAAGGCATTTTGGCAGTCAGTCCATAACTACAAAATAAAAGTCGTGACAATCTTTGCCACCATTGAGCCTCAGGATTATTAGTAAAATCTTCTAGCTTTTCTTCTATATAGGGTTTAAGGTCAAAAGAGGAGCCAATTTTGTATTCCTTGAATGGTACTGGTTGTTTAGCCCAGTCTAACCTCTTACTTTTTGAAGCAATCGTTTGAGGATCGTATTTAGTGCGCTCGTGGTAGTGCTGTGCGATCGATTGGCGGAGTTCAGGCATAAGAGTTTAAATACGTTGCTGCTACATATCTTGGCATTCCTCAGCGCTATCATTTCGTCATAATTAGTACAAACCTTAGGTTTTGATAGGATGAGTGGGTCATGCCCTACAGAAGAAAGATGTTGTATTTCAGTATATGGCATGGCAATTCCTCAATTTCTCTATTCCTGTCATGCCTGTGCCACATTCTGCAACTCTTCTTTTGCCAACTGTCACACTGCTTTACTATTCATGCAGGAGGTCTAATAAACACTCCAGATTAAAAGGCGTAACCAGATCGCGTAACTTGATCGGAGGATATAAACCCTCTAACGAACAGCAGCAGGCTAGTGGCGATCATCCCCAGAAACATCAACCTACGGTTTACCCCCAGTCTGCGGAGCGGACGACGAAATGGTACCATAGCCGAGTACTCCTGATATTGAAGCAGAATACTGGAGATTTTACAGCATCTAAAGTATAATGCATCAAAAAAAGCAAATTAATGCGATGCCTGTGTTATCGCATTAAATATCTTTGGCAACCGGAATTCGTCCCTGCTGTGCAGCAAAGAAACAGGGGATCGTTGCGATCTTTGCCCTCAAGATAGATAACCGAACATTGAGTTCCCACACTTCCCACCCCCACGACCGATGAGCGTCAGAGGTGCATCTATGTTACTAAAATTAGCATTTCCCAATACCACTCCATCGGAGCAAAACTTAGCTATTTTTGAAACGTGAGGAAATTACCGAATACACCTATGGTTTTGAAGTTATATTGAGAAATTTTTGTTGTGTAGGTGCTGAAAACAAAAAAGTTTTGTTGCTCCGTTGAATTGGCGATTAATTCTTTGATGCTGTTATTTTGAAAAGCAAGTCCTGTAGCTAACCCAGATCTACAGGTATTGCTTGTAATTTTACTAACTTCTTCCCATAATAAACCCCGTGGTAGTTTCGGTTCTTGACAAATAGACGTTTGAATTTCAGTGATCAGTCTTTTACCAGCGTAATCTACGTAAGTATCTTTTTTAGGATTGGTAATTAACATTGCACTAGCAATAGTTACTAATAGAAGCGCACTTTTATTTAAACGGCTTTGCAAAATAGTCTTCATAGTGTTGTTTAAAGTAGTACTTCGAGAAGTGGTTGATTATTGGACTGTGACTACAACAGTTTTTCTATCTATTTCTGAAAATTTTTGGAGAAATTTTTAGGTAATTAAGTCAATATTTATAAACTAAAAAAACAAAAAAATAGATTTCCGACTTCTTAGAGAAGTCGGAAATCTAACAATAATACAAGTACAAAAAGAGATATTTTTATAGCAATTACTACTTGTTTATATTTATCTACAACCGACAATCAACCATGTGAAGGATGGATTCTGACCAAAAGTCTGACTAGTTAGTAAATAGTTAATGCTGTTTAAAACAAAAGCTAGAAACATGGAAAAAAAACAACTAGGAAACACGGATGTCTATGTTAGTGGTATTGGTTTAGGAGGGATGCCAATGTCATTGAGCGGTCGTCCATCAGAAACTGATTCTATCAATGTTATTCATCGTGCTTTAGATTTGGGGATCACTTTCATTGACACCGCTGATTCTTATTGTAAAGACGAATCTGACAAACACCACAATGAGCGACTAATTCACAAAGCATTGCAAACTTACAATGGAGATGTGAGCAATGTAGTTGTGGCAACCAAGGGCGGTTTGATGCGCCCGCAAGGCAGCTGGACACGTAATGGAAATCCAAAACACTTACGGGAAACTATTCGTGTCAGTTTTGAGGCTTTGGGCGGAAATAAACCAATTGATGTTTGGCAGTATCATGCACCCGCTCCCGACTATACAATCGAGGAATCTCTGGCACCAGCCAAAGAAGCAGTGGCTGCTGGAATTATTAAATTTGTGGGAGTTTCTAACTTTTCTGTAGAACAAATTCAACGGGCGCGAGATATCATTGACATTGTCTCGGTGCAAAATCAATACAATCCTTGGCATCGTCAGCCGGAATTTGATGGTGTATTAGAGTACTGTGAAAAAGAAGGTTTAACCTTTTTGCCTTGGAGTCCCTTTGGTGGAAGTCGCCGCCACGAGAACTTGCAAGATATTCCTGCGATCGCAAAGCTAGCCAAGGAAAAAAATGTATCGGTTTATTGCATTGTACTAGCGTGGTTGCATGCCAAATCAACTTGTATTTTGCCCATTCCTGGTGCTAGCAAGATTTCCAGCATTGAAGATTCAGTACACGCTCTTGAAGTAAAATTATCTCATGATCAAGTGCAAAGAATTGATCGAGAAACGGCATCATGATCCGGTAAAATAACAAGTCTGCGATTAAACAGGATGCTTGCTGACGGGAGACGCACTTATGGCTCGGATGTATTACGACACAGATGCAAATTTAGACCTTTTAGCCGGAAAAACAGTTGCCATCATCGGTTATGGTTCCCAAGGTCATGCCCACGCTCTTAATCTTAAGGATAGTGGCGTGAACGTGATTGTCGGATTATATCCGGGTAGTAAGTCAGCGGCTAAAGCGGAGGCAGCAGGCTTAACTGTAAAGAGTGTGGCAGATGCGGCCAAAGCAGCTGACTTAATTATGATTTTGTTACCTGATGAGGTACAAAAAGCTGTTTATAAAAATGAAATTGAACCTAATTTAGAAGAAGGAAATATCTTAGCTTTTGCTCACGGGTTCAATATTCATTTCGGGCAAGTCGTGCCACCTCCTTTCGTTGACGTGATTATGGTAGCACCGAAAGGGCCAGGACATTTAGTACGACGGACTTACGAACAAGGACAAGGGGTACCTTGCTTGTTTGCGGTATATCAAAATGCTTCTGGGCAAGCACGCGATCACGCCATGGCGTATGCTAAAGGTATCGGTGGTACCCGTGCAGGCGTTCTTGAAACTACCTTCCGTGAAGAAACTGAAACTGACTTGTTTGGCGAACAAGCTGTGTTGTGCGGCGGGTTGAGTGCTTTAATCAAAGCTGGATTTGAAACTTTAGTCGAAGCAGGTTATCAGCCAGAGTTGGCTTACTTTGAATGTCTCCACGAAGTCAAATTGATTGTTGACTTAATTGTGGAAGGTGGACTCGCCAAAATGCGTGATAGTATTTCCAATACTGCGGAATACGGCGATTATACCCGTGGCCCCAGGGTAGTGAATGAGCAAACTAAAGCAGAAATGAAGAAGATTCTGCAAGAAATTCAAACTGGGCAATTTGCACGGGAATTTGTCTTAGAAAACCAAGCTGGTAAACCTGGATTTACTGCTATGCGTCGTAAAGAAGCCGAACACTCCGTTGAGGAAATTGGCAAAGATTTACGCGCTATGTTTAGTTGGATGAAAAACGATTAGGGGCTAAGGACTAGGAAAAGGACACGGGGAGAAGGAGACACCCAGACGCGGGGAATGTTTTTGATAGTTTCTCCCCCTCCCCACTCTCCCCCTCCTCTTCACTAGCTCCTATTGATGTAATAACCCAACTAAATGAGTGAGTTCTGGCAGAATCAGTTTTTCCATTGCCAGTCGTACGGCGTTGCTGGAACCAGGTAGGGAAAATATTAATTTGCTTTGATAAACACCAGCTACAGCACGAGATGCGATCGCCCGCGAACCTATTTCTTGATAGCTTAAAAAGCGAAATAATTCTCCGAATCCAGGCAAAGTTTTTTCCAGTAATTTTTCTATGGCATCGTAGGTAGTATCTCTAGGTGCAATGCCCGTACCGCCATTGAAAATTACAGTATCCAAATTAGAATTTTTACCCAGCACTTCTAACTGCTCTTGAATCTGGGCTGGTTCATCTTTGATAATCGTGTAAGCTCCAATTGTGTGGCTAGCATCACTAAGTAACTGCTGAATTAACTGACCACTTTTATCATTTTCTTTTGAGCGTGTATCGCTGATGGTAACAATAGCACAAGCGACTGTGATTATTGCTTGGTTAGGGTGTGGCTGATGCATCATCATCTTTTAAATATGGGGATAAAAATATAGAAATATAGGGAGAGATTTCTCCCCCTACTCCCCACTGTCATCTTAAACAGTGATAGCAGTTTATTAAGCTTTATTAAATCCCAAGCCATTTTCTTCTGCATACCGCTGCATAAACCGCATAAAGCGCTCCCATTCTTCTGGAGATTTCATTACATAAACAGCTTCTAATGCTTCTGGTTTACCGTTGACAAATCTGCCTTTGACTTCGCGGGTAACTAGTTCGCCTTCTTCATCAATCAAATACATCCCAGTGATTTCGTCGGTACTGCCGTTGCTTAATGCTTTGGGATTTTGAAAAACGAACGTCGCTGTACCACTATTGCCAGTCCGCGATCGCGTTAAACGCACTTCTGGAATCACTTCCTCGTCGATACCTTTAGAAAACTGAATTGTTGCCATGATGAGTGAATTTAAAGTTTTGTGATGGTCAAACTAATATTCTCTCATTAATTTAGTACTAAGTAGTATTAAGCAGTCTTGATGCAGCTAGAATTTTTGTCTACGTAATAATAATTAGTTAGCTTCTTTTTCAAGTAACAAAGTTACAGGGCCATCGTTTTCGATAGAAACTTGCATCATGGCTCCAAATTTACCAGTTTCTACCCTTAAACCACTTTCGCGTAACTTGGCAACAAAACTGTTATATAAATCTTCGGCTGTTTGGGGAGCGGCTGAACGGTCGAAAGAAGGACGGCGACCTTTGCGACAATCACCGTAAAGAGTAAACTGACTTATTACTAACAACTCGCCGTCAATTTCTTGTACAGATTTTTGCCAGCGATCTCCACCTTCGCGATCGGGAAATAGCCGCAATTCTAAGCATTTACGTACCATCCAATCAAGTTCGGCATCACCATCAGTTTCGGCAATGCCCACAAGTAAATTTAATCCTCGTCCAATTTTGCCGACAATTTCACCATCAACAGTAACTTGAGATGATTTAACTCGCTGGATGATAACGCGCATATCGATTGTAAATTTTAGATTTTAGATTGTGGATTTTTATCTTTTGATAAAATCCCCTCATGTTCGATAATATTTGTAAATTTCTTGCCGAAAACTTCTCCAGCGACTTTGCCAGTTGGCTATTGGGAGAACCAATAACTTTCACTGAATTAAGTCCCTCGGAACTATCTCTTGAGCCGATTCGCGCTGATGCGCTGATATTACTTCAATCAGATGAAGTTGTACTTCACCTCGAATTCCAAACCCAGCCCAAAGCGGAAATTCCTTTTCGCATGGCAGATTATCGGTTGCGCGTGTATCGCCGTTTTCCTCAAAAACGAATGTCTCAAGCAGTAATTTATCTACAACAAACCTCTTCTGAACTGGTGCAACAAGATACATTTATTTTAGAGAGAACTCGTCATGAATTTGATATATTTCGGTTATGGGAGCAACCAACAAATGTATTCTTACAGTATCAGGGATTGTTGCCATTTGCAGTATTAAGTAATACCAGTGACCGTGCTGAGACATTACGACAGGTTGCTCAAGAAATATCTAAAATAAGCGACCAAAGAACACAAAGTAATGTTGCAGCATCAGCATTCATTCTGGCTGGGCTAGTATTAGAGAAAAACATTGTTAAACAGTTGCTGCGAGAAGAGCTTATGCAGGAGTCAGTGACTTATCAAGCTATCAAAGACGAAGGTCGAACTGAAGGTATTCGACGTGTGGCTATCAATCTGCTGAGAGAGGGAATGTCAGTAGAAATGGTAGCAAGAGTAACCGGATTAACGGTGGAACAGGTGCAACAGTTAGAAATTTCAGCAGGTGAAAACCAAGGAGAGTGATAAAAAAGTCAAAAGGAGCCAGTGCGTTGCGGGGTTTTCCCCGTTGTAGCAACTGGCGTTCAAAAGTCAAACAAATCAAAATGATGGACTAATGACCAATGACTAATGACTAATGACTATTTCCCAAAGCCTTTGCCACGAGATTTAGAAGGTAAACACACGCAGTTTTCTAGTTGTTCTCGTAACTGCTCGTGATCTAGATTTTGCCCAATTAGCACCAATTGATTTTTTTTCTCGCCTTTCCACTCTTCATCATCTAGAGTAAAACGCTTGCCGCATAGGTGGAAAATGTGGCGTTTGGGACTCTCTTCAAACCACATAATTCCTTTTGCTCTAAAAACAGTATCAGGGAGTTGATTATCTAAGAAATACTGGAACTTTCTGATCGCAAAAGGTTGGTCACTTTCAAAAGATAATGAGGTAAAGCCGTCATTTTCCAAATGGTGGGAATGATGGTGATGGTCATGGTCGTGATGATGATCATGACTAAATTCTGAGTGGTCGTGATCGTGATGCTCATGATCGTGATCGTGATGCTCATGCTCATGAGCTTCCTCAGCATCAAAATACTTGTCTGACTCAAACAAACCGACGCTGAGAATTAAGGGAAGCGGCACTTGCGATCGCTTGGTGTGGATAATTCTCGCTCCTTCTTTGATTTCCCGTATTTTGGTTTCTAGTGATTGTAATTCTTCCTCAGAAACTAAATCTGTCTTATTTAAAAGAATTACATCACCATAAGCTATTTGACTGTAAGCTGCTTGAGAATTAAATAAATCCAAGCTGTAATTTGCCGCATCTACAACGGTAATAATCGAATCTAGACGGGTTAAATCGCGCAATTCTGTACCCAAAAATGTCAAGGCAACTGGTAGCGGATCGGCGAGTCCAGTTGTTTCTACTACCAGATAATCGAGATTTTCTTGACGTTCTAAAACTTTGTAAACGGCATCAACCAAATCATTATTAATGGTGCAGCAAATACAACCATTATTTAGCTCCACCATATTCTCTTCAGTGGAGATAATTAGCTCGTTATCGATGCCAATTTCACCAAATTCATTTACTAAAACAGCAGTTTTTAAACCTTGCTGGTTGCTGAGGATATGATTGAGTAAAGTAGTTTTTCCGCTACCGAGAAATCCAGTAATAATTGTGACTGGTAACCCTTGTTTAGGAGAATCCATTGAATGAGATTCGGGGGTAACTGCTTGCATAGCGCTGCTGTTAAAAAAGTCAAAATAGAAATGTAGCGCAGAGAGTCCAGAAAACTCTAGCATAGGGATACTGGACATACATCCTAGCTACTCTAATTTATTATTGCGTATATCATTCAGTATTACTGTGTTATGACCCTAACTGTTTACAATACTCTCACTCGTCGCCAAGAACCCTTTGAAACTGTCGAACCAGGAAAGGTAAAAATGTATTACTGCGGCGTGACGGTGTACGACTATTGCCATTTGGGTCATGCTAGAGCTTGTATTGTTTGGGACGTTGTGCGTCGCTACCTACAATTCATTGGCTATGACGTGCGTTTTGTCCAGAATTTTACCGACATTGATGACAAAATCCTTAATCGAGCCCGGCAAGAAGGCTCATCTATGGAAGCTGTCGCCGATCGCTTTATCAAAGCCTATTTTGAAGATATGCGGCAGTTGAAAATTAAAGACGCTGATGAGTATCCGCGTGCAACTCATACAATGAATGGCATTCAACGGCTCATTTACGATCTAGAAAACAGAGGTTACGCCTACCCTGCTGACGGTGATGTCTACTACGCTGTGCGGCAATTTCCTGAGTATGGCAAACTTTCCGGACGTAAATTAGAGGATTTGCAGGTTGGTGCAAGTGAGCGAGTCAATGTAGACGATCCAGATTATCAGAAGAAAAGAGAGCCGTTTGACTTTGCCTTGTGGAAAGCAGCAAAATTAGGAGAACCTTATTGGGAGTCACCTTGGGGTAAAGGACGTCCAGGATGGCATATTGAGTGTTCTGCAATGGTACGCGATCGCCTCGGTGAAACTATTGACATCCACGCTGGCGGTGCTGACTTAATTTTTCCCCACCATGAAAATGAAATTGCCCAATCTGAGGCAGTGACGGGTAAACCATTAGCTCACTACTGGCTGCACAACGGCATGGTGAAAGTTGATGGTGAGAAAATGTCTAAATCTTTGGGCAACTTTATCACCATTCGCGAATTACTGGAGCGAGGGGTAGATCCAATGGCATTGCGATTGTTTGTGTTGATGGCACATTATCGTAAACCGATTGATTTTACCGATGAAGCGATCGCTGCTGCTACCAACGGTTGGCAAACCCTCAAAGAAGGTTTGCTTTTTGGTTACAAACATGGGAAGGAACTAGGGTGGGAAGAGGACACGGAGAATGAAAAGGACGCGGGGACACGGGGAGGTGGGGACACGGAGAATGTAAATAAAAGTTTCTCCGCGTCTGGTGCTCTCCGCGTCACCGCGTCTTCAGAGACGTCCCCGCATCTCATGCTCTCCACGTCACACATAGAGCGTTTCCAAGATGCCGTGAATGATGACTTTAATTTCCCTGGTGGGTTAGCTGTGTTATTTGAATTAGCTAAAGAACTGCGACGGGAGGGAAATCTTTTGGTACACGAAGGAAAAACCGAAACACCACCAGAGGAGTTATTTAAACAATGGCAAACTCTACTCACTTTGGCGGGAGTTTTAGGTTTAGAAGCTCAAATCGAGGAGGAAAAACCAAATACTGATGGTTTAACTGACACAGAAATTGAAGCCCTCATCCAAAAACGTCAGGAAGCGAGAAAAGCGAAGAATTTTGCTGAAGGCGATCGCATCCGTAATGAACTGCAAGCTAAAGGTATTACCTTAATTGACAAACCCCAAGGTACGGAATGGCACCGAAATTGAAGGATGAAGGATGAATTAATAAAATAATTTCTCCTTCTGTCACCTGTGCCCTGTCCCCTACCTCCTATCCCTGTCCCTTGTCCCCTATACTTCTTATGTCCGAAAAGCGTCAGGCGATATCTTTACTGAATCTCCTGTTGATTATCGCCACTTTCTTTTTGGTTGTTCTGTTGTGGCAATTACGGAGTTTGCTGCTGACATTAATGATTGCAGTAGTGCTGGCAGCAGCGATCGCCCCCATAGTTGATACTGCAGAAAGATTACGCCTGCCACGGTGGCTAGGTGTAATTTTGGCTTACATAGGTTTAATTGCTAGCTTAGTTGGGCTAGGTTTAATTATTGGCCCCTCTGTGTTCGATCAAATTCAAAAATTGGGCAGTAGACTGCCAGTCTATTTAGAAAATTTGCGGACAACTTTGGAAAATTTAGCCGTACGAATAGGAATTTATCAGATAGAGTCAATCGAGCAATTCTTCGATATTCAAGCACTTACCAATTGGTTAATTCGTTCTAGCCAGCAGTTGTTAGTGCGTTCTTTTGGATTGACTCGCGGTATTGTTGGTGGTGTTGTAAATTTGATTTTAGCTTTGGTCATTTCCGCTTACATGGTTGCTGGTAGCGAAAATTTGATTAAAGGATTGGTAGCATTGTTTCCCAAACCCTGGGATGAGCGCCTCGCTGCCCAAGTTGTACCCATTTCTCGCCGGATGGGAGGTTATATTCAAGGTCGAGTTTTGGTGTCGGCTATTTTAGCCTTTGCCATTACGCTAGGTCTGGAAATTTTAGGACTTTCAGAGTTTGCCTTAGCATTAGGAGTAATTGCTGGTTTTACGAATTTGATACCATTTGTTGGCCCCATTATAGGAGCGATCCCAGCTTTAATAGTTGCAATTCCTCAAGGAGGGTTAACTTTCCTTTGGGTGCTGCTGTTGTTTGTAATTATCCAAAATTTAGAAAGTTACGTACTCGATCCTTTGCTGGTAGGTTCTTCAGTACGAGTTCATCCGTTGTATCAACTCTTAGCAGTATTAGGAGGAACGCAAGTTTTAGGAATTATTGGTGCTGTAATTGTCCCACCTTGGATAGCTGGTTTAGCAGTTTTGTTAGAGAATCTTTATTTACGTCCAAAATTATTAGCAGAACAAACAGATAATTTCTCAGAAGCTGTTATCTGCTCAGATCAGCAACCAGTTTCGGATGGAGCATCTAAATTATCTGGGAAATAGGTTGTTCGCCGTAAGCAACAAATTAAAGAAACACTTTTGTTGTCTTTCCTTCTGCCTACCTACCCTACCCTGCAGGAAGGGCTACTCTGCGAGAAGACGCTAGCTAACGCAACGCCTGACGGCGAACGACGCGCTGACTCACCACCGCAGTGGCTCCTCTGCCTTGTGTTTCTTAAGAGATATAAAGTTAAGAAAAGGTTATTGATTGACAAATTTAATCGATTTTCACTTATCCTTACTAAAATTTTAAGAAGATATGTGGTCTGAACTAACAAAAGCGATCGCCAATATCAAAATTCCCGCAGATTGGATTGGGATCAGAGTAGTAAAAGAAACTTCTTCTCACCATTATTTCCGTGATGCCTTACCACAAAGTAATGGCAAATCTTCCACATCAGGAGCAATGCTGGAAGTAATGGTAAATGGCTGCATTGGCTATGCCGCTACCAATCATCTAGAACTTGCGAGCTTGCAAGCTGCTGCCGAAAAAGCTTATAAACAAGCACAAGCAGCAAGCCAGTGGTGGATACATCCGTTCCAAGTCGCAACCGAGCGTCCTAAGGTTGTTGGTGAATATATTTCCCCATTTCTTCAATCATTGGATGCTCTGAGTGCTGCGCAAATCAATGATTTGCTGGTACGTACCTGCCATACTCTAAAAGTTTCCGAACAAATAGTCCAAACTACAGCCAGTGCTACCACTACCGATAGGGAAACTTGGTTCGCGAGTAGTAATGGCTCTGAGGTGTATCAAAATTTTATATCCTTACGTCAGCATTATGGAGCGATCGCCCAAGAAGGAGCGATCGTACAGCACCGCACTAACAATGGTTGGGAAGCTAACTGTTACCAAGGTGGCATGGAGCTATTCAAACAAGAAGATATATGGCAAAGAGTTCAGCACATTGGCGAACAGGCAGTCGAACTTTTAACGGCTCAGGAATGCCCAACTACACGCACGAATCTGGTATTAGCCCCGGATCAAATGATGTTGCAAATTCATGAAAGTGTTGGACATCCTCTAGAAATTGACAGAATTCTAGGAGATGAGCGCAACTATGCTGGAGGTAGCTTTGTTAACAAAAGTGATTTCGGCGTTTTGGTATATGGTTCTCCCTTGATGAACATTACCTTTGACCCTACCGTATCCGGAGAATTTGCCAGCTATGGCTTTGATGATACTGGTGCTGTGGCAACACGGGAGTATTTAATCAAGGAAGGTGTGTTGCTGCGAGGTTTGGGCAGTTTGGAAAGTCAAAAACGAGCCGGGATACCAGGGGTAGCTTGTGCGCGTGCCTGCTCTTGGAATCGACCTGCTATTGACCGGATGGCAAACTTGAATTTAGAACCAGGAAAAGCCTCCTTTGAAGAAATTATCGCTGGCATAGAACACGGTGTTTACATGGAGTCTAACCGTTCTTGGTCGATAGACGATCGCCGCTATAAATTTCAATTTGGTTGTGAGTATGCAAAATTGATTGAAAACGGTAAGCTCACCAAAACACTCCGCAATCCCAACTATCGAGCCACAACTCCAGAGTTTTGGCACAGCTTAATTAAAGTTGGTAACTCCTCGACTTGGGAAATGTACGGCACTCCTTACTGTGGTAAAGGTGAACCAAATCAAGCTATTTGGGTAGGACATGGTTCACCCGTTTGTGTGTTTGCTAATGTCGAAGTATTTGGCGGCGGAACTTGAAGAGGACAAGGGGACAAGGAGACACGGAGACAAGGAGGTGAGGGAGGTGAAGAAGGTGAGGGAGTTGAGGAATTAATAAGAGTAAATTCTTCCCTATCTCCCTCATCTCTTCCTCCTCCACTCTCCCACTCTTCTTTACTAGCCCCTAGCCTCTAGCCTCTTTTTTCTAGATAGGAATATAAATGAAACACCAGGAATTATCTGCTTTAGAATTCAGCTTTAACCAATTAATTGAAACTCTCTTAAATAAGAAAGAAGAAAGTGAACAATTCACTGTGAAATTGAGCAGCGAATACAGTCAATTTACTCGCTTCAATCATGCCAAAGTGCGACAAACAGGTACTGTTGCTGATGGCTGGGCTGAGTTGACTTTAATCCAAAATCAGCGCAGTGCTTTTCGACTTATTCCTTTCACTGGCGATAGAGAAGTGGATTGGCAGGTGGCATACAAAGCTTTGCAAGAACTGCGCGAAGAGATTCCTCTGCTACCTTTAGATCCCTATTTAGTTTTGCCATCAGGAACTAACACCAGTAGAGAAATTCATGCAGGTAATTTGTTACTTGAAGAAGCTGTAGTGCCAACGGTACTAGAATTGGTGAATGAATTAGATTTTACGGGCATCTACGCCGGAGGAGTTGTAGTTAAAGCTTATGCTGATTCTAGTGGTCAGAAGCATTGGTTTGCTACCGATTCTTTTACTTTAGATTATTCTATATTCACGACCGAAGAACAAGCTGTCAAAGGCACTTTTGCAGGCAGTCATTGGTATCAAGAAGCTTATACAGCCAAAATTGATGAAGCCAAAAAGCAACTAAAGTTACTTTCTCGGCCTGTTAAACAATTACCCAGAGGAAACTATAAGACTTATTTTGCACCAGCAGCAGTTGCTGATTTATTAAGTATGCTTTCTTGGGGAGGTGTGAGCGAAGCTGATTTACAACAAGGAAATAGCGCTTTAGCAGCTCTATCTCGTCAAGAAAAATTACTTTCTCCTACATTTCATCTTAAAGAAAACTTTCATCAGGGATTAGTACCGCGTTTCAATGAGTGGGGAGAAATGGCAGCACCAGAATTACCAATAATTACAAATGGAATTTTGGTTAATACCCTAATCAATTCTCGCACTGCTAAGGAATATCAAAAAACGGCCAATGGTGCTAACACTGCCGAGTCTTTACGTGCGCCGGAATTAAGTCCAGGAAATTTAGAATTTACTCGGATTCTGTCAAATTTAGATACTGGATTGTATGTATCAAATTTGCATTACTTAAATTGGAGCGATCGCCCGACAGGAAGAATCACTGGTATGACTCGTTATGCTTGTTTTTGGGTGGAAGACGGTGAAATAGTTGCTCCAATAGAAAATTTGCGCTTCGATGACAGTCTTTATCGCTTTTGGGGAGAAAATCTGGTAGATTTGACTGATTTTCAAGAATTTATTCCCGATGTTGGAACATACGAAGGTCGTCAACTTGGAGGTAGTATGGTTCCTGGTATGTTAGTTGAGGATTTTACATATACGCTTTAGTACAAAGATGTATATCTTGCCTAACCAATATATTACATATTTTTACAAACATCTTGACAGAATACCTATCTCGATATAAGTGAGATAGACTAAGTAAGTAGGTGTATACAAAACAAACTAAAAATAGTATTTAATAGTTTTTTCGCCTATAACCAATGCTTTATAGCCTAATGCCTGGGTTTGACGAGTAGAAGTTTTTACCCAGGTTTTAGGAGTAATGGCAATGGGAGTGAAAAAGTATGTTTTATTACCCACATAATTGAATATGTGAGGTTAGCGATGAGCGAACAATTACACATTGACAAAAAAACTGGTTCGTTCACTTCTGCATCAGGAAATAATAATTCTTCTTCACCTGACTCTAGTGACAAAATTAGCCTAATTCGTGATTTTGCTCAACTTTTTCGATTGCCAGTTGCTATTGTTGCTGCTTTCGTAGGTTGTGCTACTATCTATGCATTACATTCGGCAGTTCCATTATATAAATACCTGCTGACGGCAATTATTTTAGTTTGTACACACTCTGCCGCCTGTGCAATCAATGACTATTGGGATGTAGAGAAAGATAGAATAGATCATCCACAAAGACCATTACCATCTGGGCGTCTTTCTCTGCAACAAGTTTGGTGGGCTGCTACTATTCTGTTTGTCTGCGCTCTAATCGCAGCAATTCCTCTAGGGATCTATTGCTTTATCTTAGTAGCCGTGAGTTCTATCTTGCTGTGGAATTACTCCCATTTGTTAGCTCGCAACGGTATTTTTGCGAATTTTATTGTAGCAGCGATCGCGGCTGCAATCATTTTTCTGGGCAGTTTAGTAGTAAATCGGCCTTTAGCACTAATTTATCCTAGTGCTTTTGCATTCTGCTACACCCTCGCCAAGGAAATCATCTGGGATGTGCATGATGCAGTTGGCGATCGCGCTCAGGGAATTATCACCGTTGTCAATTCTTGGGGAAAGAAAAAGGCTTTCTCAATAAGTTGGGGATTAATAGGGATGTTGCTTGTGTCAATTCCATTTGCAGTGTTACTACTGCCAATGGCACATCCCTTGATATTTGGAGTTTTCTCCTCAGTCATGTTGTTGATGATGGGAATGGCACTAGCACGCTATCAATATCAAGATAGTGTGAATGCTTACGAGGGATTTGTATTTTGGGATCGCATAGGTATGCTTGTGGGAGCAGTAGGTTTGTTGGGGACTGCTCCGGCAGTGTAGTATCAGGTTTAGGATTCCAAAGCTCGAATCACACGACAGGGATTGCCAGCAGCAATAACATTAGCAGGAATGTCTTTGACAACAACGCTCCCGGCACCAATGGTAGTATTGTCACCAATCGTCACACCCGGACAAATAATTGCACCACCACCAATCCAGACATTATTACCAATCGTGACAGGAGCAGCTAATTCTAGTTCTCTGTGTGTTAGTCTTTGGATCGGATCGGTGGGATGATAGGCAGTGTAAATCTGCACATAAGGAGCACAAAGCAGATTGTCACCTATATGTACAATGTTACAGTCTAAAATTACGCAGCCAAAATTCATATATAAATTGTTGCCAGCATATATGTTGCTACCGTAGTCACACAGAAATGGTGGGACAACCTCAAAATTTTGACCTAGTTTGCCAAACAGTTCTTGTAGAATTTGCGATCGCTGTTCTAAATCTTCTTCAGTAGTAGCATTGTAAAAACGAGTCAGCCGACGCGCTCTTTGACGCTCAACCACTAGTTCAGGATCTGTAGAAAGATACAGCTCTCGTGCTAGCATTTTTTGTTTTTCAGTCTTTTGTGAATCTTGCATCGATCGCACAGAGAATCAGATTCCTAATTTTTATCCTGGCTTTAACTATCAAATAATATCTAACAAACTCTTCAACATTAAATAACAAGAGGTTGCCCCTGGATCTTGATGCCCTACACTGCGTTCTCCTAAATAGCTGGCCCTACCTTTCTTTGCTTGCATAGGAATCGTTTCTTTCATGCCTTGTTCTGCCGCAGCTACAGCTTTTTGCATTGCTTCCAGTATGAGTTTACCTTCTTTTGTCGCTTGCCGAAAAGCTGCCACAGCCGGAGATAAAGCATCTACCATTGTTTTATCGCCCAGTTGTGCTTTACCGCGTCCAATTACGCCTTCTAACCCAGCTTGCAGCATTTGCAACATCTCTTGCTCAGTCAATTCCTGTTTGCCTGTAATTACCATACTGGCTCTTAAAAACAGGGTGCCATAGAGAGGCCCGCTCGCACCACCGACTGTGGAAATTAGAGTCATACTCACCGTTTTCAAAATGCTGCCGATGTCTTTGTCTGCAACACTCGGTAGTTGAGTTATCACCTTTTGGAAGCCGCGAACCATGTTGATACCGTGATCGGCATCACCTATGGCTGCATCTAATTCTGTCAAATAGTCTTTGTTCTCCTCAAGTGTAGTTGCAAATTTCTGTAACCATTGCAAAATCTGTTCTTTGTTCAACATCGTCTTTCACTCCAATTAAAAATGAATAAGGCTCCCAGCTATTGCTATGGAGCCAAATTTGTGGCAACTTCAACCTCAAAATTGCCAGCTTCTAGAACCGATTACGAGTGAAATATCACTGTCACCAAGGGCAAAAACGCCAACAGAAAGCTATGCCAAGAGCTGAAATTAAATTCTGGCGTAGATTGTGGTTGTTCTAAAAGAGCTTCTATTCTCTGTTCTAAACGATCTGTAGCAGTGGAACCTAAAGCTGCACAGCAAATTAGGGAGGTTACAGGTGGAGTGCTAGCTACCAATAAAAGTGACTCTGCTAGCATTAGGGGATCAACTTTTGATGCAGCGTGGGCATCGGCACGTAGTTCGCGTAAAATTAACAGTTCTTGCCATAAATTTTCTGTATTCGGCAACCAATGAGTGCAAGAACGTACCCAACCCAGCCAGAAAAACCAGAATGTATCCCGATAATAGCAATGCCCTTGCTCATGAGCTAAGACTGTTTCTAAATGAGCAGTTGAGAGAGTTTTGACTAACCCTTGACTGAGAACGAGTTCCGGTTGCCAAAAACCAACAGAAGCTGCAAATAAGGCTTCTGTATCCAATAGGCAGACTTGGCTACCTGCAATACTAACAACAGGACAGTTGCGGGTAGATCTGACAGACTGCCATCCTTGCCATAGGAGCTTGATCCCCAAAATGCCAGAAAATATTAGGTAGCTTAACGCCAATACATAGCTAAACCATCCTGTCTGTAAGCCACCCATTCGCCCTTGAGATCCCATAGAGAGCAGAGCGATCGCTGTCATCAAAATCAACAATGGGGGAAAAAGAAATAAAAATAATGTTCGTTGCCACCGTACAGTCCAATTGCCTTGGGGCTGCTGCCAAGAGAATCGAAGCCAACAACAAACTGTAATGACAGCGCAAATCATCAATAGATGCATCATTTTTCCCCCCTCGCTTGCCGTGCAGCTTGAATGCGTTTTGCTATTGCTTGTATTTTCTCACTTGCTACTTCATCTAGACTATCGGCAAAAGCGGCAACAACATCAGGATTGCCTATTGCCAGAAATTGCTGTAACTGTTCATGCGCCTTGATTACTTGGGCTTGCTGTTTTGACAGCAAAGGACGCCAGTAAAATGCTCGTCCTTTTTTGTCGCAGGCAAGCCAACCTTTTTCGGTTAAGCGGCGCAGCACTGTAGTCACTGAGGTATAAGCTAATTCTCGGTTAGGATCTGCCAGAATGCGATCATGTACATCCTTAACTGTAGCCGAACCAAGCTCCCAAATCAGGTTCAAAATTTCTGCTTCCAAAGGGCCTAAAGACATTTGTTTGGGGCGGTAGTCAGGTAAAGGTGCCATTGTCTAATGTTAGTTGTTGATAGTTGGTAGTTGTTAGGAACAGGTTCTGCTGATGATCTTTCGCTGCAAATAACTAAATTTCTGATGGATTTGATATTTTTACCCGATGAAGAGAGCAAACACAACTTCTTCAATCTGTTCTTTTTTCAGATTATCGTTGATTGACCTGCCTTGTAAGCGATCGCATAATTAATTATCATGCCACTTGCGATAGCACTAATATGCTTGGTGGTATTAACCTCTTTAGAGTCCCCACATGAGTTATACTATTTTGGATTTTAGATTTTAGATTGAAAATCGCCTTCTATGTCTGTGTTCTATAAATCAATCTGTAGTAATCATTTTTTAAATTAGTATTAGTATTGGTCATCTCGAATTTTAAAGTTGACTCAAAATCTAATTGTGGAGAATTTAAGCCCTTGTCTAGAGGAGCTTTACCATGCTTGTATTACTTGCCAATACAAAACCTACTAAAAATCCGATCAAGAACTGATTCTGTTACCTCTTCTCCCGTAATTTCTCCGAGAGCATGAACCACACCGCGTAAGTCAATTGTCCAGAAATCAAGAGGTAATTGCTGGGCAATAGTCGCTTGCACTTGTTCTAAAGATGTTTTTGCTTTTACTAATGCGGCTGCCTGTCTTTGGTTAATTGCTAAATCCATCTCGGCAGCTTGTACTTTCCCGATTTGAACTATTTCTAAAATTGCTGTTTCTAAAGCATCAATTCCTTGATTGTGTGCAGCAGATGTTCTCACAAATTGGTGAATTTCATTTGGATATTGGACTGTTTGTGCCGATCCAATATCAGTTTTGTTGATAACTAAAATTAACGGACGGTGTTTTACTTGTTCATAAATCTCTTGATCGCCTGCTATCCACCCTACAGAAGCGTCGATAGTCAACAGTACTAAATCAGCTGCACTTGCAGCACGACGGGAACGTTCAACACCAATTTTTTCTACTTGGTCTTCTGTTTCCCGAATGCCTGCGGTATCTAGTACTTGCACGGGTATTCCACCCACTACTAACTGCGATTCAACCACATCACGGGTTGTACCAGGTAAATCGGTCACAATAGCGCGATCGCTTCTACTCCACGCATTCAACAAACTTGATTTTCCGACATTTGGACGCCCAACAATTGCCACTTTTAATCCAGTACGGAGAAGTTCGCCTTGATCTGCAGTTGCTAGTAGCTTAGTAATTTCTGCGCTAATTCTCTCAATTTCTGAGATAATACTTTTATCATCCAGCGGAGGTAAGTCTTCCTCAAAATCGATCCGCGCTTCAATTTCTGCCAAGATATCCAAACATTGAGCGCGTAACTGGCGAATTGGATGAGCTAATTTACCTTGCAAACCAGCTAAAGCAGAGGCTTGCGCTTGGGGCGATCGCGCTCCCACTAAATCAGCAATACTTTCCGCTTGCGTTAAGTCCAATCTACCATTTAAAAACGCCCGTAGAGTAAATTCTCCTGGCTGTGCTAATCTTGCACCGTTTTCTAAGCATAGTTGCAATACCTGCTGTACTGCCATAATTCCACCGTGGCAATGGAACTCCACCACATCTTCGCGGGTATAGGAACGGGGTGCTTTCATAATTAACAGCAGTGCTTCATCCACCAATTTTTGTGTCTGGGGATGACGGATATAACCGTAGACAATGCGATGACTTTCCCAAACTTGACGCCCAGGAGCATGGAAAAGAGTATTGGCAATCGGCATTGCTTCTGAGCCGGAGACGCGAACAATCCCCACACTACCCTGCTGGGGAACAATAGCAGTGGCGATCGCAGCGATAGTTCCGGTAGTAGCAAAGATTTCTGACATGGAGCTTTTTTTAAAATCAAGTTACGTCTATTGCTTAGGTTAGCAATATAGCTTTTTGATTAATGAATAGAATCAAAGAGACGATAACATTTATCTAGGAAAGTATTTGTACTTAGCAGCCGTAATTGCTGTCTGCTGGTGTCCGAAGGAAAATCACACACAAGGAGGTTTGCATGGAAGACAGTAATCTCAACATTAACTGTAAAGAAGCCTGTGTTAACGGCTGCGTTTTGGGTGATAAATGTCCCAATATTGAATTTAGAGAAGCCGCAGCCAAGTTTATTGAGGAAACTTCTTTAGACAAAATGCTAGAGATGGCTGAAGAAGCAAGAATGAGAAAGTTGATGGAACCGCCCAAATGGGTTTTCCCTGACGATAACTAATGCTTTGAAGAAAAAAGGCAGAAGGCAGGGGGCAGGAGGCAGTAGACGCGTAGCGGCTTCCGTAGGTAGGAAAGAGGATTGACTTGTTTATTTCATTCATAACGAGCGGTGCGCCGCCTGTGGGGCTGCTTTCAAGAACTTTAGCTCATTTTTCTCATAACTCTTGCAGGGGCAAACGTTGCCAAGCCCCTCATCAAAATCTAGAGGCTGATGAAGATTTGAGGGCAATTTGTTACTGTTAACTCGGAATTGCTGTTGAGTGGGCATTCTGAGGTTGGAGTGCAGGATTACTCAAAAGCAAATTGATCGTTCAACTTGATCGGCACGAGGATAATATGACTTTATTCAATCTCGATACATTGATTGAATTTCTGTTGGGAATTAGCTTGAGTGCGGCGGCTGGCTTTCGAGTATTTGTACCACTGCTGGCACTAAGCATGGCATCTGTTTTAGGACACATAAATTTGCCAACTGATTTAGATTGGGTGGAAACGCCTCAAGCCTTAGTTGTATTTGCAGTTGCTTGTTTGCTTGAAATTATCGGCTATTACATTCCTTGGCTGGATCATCTGCTGGATACTGTTGCCACACCTGCGGCATTTATCGCTGGTACAATTGTCGCAGCATCCTTCGCGCCCGAAATGAGTCCAATAGTTCAATGGACTTTAGCTTTAGTTATAGGTGGTGGAACTGCGGGATTAACTAAGGGATTGATGAATATCTTACGAATAACTTCTACAGGCGTCTCCGGTGGATTAACCAATCCTGTTTTATCAACTATTGAGCTAGTCATAGCGATCGGGCTGTCTGTACTCGCGATCGCAACCCCAGTAGTAGCAGGAATCATTGTAATTGGTGTTCTAATATTTGCTATTCAAAGAATCTGGAAGTTCTTTACAGGCAAACCATCTTCCCAACCAAACTAAATCATCTTATTAGCGATCGCGTGCTTGTCTAAGTAGTGCATAGTAAGCAGGAACCTTTGCATTTTCTCCGCTGGGAAGAATGTGAATTGTATGGATGACGTCTTCTCCATCAGCTAGTACCTCAAAGCTTGGAAAAATATTAGCGATGTCTTCTCGTGTCACACTACCTTTGCTAATTCCACTCTTAAGCACTGTTTCAAGTTCTTCTGGTAATTTCCCTGCATACATTTGTACGAGAGAGGCAAAATAGCTGCTTGCCTTAGAACCAATGTCTATTAGGTAGATAATGCCTTCTTTCCCTACAAGCACTTCCAAAGAACGTGCGAATAAAGTGCGTTGCTCCCCATCGAGTTGATGCATGGCACCTCTAGTATAAATGTTGGCATTGCCGATTTCAGAATGTAACGCTGCCGCCTGCTCCAGCCGTAAGGCATCTAAGACGCGGTATTCAATGTTTGGGGCGTTATTGTTGGCTTGTGCTAAAGCCACTGCACTAGGTGAGACATCAACCCCCATCACTCTTAGGAAATGATTGGCAAGAAAACGAGTTTGATTACCATCTCCACACCCGAAGTCAATCAGAAACAACTCTCGATCCATCCAATCTATAAACCGAGGCAAGTCAATGGCTGCTGCAAAAGCAGGTTCGCAATTCCAAAGAATCGGTGCAGAATTAAGTGCAGTAGTACTCCAGTAGCTTTCCCAAGCTGAAGCATTGTCAATATTGTTCTTTGCCATAACTATTTATCTCTTAAAAAACAAGGGAACAGGGAACAGGGAAGAGGATTTAACTTGTGCGGAGCCTCCCAGGATTGGTGGAGGCTGGGAACCAGTTATTCAGGAGCTTCTAAGCCCGTGCAGACGGGCTTAGTCCTTATAGCCCAACCCTTATAGGGTTTGGGCGATATAAATACTCGTCTTTTACTTACAAAAAATAAAACGGTTTAGTTTCGTTTCATTTACAATAGCGTAGATTATGTTATAGTTCAAGCCCTAAGAGCTTAAACCTTGCAACATGATTGAAAGCGTGAATATTAGTGAAAGTCGTTCTAAAGGTGGGCGCCCCGCTAAAGGAACAGCCAAAGAGCGTATGGAGCGTTTGCTCAATCAGGCTACGCGGGTATTTTTGGAATACGGCTACGGATTATCCAGCATTGATATTCTTGCTCGTGAAGCTCATGTTGCCAAGCGCACAATTTATCAGCATTTTGGAAACAAAGCAGAACTGTTTGGTGCTGTTGTTCACCGTTTGAGCGATTCTGTTTTGGCACCGTTCCCCAATTTGAGCGAGGATACTCTACCAATCGAACAGGTGCTTGTGGCTTTTGCTCAACAACTTATAACTAGAGTGACATCGCAAGAAGCGATTGGGTTGCAGCGGATAGTGATTGGTGAGGCAAGTCGTTTTCCCGAATTGGCAAAGCTGTACTATGATAATGGCCCAGCACGTGCTATTTTTGCCCTTGCTAATTATCTCCAGCATCAAAATGAACTTGGAGGGATCAAATTTATTGATGCCACCATTGCTGCCGAGCAATTCTTGAATATGGTTCTTGGCGAACTCCACCGCCGAGTTTTACTAGGGGTTGAACCTGTGCCAGATTCCGAGCAAGTTATGTGTCGTATTAACAGTGCGGTAAAACTTTTTCTGCGGGGTTATGGTTATGGGTGCAACAACACAAAAGAGTAGAACGTGCGATCGCGCTTTTGAGAAGTGTCTTAAATCTTTGGTTAGATTCAGGGTAGAAATCTGGATTTTGAGTAGGTTTGCGATTACCTAATCAACTGAAACCCTGGTTTTCATCAGTAGTGCTACAAGCAAAGCAGCCACACCGCAAAAAATACCTAAAAATATCCATAATCCTAAAGGACGACCCTTACGCCACGCAATAACTGCTGCTATGCTACCGACAAGGCAATGAGTGAGCAGCAATAAGTAGAGAGTTTGTTCGCTGCTAAGATTTGACATCTTCTGTAAGCAAAACTGCGATCAGTGTGAGGAAAATTGGATAAATTAATATGTCTCGTTTTTTTAAGTTAATCATAAACATAGTAGTATTGGCAGCATTGTTATTTATATCCCAGCAAGTTTGGGCACAAAATTGGCGTCCAGTTCGTGGTGGCATTCCTTTCGGAATCAGTGGGATGGCTTTAGTCGGGCAGCAAATAAATTCTCTAGATTTTTTAGTTGTTCATGATAATAAACAAAAAAATCAAGGTCGTTTAGCAATCATTAGGATTAAGGGTAAAAATCAACCCGAATACTTTCCTTTGGACTGGCAAGGTAATATAGAACTACCTATCGATTTAGAGGCACTAACATCTATTCCAGGGAAAATAAACTCCTCTTTTATTGCTTTAAGTAGTTCTGGAAAAGCTTATTACATTAGGCTAGAGCGTTCTAAACAGGTGATTTCGTTAATCAAGGAATTTAATTTACCAGAAATTCCTCAAGGAAGTAATTTTGAAGCATTTGCCCTGCAAAATATCGAGGGTAAATTAGTTGCTGTTTGGGCACACCGGGGTGAAGGAGAACAACCAGCAATTATTTACTGGGGAACACTTGACTTAGCTACATATCAAATTACTCCTATTGGTTCTGCCAATCTGAAAGTACCCTTTCCATCTGGAAATATTCGCCATATTTCGGATTTGAAGGTAGATCCTGCTGGAATTATATATATCACTTCTGCAAGCGATCCAGGCAATGACGGGCCGTTCCAATCAGGTGTATACGTTGCTGGTTATCTAGGATTTCGCGGTAACAAAATCGCATGGCGACAGAATCCTCAACTTTTTCCTCTCTACCGTTTTGATTACCACAAGATTGAAGCGATAGAACTTGTTCCAGGTGCAGAAGGTGGTGCGATCGTCGCTACGGATGATGAAAATTTAGGTTCTTATGTGTACATTTTGGGTGGGAGTAGCTGAGGTTGGATTGCAATTGCTATTTCTGTGTATACAGGCTTTTTAATAAATACAATCATGTCAGAACAAGAAATAGAACTACCATATACCAAAGAAGAAGTAGGAAGTTGGTATATCAACAAAACTGTAAATGATCAACTTTTAGTAAATATTCAGGAATTGAAAAACAAAAAAATCAGCGTTATGGGAGGCTGCGGGCAAGTTGGTTCCCATGTGATAGCGAAATTATATGAATTTGGCTTTCCAATTGACAATATTTACATCAACGACGATCTGCGGTTGGGAAAGCAAGAAAATCTGCCAGAACCTTTACGCGATCGCCTAGATACAAGAACCCATCTTGAATATTCACAAAACCCCCAACACGAGCCAGATATTGTCATTTTTGTGGGAGGGCGATCGAGCGCTCCTCACTTTGAAAAATTGAACGATGTGATGGAAGAAATTGAAACATGGAAGGCAACTTTAGAATGGTGTGTTGCTAAAAACATTAGATTAATATTTGCAAGCACGAGCAGTTTATGTAAGCAGCGTCCTTCAGTAGAAACACAAAGAGTTTGGCCTGGTTCTCTTTACGAACTTGCAAAATTAATGATGGAAGAAATGGCAATTCAACAAGCTCTTTCTAATGATTTAGTAGTGCAAATTTGCAGATTTTTTTCTGTTTATGGTGTTACAGAGCAACACAAAAACAATTTTGGCAATCTGTATACTCAAATTCTTTGGTATGCAATCAAAAGAAAGCCATTTGAAGTCTGGGGACAAACAGGTTATTTTGTACCCGGCGAGCAAACAAGAGATATCATTTTTGCACCTGAAGTTTCACGCGCAATTTTACATTTGCTGACTTTACCTGCTCCTAGTCCGAGAGTTGATGATATTTCCAGTCTTACATATAACATTGGGCAAGGTAAACCCGTCTCCGTTCGAGAAATGATAAAACAAATTGAAGAACTTGTACCATCAACAATGAAACCTATCATTCTTGAAACTGAAGTTCCTCAATATATGAAAAACTACGTTATTCATACATGGGGAAATCCACAAAAGCTAATTGAAGCAGGATTTCAGCCTATGTTTACAAATCATATAGAAAACCTAAAATTTATTATTCATGCTTTATTAAATGAGCATGATTGGTATTGGTCTATTGTGGAAAATATTAGGAGCAAAATTGTAAAAGCTTAACCTGTATCCATAACTAAAATATCCAATTCGCGTTGCATTTGCGTATAAACTAAGTCATAACAAGCATTCACGTAGTCGCGATCGCGGGCTGCCTGGTTACCATAACGTTCAAACACAATCGGAGTACAAACACGGGTATGGATTTGTACAGGTAAGGGTATATTGGGTAAGGGGCCAATTGCCAAGCCCCAAGGTAAACCCAGATATATGGGAAACACACCTGGATCTATGCCGTATAACCAAGGTAATCCCAAATGATGTAACTTTTTTACCTGTTCGTAGTAATCACCCAAAACAATCAAAGTATCATGTGCGCCGACAGAAATCACTGGAATAATTGGTACTGACTTCTTTAATGCCAGCTTAATAAATCCTTTTTGATTGGCAAAGTAAATTTTGTGACGCTCTCGATGAGGACGAAACATATCATATTGTCCTCCCGGATAAACAAGCACACTTGCACCAATATCAAAAGCAGCACTTGCCATTGTGGGATGGGCAGGAATGGCTCCAAGTTTTTGTGCCAGATTGGCAATGGGGGAACTTACTTTCCACGCATAAGGGTGCATTAAACCATACACCGAACGTTGCACTCCAAAGCGACGGAACCAATCGTACATCATCATATGTAAATCAGGAGATGCCATACCGCCATTGTGCGAACCAACCAGCAAAACTTGTCCATGATCTGGAATGTGATGCCAACCTGAAGTCTGTACTCGAAAGTAGTAGCGATAGAGCCATTCCCATATTGGCATTAAAGATTCTATAAATTGAGGATCTCGCGCTGATAACGTCCAACCCGGTAATGATGTAGCTGAATTTTGATGAATCATAGTTTGATGTAGACTACCTACGCGCTGGTAGATATACGATATGGGTATAAAAGTGGCAAGGCTGAGATCTTACATCCTTCTCAATAAGAGTAAGGTGGGCACTGTTCACAATGTAAAAGTAAGGGTTTGAGGAAAGTTAGGCAGTGCCCACCCTACAAACATTGCTTAGTACTATGCAACAGTAATCAATAATCCTCCAGATATACTTCGCACTTAGTACAAAGCAACTTTTTTTAACAAAATCTCATCCACTCGACATTCACTAGAATAGTCTTTTGAGTAGATTTTTGTACTTGGTGATAATCATATATTGAAAGTATTCATTATTACTGAATTACTAAAACAAAAAAGGGGAGTTTTATATGTTTGCCGCTGTTATTTTTTTAGCTGGTTATGCTGTAATATCTACACTCTTTATTTCTAGTGTGGAATAACAAAAATTTGTTTTTCTTGGGCGTTAGCTAAGATTTTTTACCTCTCGGCTCGCTATCTCTCATTGTTATTCGTATCTCATTTGCCTCGGTTGGTTTCGCCGAGGTTTTTTTGTGGGATGCGATCGCGTTTTTAAACTCTTACAACTCTTACAAAGATAAGAAATCTCATTTGCATATAGTTAGCAAAAATACCAAACCACAACTATGTAACCAACTAGCTAGTTTTTAGTTTTTTTTTAAAATTACAATTACTGTACTGTAAACAATCAAAAAAGGCTATTTTAAAACTTAAAATCACGATTTTCCCTTTTCATCCAAGTCAAAAAATCTTATTCTTCAGGTAACAGGTGCAATATTGACTCAGACTAAATCCTGTTAAATTTAACTCCCCGAACCCACTCCCAAGAGTGGGCTTTTTATTTGCTCAGACATCCTTTAAGTTCAAAGAGTACACTTCTGTCTAAACCTCCTTTCGACATACAGATTTGAGTCGGATTCATCATTCTTTATCGTTGTGCCACACGCCTCAATATAAATATACCTATTCCTAAAAATACAAAGTTGGGCAACCAAGCTCCCATAAAAGGAGAAAAGATTTCCGCCTGTGCCATAGCACCAGTAATAAAGTAAAATAAATAATAAGTAAATATAACTATGACGCTAACACCAAAACTTGTGGCTCGCCCAGTGCGCTGAGGTATAGTTCCCATTGCTGCGCCAACTAAACCAAAAACCACACAGACAAACGGCAAAGATATTCTTTGTTGAATCCGCACTTGAAGTTTGCGAATTTTTTGATCATCACCGCCTAGACGCTCTAATTCTAGTTGTTCTAGCGATTGGATAATGTTCATCTCACCGTAGTCACGGCTTCTTTGTGCCACATCTAATGCTGTGCGGGGTAATTCGAGCTGTTGTTTTTCAAAACGTACTATATTGCGATAAGAGCGATCAGCGGCGACTAAATAAATAGTGCCGTTAGAAAAATCCCAGACGTTTTGAGATGCGTTCCATTGAGCTGATTCTGCTACAACAATTTGATTGAGACTTTCTTGGGAACGGTCGATAATAGTCAAGCCTGTCATTCGCTTCCCATCAAACTTGTCGGCATAAAACAAGCGTGTGAGAATCTTTTCTTTATCCCCATCTTTCTGCCTAATATATCGATATTCGGGGTAAAAAATGTTTTCCTGCTTGAACATCGGCTTTTCTGACTTTAGGGCTTGATCTAGTGTCAGAGATGCTTGATAATTGGCTATTGGTGCAATTTGTTCGTTAAAAACAAATGTCATTCCTGTTACCAAAAAGCTCATAAAAACAGCAGTCAGCACCATGCGATAAACGCTGACTCCACAACCACGTAAAGCAATCAATTCACTCTCGCTAGATAGACGACTGTAAGTCATCAATGTAGCCAAGAGCGTAGCCATCGGGAAAGCCAAAACAATAAAATTTGGAAATTTCAATAAAAAAACTTTTAAGGCAATACTTATTGGTAGCCCTGATTCTACGATTTTCCTAACCAATTCAAAAACAGCGTCAATTGTGACGCCAATGGAAGAAAAAGCCCCGACACCAAACAAAAATGGTGGCAATAATTCGCTAGCTAGGTAGCGATCCATGATGGTGAATGGTAGCAGCGAATTAATGCGATAGAAAGATTTGTATTTAACCATTAGTTAATAGTTATGAGTCATTGCTCACTAGTCATTAAGTTATTAGCTAAGGACGAGTAACTTATGACTAAATCTGGAAATTATCACCCAAGTAGTATTGGCGTACGAGATGGTTATTGTAAAGTTCTTTGGCATTGCCAGAAGCAAGAATTTGTCCTTCGCGCATGATGTAAGCCCGATCTGTAATCGCTAGAGTTTCACGCACATTGTGATCTGTAATTAAAATCCCCATGTCGCGATCGCGCAATCGTTCAATCAAATGTTGAATTTCTGAAACTGCGATCGGATCAACTCCCGCAAATGGTTCGTCCAAAAGCAAAAATTTTGGCCCTTCTCTACCGGCGGCTAAGGCTCTTGCTAATTCAGTTCGGCGTCGCTCACCTCCAGATAGTTGAATTCCTTTACTTCTAGCCAACCTTTCTAAACGAAACTCTCGCAATAATGTGTCTAGTCGTCGCGGCCATTCCCAACGGGGTACATTGGTTTGCTCTAGCACTAATAAGATATTATCCTGCACTGATAACTGGCGAAAAACACTTGCTTCCTGTGCCAAATAACCAATGCCTAACCGTGCTCTTTTATGCATCGGCAAATTAGTAATATCCTGATGATCTAACCATACGGTTCCTCGCTCCGGTTTTTCTAAACCTGTAGCTATATAAAAGGTAGTCGTTTTACCAGCACCATTTGGCCCTAGTAAGCCAACGACTTCACCTTGAGCAACAGAAAGATTAACGCGATTGACAACCGTTCGCTTACCATAAGTTTTATGAATATTCTCTAAGACTATTTTCACTCTCTGCACCCTTTTTCATATGTACTCAGTGCATTATTGTCAGTTGTTAGTTCGTTGATTGATTGTTCGTAAACAATTTCTATGAACTCTTAACCATTAACTAATAACTAATAGGGAGCACTAGTCATGATACATCAGTGTCAGTCTTAATTAGAACGCCTAAAATTTCCTGTAGACGGGGCTGGTGAAGTAGCTTGATTTAAATCATTGTCATTAACAACGTAAGTGGATTCTACTTGACGACCGGTTCTAGGTTGAGCAACAAAACGCCCTTCATCAATTAGATATGTGACAGTCTCACCTCGAATGCTATTGCCACCTTGTTGCAAAATATAAACATTACCACTTAAAACTATGCGGCGTTCTTTACTAAAGTATTGAGCTTGAGCAGAAGTTGCCTGAATTTGACGAGCCGGATATAAAAGTTGGACATTACCGCGAGCTGTTACTACTTGAGTTTTAGCATCGTACTCTTGCACGTCAGAACGAATAGTTAAAGGGCGATTTTCTCCTGAGGTTTGTCCTGATGTTTGTGCGGTAGCAGTTTGCAGTTGACTGGGAAGTGCGATCGCCCCTGCAAGTGCAAATGGTAGCATCAAGGCTAATCCAAAGCGACGCAGCGGAGATGGAAATAATGGATAAAAAGGCTTCATAGCAATTTTGGATTTAAGATTTCAGTTTGTATTCTAATGATCTTAAGTACCCGATCCAGATATTAAATCCATAGGCTGGACATTTTCAGGATAGCTACTCACGAAAATCATTGACGTTTGACTCAACTGGAGGTTTCATATCAATTTTGGATTTTAGATTTTGGATTAAAATCCTCGATTAACAGCCTATTCCAAAATTTTGAAACAAGACTCCCGCTCGCCAATTTGGTATTACTTCTCAACAGGATTGGGGAATGGGTACACCCCTTACCAGGTTCAACCTGGTAACGAGACACTAGAGCAATTTAGCTCTCTGAATCGAAAGCAAGATATTTAGTTAAAACCGAGTGAAAACCCTTCCTAGTTTAATGAGAAAAGTTTTAGCTGTTATTTGAAAGAATTGGTATAAGGATTTCTATCCTAACAAGGATTCAAAGTTATTAATGAGTTTTCCCGATAGTTAAGTAAAAGGCAGATGGCAGGGGGCAGTCCTTATAAAACAAGTTTCACTACCAGGTATGAAAAAGGTATTTTCCCTACAACGCCACATGCTTTATGCCGGGAAACCCTTACTTACAGTAGACGCCTTCGGCGTCTACGCCAGTCGCCTATGGAGGGAAACCCTCCCCGAAGTTCAGATCGGCGGAAGCCGCCGCTCCGACTTCTCTCCGCAGCGCTGGCTCACCACCGCAGTGGCTCCCCCACACCCTTACACCCTTACACCCCTCTTTCAAGTCAAAGAGCAGAAGGTAAGTACTTAAATAAAATTCATTACATATTCTCTATATTGTTCCCTGTTAAAAGTTCCCTATCCCTTATCCCCAACTTGCTGAATCTTGGGCAGTGTTAAGACTTGTTCTTCACTCAACTTCGCCAAGGCAACCTTTTCTAGCTGGGTTTGTTGTAATGTTTTCAATAAGTCAGTACTTTGATGTAATAATTCATCTACATCAATGCCACCGTAAACTGATGGATAACGTCGCAAGCGATTGCTACCTTCTCCCAACAAAATCGCTGCACCTCTGAAGTTATGGTTACCCAGATGATACAGTGCCACAGCAATTTGCAAAATTCCTTGATAAAAAGTTTTCTCTGGCTCTGTTGCTTCTATCCACAGAGCCTCTAAGGTATCATGACAAGCATAGAACTGCCCAGCATTAAACTGATCTATACCTTGCCAAAATTGCTGGGGCAGATCTTCGTTCATAAAAATCCTTGTGAGGTGACTGTGGCTGGCATTGGCAATGCAGATGTTAATTCTAGATAATGTTAAGTTCTCTATGTAGGGCTGAAGCCAAAAGCTTACAGCCTTGCGTTGCTTACGCCATGCTGTCTCGCACTTGTTTAATGGTTTCTAGAGAAATTTCTTGCTTGTCACCAGCAAACTCATTATCTGGAGTTAAAAATAGCATACAGTGGCACTCTTTGCGCTCCCGCATTGGTACACAGGGACAGTTCCAATAAGCAGCGTTTACCTCAGCTTCTTTATCTTCGTAGTGACGGCAGGGGCATAAAGGAGATCCGAGTTCGTCTTTATGCTTGGCAAGTCCTTCAATTACTACTGCGGTAACAGAAGGTTCAGAACAGAAGTAGGTTCCAGTGCGCTTGGCATATTGTTCAGAAAAATGCCGCATTGCTTCTAAATTTTTATCGCTGGATGTTGTGTTTACCTCTGGTGAAATCATAGGATCGGCTACTCATAATTTACACATTTCTTTGCATTGTACCGCAGCATAACAGAGCTATAACTAGGGAGAATTCCCCGTCTTTTTACCCCTCTAAAGTTACCTGAATTTCCATTTTCGCCTAGATCCTAAGCGTACTGGGAGCAAAACAAAACAGAGATTACGTTAAATGGTTGCGATCGCCTGACATTGAAATTATGAATTCATTGAATTTGCACTAGCTATGAACTCTAGTATGGCTTTTGCAGCTGGAGTTGCAGTGGTTGATCTGCTTGCAGCACAATCCCAGGATTATCTCTATTTATTACTACTTTTTCTGGTGTGGCTGTCAAATTTTGCCACAATACCCAACGACTACCTCTAGAAAGCAAACAGAGAGTTAAGGGATTTGGGGTGAGCCAAATTACGGGGTTACTTTTAGGGCATTCATTGATGGCATCTTCACCTGAATTAGTTTTTGCTAAGGCTTCCAAAACCACACGATGGCCTTTAATTGAACCTGTAGATGCTGTCCACAGTTGTACTTGTATTTGCTGTCGCCGTGCATAAAAATACAGTGAGGCTGCGGCAATTACTGCTTGCTCAAAATTGTCTTCTTCCCAGTTGGCAGAGCTGTCAAGGGCAATAATCGTGTCTTGCCCGGCAGTCATCATTTCTAACTCTCGCAATCGTAACTCTCCATAGCGAGCGCTGGTACGCCAGTGAATTAGACGCATGGGATCGCCGATCCGATATGGACGTAGCGATCGCACAAGTCCTTCGTTTGCTGTCTGCAATGGTTTACCGCAGGGATCGCCTTTGAGGCTGTCTTCTTGCCCAATTTCATCGATGAGGGGACAATTTGTGAGGGGTAGCACCGTAGGATACACAATCGCAGTGGCTGCACAATCACGCTGGCGGCGACACCAAAATAATCCCAAAGGCGCACCACTGCCCAAATCGACTGTATGCCAGCGATAAACTCCCCGGCGCACAGTGGGTTGATAGTAGATCCAACGGTAGCTTTTTTGGGCAGGAATTGTTTCTATTGCTTGCTGTTGTGGTTTCCCTAAAACGAAAGGGAGCACATCTGTAACTTGGATTAAGCTCACAGGCTGCTTTTTGGAATTAATGATTTCTAATTCAACCGTCAAACTGTCTCCGGCTGTGATTGGCTCAATCGGATGCCGTTTGACAACTAAACCCACGAGCGATCGCGGTGGTAAAACAGCTGCTACACCCAACAAAGCAAAACTGACGCCACTAATAACGTAAAGCCAACCAGCCATTGTATTGATGCCAGCTCCAAAAAAACAAATAGCAATTCCCACTAATATCCAACCACCATATGCAGGGGTGCTAGCACAAATCTCTAACCAGGTAGTAATAGGTTTAATAATTTTCATAGTTTATACACAATTAAGCAGACGATGGTGAGTTGAAAATAATACTTGTATTCAAAAATCGAAACAATCAATAATAGCTAAATATTTACTTTTAAGACTAACTCAATTACGCTTAAAACTCATACAAATAAAGGTTTTTCTGAAGATTTTATGAAGTCAATCTCAAAAATGAGTAGATTAACGGAGAAGATTTAGAATCTAAGTAACTACACGGTTTAAATTGTTATTTTTAAACTTAATGCAAACCGTTAGTGAAAATTTATATGTGATTTATATTGCCAGAGGGAACAGAAATGGAAGACCAGATCGTGTCCCAAGTTGGGACTTCAAAACTTTCGGTGCCACTACCACCACCAAATCACTTTCTTTTAGGGAAAATAGGACAAACCCCGATACCATTTCCTTCTATTCAGCAGATGATGCGTGATGCCCATGCCCGTAAAATCTCTGTTCACATTCGCGTTGGTGAAGTACCCCGATTTCGGATTGGGGGGCAGATGGTAGTTACGCCGCAAATCTTTGAAGCCTACTTGTCAGAGATTCTCACCCCATTGCAGCGTCAGCAATTTATAGAAACTAAAGAATTAGATACAGCTATTTTTTATCCTGGATTTTTGCGCTGTCGTATCAACTGTTTTGAAAAGCTTTCCAGTTGATGGAAGATAGCACTCATGAGGGAATGCAGGTAATGAATCAAGCCCTCTGTCAGCTAATGCCATCTGGTCAAATTAGTATATAGGATTGACGTACAATCCCTCCAAAAACCTCGTGACTCCGTGTTCTCTGTGTCCTCTGCGGTTTAATATTTCGTAACTTCGCACGTTCTAGTTTAAATAAATCGACCACAGATGGACACCGATAAACACAGATTTTATCAGTGTCCATCTGTGGTTGTAATTAAGTAAGAAGTCTATGTAGAGACGCGACGGCAGCGACATTCAACCAATCCTTACCTGTTTACACGAGTCATTTCAAACAACTGCTGGGCATTCTTTCCCAAAAAACCATCAAACAGAACTGACTCACCAGGCTCTACTTCCACCATATAACGTTGGGCGATTTCGTAATAGGCGTAAGTCCAGGGAATTTGAATTTCCGTATCCGTAATATCATCTAAGACTGTCACGTATTCAGTCACTGCTTGCGTTGCCGTTTGCCGCAAACCACAAGCAACATCACCCTCAATTTCGGCTTTCATCGGTACACCCAAATTAGCTAAACCACGAGCTGTAGTATCGATATCTGGATACTCTGGAGTGTTTTGCCGATTAACATAGCCTGTAAAGTGATTGACTGCATAACCGTGCAGCAGCACCCAAGCACCATACTGAGTGACTTTACTAACTTCTTCTATCACAGAGCGATGGGGAGGTTGCCAATGATAGGTAAAAACTTTTTGCAGTTCTTTGGCAAGGCGATCGCGATCATGACCGTATGTATCAAATATGGCTGAAAAGCTAAATAGATTTACGCCCGACACTGTTTTCTGAATGAGTTGTGCAGTCTTCTCTGGCAGTTCATCCACAATCAACTCGCTGATAAACAACTTGGGCAAATCAAATTCTTCTTGTTGAGGATGGCGATAATGACGAGCGTAAAGATGGCTGTCTGGAAAAGTATACTCTCCTGCTGCTTCATAACCTAGAGCTTCGGCAAGTTGAGCTAGATAGTCTATTCCCAGGTTCACCTTACCATGTGAACTATCCACCGTTAAGCGCAAAGACCGAAAGGCGATATGATCATTAGCGATAGTTCCACCAGCATTGGTTATCATCTTTGCGTAGGTTTGAGCATAACTTACCCTGGTGCTATATTCTTGCCAAAGCAATTCCCAAAGGTGATGGGCAAGTAGACGCTTCATAGGGACACCCTAATTCATGTATCAACACTAGCGCAGAATTTCTGTTTCATAGGAATTTCAATCACAAATTCTGCACTGAGGAAGGACAAGATGGCAATACAATTTCCCACCATACTTTTCTCTAATTGAATTAGGAACAGTGTGAACGTTGCACAGTAGATAAAGTTTATTCATCACTTGATTATGCAACGCCACATCTTGAAAGGGATAGTTCTAGATATTTGCAATAGGCTTAGGTAAGATGCCCCATTCCAAATCTAGCGTTGCCATTTGAATTTCCAGATACCTATGGAACCAAAGGCCATGATGCCAAAAATCAATCCAGGCTGGTTAAAGGATCTTCTCTCTCTGGGAATATCAATGGAAAATAGAGTTGTTGTTCCGCTTACCTCATTAGCCACAACCAGTAATGGCTGGCGATTAGGGCTATCTGTAGCGGGGATGAACAGCAAACCTTCTGCACCTAGATCTCCCACAGCTGGGTTAGTTTGATCGCCGAAGTTTGTTGGCACATTAAAGTTACGATTGTTGAAGTAGTTGACAAAAAAGGATTTGTGGGGATCGGAAACATCATAAATCATTACACCACTGATACGTTCCAATCCGATAAATGCATAGAAGCGACCATTAATTCTAGCAATCTTCACATCTTCTGGTTCTGGCCCTTTGTCATCACTGCGGGTATCGAAACTGTTCTCCACGTGGTTAGAGTTGAAGAAGTTAGGGAATCTTTGGGCTGTGATGTGTTCAAATTCACTGCCACTGTCGTAAACTCGGCTAAGTTTGTTGTTAGCTTCATCCCATTCCCAAATCGAGAAGGAGCGAGATCCGAACGAATATATCTGCTCAAATCGCCCATCCCCATTCACATCACCTAGAGTGTTAGTAACAGTCAACCGACCCAAATTTTCTGGACGCTTGAGTTCGGTAGCATTGGGAAAAACATTGGAGTCTAGCTGATATCTATTATTACCAGCTCGCACCTCTTCACTAAAAGCATCGTAATCACGAGCATCACCTTCGTTAGCGGTGACAATGTAGGTTTTACCCCTAACTTTATAGGATGCAATACCATCGGGTTGGTACATACCCAAGATAGGCCAGTTGGCAATGTTAATGACGCTATCGCGATCGCTAACATCGAGGGCATTTTCTCCTAACCTATGATCTTGAAAGCCCAAAGGGATAATGTCGGTAAATTCATTATTAATTAAATCGAGAACTGCGATCGCGTTATTCTCCTGCAAGACTACCCAGGCTTTGTTACTATTATCAGCAACAGTGATATACTCTGGCTCCAAATCTTGTGCTACCGTGGCGTTTGGCCCAAAAATTCGTACCCCAGCAGCACGTAGTTTATCAATCTGGCTATTAAACTTAGTAAAGCTAACATTTGCTACACTAGGATTGAAACGCCGTGCAATGTTGGGATCAGGATTGAGAATTTGCCCTTGCACTACAGCAGCAGGTTTTTTACCAGGACTCGAACCAAACAAATTGATAATACTAACTGAACCTTCAGGATCAACGTCATAACTCTGACTTGGTTCACCTTCATTTGCCACTAATACACGGGTGCCATCCGGTGTAAAAGTCAGCATATCTGGTATTGCTCCCACTGTCACAGATTGAAGAACTTCCCCATTAGCATCAAAAAATACCACCTTGCCTGGATCTTGTGGATTATCCGCATCGATTGCTGCTGCCAGTATACCGTTATTAAAAGCGACACTATTAACACTACTACCAAAGCGAGAAATATCAATTGCTGATACCAAAGAAGGATTAGTAGGCTCTTTGATACTGATGATATCAATAGTGTTACTAGCACCATTGGCTACAAATAAACGTTGAGTCTTTGGATCGTAGGTAGGAATTTCCGCAGCCCCAGCATCAAATAAACCTGTGCTGTAAGTACCAATAGGTTGGAGCAAAACTGCATTGACTGGAGTTGCCAGTGCTACCAATAAAGCAGCAGATAGAGCAACTAAACCGATAAGCTTTTTGATGTTAATGGTCATGATTTTCGGAAATAATTGAACGCTTGGCTGAGAAATGCCAATTAGATTTAGATACGATTTATCCCTAACCCCAAATTGAGAGCATGAAAAAACAACCCACTCAGCACTTTGGGGAATTTATTAGCTGGAATTACATCGAGTAGCGATTACAGTTACTTTTGAAAAATACCGATTAAATATTAAGAAAAAATTTAATTTAGGTTAACTAAAGGTAAAAAAGCCGTATTTTTACTTATTCTTTATAGAAAATGTACATCAAACTTGAATTTATTCAGTGTTTGCTACCATCGGGCAAAATATCTTTTAGTGAAGATTTTAAGTATATTGCCCGAACCCAGATTGAGTTGCGATCGCTGTCAATACGATTTAGATCAGCCTACGAGTTATAGGCTGCATAGGCTGGCTTTGTCCGTGTAGCCGCACTCTTAAGGGTGTTGGCTTGCTCCAATTTTAGAATGACTAGTCAAGTTGTAAATTTTCACTCTAAACTACTTAATATCTCCCTGAAAATACTTAGAGTTATCTGAATTTGGTCGCTATCGATAACCAAAGGAGGGCAGAAGCGGATCGCAGCCTTGCCGCAACCTAACAACAATAAACCGTGTAAAAAAGCTGCTTGGATAATGCGATCGCGCAATTTGGAATCTAAATTACCTTCCTCATCCAGCAAATCTACTGCTACCATCAAACCTTTACCCCGTGGCAGCGAAATTCTGGGAAACGACTCATGCAACTGAGTCAAGCCAGTTTGCAATAGTTCTCCCATGTGAGAGGCATTTGCCATCAAGCCCGTTTCTAGAAGTTGTAGGGTAGTAAGAGCAGCAGCACAGGCAACGGGATTACCACCGAAGGTAGTAGCATGGGAACCTGGAGGCCAAGTCATAATTTCCGAGCGAGAAATAATTGCTCCTAAAGGCAATCCACTGGCAATACCTTTGGCTGTAGTAATAATATCGGGCATCACACCCCAATGCTCAATTGCAAACAAGCGTCCGGTGCGCCCCATCCCCGATTGTACTTCATCGACTACCATGAGAATGCCATAGCGATCGCATATTTGGCGAATGCGCTGTAAAAATCCATCCTCCGGCACAAGGTAGCCGCCTTCACCTTGAATTGGTTCAACAATAATTGCTGCGACTTCATGGGGTGGTAACATTGCCGGAAATAGATATTTTTCTAGATAATCTAAACTAGCGTGAGTACCGTAGGGAATATGCGTTACTCCTGGAACAAGAGGGCCAAATCCTGCTCTTTGTACTGATTTAGAACCAGTTAAAGACATTGCCCCGTAGGTGCGTCCGTGGAATCCTCCTAAAAAGGCAACAATCAGAGAACGTCCGGTGTAATATCTTGCTAGTTTAATTGCACCTTCATTAGATTCCGCACCGGAATTGGTAAAAAATACTCTCGCATTATTGGGGAAAGGAGCACGATTAGCTAAATTTTCTGCTAATTTCACCATCGGCTCGTAGTAAAAATCAGTACCCGACATATGCAACAGCTTCGCAGCTTGCTCTTGAATAGCTTGCACAACTTCCGGGTGAGCGTGTCCTGTGGCAGTGACGGCAATTCCCGCCGTCATATCTAAAAAGATGTTGCCATCCACATCTTCCACCATACAACCTTCACCACGAGCCACAACCAAAGGATAATCGCGGGTGTAGGAAGGAGAAGTTACAGCGCGATCGCGTTCCACAAGATCCCTTGCACGGGGGCCAGGTAAAGAAGTTACCAAACGAGGCGATCGTGGTAAATTTTTATTTAGAGAAATACTTAACATTGTTTTTTAGAATTTTGAAATAATTGCTACTCAAAATTAACGCTGATTTACAAGCGTTTGCAGTAGTATTTGATTCTATTTTGGCTCGTGATTATAGTAATGGGTAGCTTGCAAAAGAACTTACGTACGAGTTGAGTTATGGAAGAATAAACCACAGAGAGCGCAGGGGACACGGGGAAAGAGGCTTTGAGAGAAATTTTGGGTAAGTCCTAAATGTAAAACTTAAAATGCGCTCTGTAAGTTTAAATCTCTATCCCAAAACCCCTGTTCCCTATTCCCTTTTAGAGTTGTCTAACTATTCCCGATTGTCAATTTGAGCACGTTGTAGGCTGCCGGAAAAGTCTACGTATACAGTTTTCCATTCCGTAAAAATATCCAAAGCGGTGGTGCCTGCTTCGCGATGTCCGTTACCAGTATGCTTCACACCGCCAAAGGGTAAGTGTACCTCTGCTCCAATAGTAGGGCCATTTATATAAGTAATTCCGGCTTCAATATCGCGCATGGCAGCAAAAGCACGGTTGATATCGCGGGTGTAAATTGAAGAGGAAAGACCGTAGTTTGAATCATTTAAGATAGCGATCGCTTCTTCAAAATTACTAATCTCTATCAAAGCTACCACTGGCCCAAATATTTCTTCACGGGCAACTCGCATTTGGGGCGTAACGTTGTCGAGAATTGTCGGCTCAAAGAAGTAACCGTGTTGTAATTCTCCCTTGCGAGCAATTTCTCCACCAATTAATACTGTTGCTCCTTCCTCACGGGCAATATCTAGATACTTATTTACTCGTTGCAGTTGCCTTTCATTAATTATCGGCCCAACTTCGGTATTAGGATCGGTGCCAGCGCCCAAGCGAATCTTACTGGCACGTTCTTTGAGCATGGTGGTAAATTTTTCCTTGATATCCCGATGCAGAATCAAGCGACTTGTAGCGGTGCATCGTTGCCCGGCAGTACCGAATGCTCCCCAAACTGCACCATCAAGGGCAAGTTGCAAGTCTGCGTCTTCCATGACTATTTGAGCATTTTTCCCACCCATTTCCAAACACACGCGCTTATGAGTGCGCCCGCAGGTAGCACCGACTTCTGCACCAGTTTCAGAAGAACCTGTAAACGATACCAAATCCACATCGGGATGTTCAACTAAGGCTTTTCCTACTTCTTCACCTACTCCATGCACCAAGTTAACAACTCCTGGTGGCAAACCAGCTTCAGCAAAAATCTCGATCAGTTTAGTGGCACAAGCAGAAGTATCTTCCGCTGGTTTGAGAATGACGGTGTTGCCGCACACTAAAGCTGGCATCGCTTTCCAACATGGGATCGCGATCGGGAAATTCCAAGGAGTGATCAGGGCGCAAACACCGATGGGCATCCGTACCGTCATGGCGAATTTATTGGGCATTTCTGAGGGTACAGTTTGCCCAAACAACCGCCGTCCTTCACCCGCACTATAAAAAGCGCAATCAATACCTTCTTGCACATCTCCCCGTGCTTCCACAAGGGGCTTACCCATTTCCCGACTAATTAATTGTGCTAATTCTTCTTTATATTTACTTAGTAGTTCCCCAACTCTAAAAACGTATTCTGCTCTAGCTGGAGCGGGGACAAGTCGCCAATTACGATAAGCTTGGCGAGCAGCGATTACTGCTGCATTGACGTTATCTGTTGTAGAACGCGGGAAGGTAGCAACTACTTCATGCTTGTTCGCAGGGTTGCGGCTTTCTAGAGTAGCTGAAGATGCAGCACCTTGCCATTGACCGTTGATATAGTTGTTGCAAATGAGCGGAGTAGTCATAAATATTCAGCACTCCGACTGATAGGCTGGAACTTTTGTACTAAATTGTAGCAATTGTGGCTGGTTTTCTAAAAGGCAGGAGGCAGATGGCAGTAGACACGTAGACGCGGTAGACGCGTTCGCCGTCAGGCGTTGCGTTAGCTAGCGGCTTCCGTTCAGCGAAGCTGTTCCCGTTCCCCGAAAGGGGTTCCCGCAGGGTAGGGTAGGTACGGCGTATCCGTTGGTAGTGGCTACTTGCAGAAGTCGCTGCGCGCAAGAGCGTAGGTAGGCAGAAGGAAAAAAGCTTATCCTATCTAGTTTCTGGGGATAAGCATTTTACATTTGATTTATGTACACCTACTTAAAAAGTTAGCTTAAGGCTATTACCCCAACGGGAGAACCAGAACCATCTCGTAATCTTAAAATCCCAATTACGAGGGTAGCCCCTTTCGGTGGCAATTGATCCAAATTAGTGAGGTTTTCTAGGACAATACGTAGTTTCTCTAATACCAGAGTGTTGGTAGCGAAAGTTGTATCTTGCCCTGAGTCCACACCATGAGTATCAATTCCAACTCCAACTATTTGACGTTCATTGATAAGAAATTGAATTGCATCCTTACCAAAACCAGGAAAATGCATATTTCCTTGAGTATCCTGGTTCATGAAAGCAATGCGATCGCTCCATTTTTCTTGCCATCCTGTATATAGTAAGACAACGCTATCAGGTGGAATTTCTCCATGCTGTTTCTCCCATGCCAAAATATCTGCGATCGCCAGCGTATAATCTGGATTGACTGTTACTTGTTGTTTAATATTAATTACCACCGCAGGTACAACAAGGGATTTGGCAGGGTATTGATCAATGCCTAAACCAAACTTGTGAAAACTTTTAGGAGCGTTGATATGGGTAGCACTATGTTCCCCCAAAGAAAAACGCCGGAGGTAATAACCATCTTTGTCTAATTCTGCTACAGTCTCAAACTCTACGCTCGGATCTCCTTGCCACTGGGGTATATCAGAGTCAATGACATGGCTGAGGTGAATGATTTGCGAGTAAGTAATACTTTTGGACGCAGCAATAAAATTCTCGGCGTCTCCACCTCCCCGCGTCACCGCATCCTCTTCCTCTCCCCATCTGCGCGTTAACCTCTCTAGCGTCGCTTCCATCACAGCACTAGTTTGTCCTGTGACAGTAAACACCAACGCCTCACGATATACACGTTGTGCTGGGTGATGTAAATAATTAGCAGCACCACTGGAAACAGTAACAGCTGCATGAGCTATGCGTGTCGCCAAATCAATTGCCCAAGCTCGCAGTTGTAATTTTTTTTCCAGTTCTAAACCAGGATTTTGTTGTGCTTGATGAATGGCGGTGCGACAGTTACTTAGTTCTTGCTGAAGAGATGCAAAAGACTTGGCGATCGCTCTCAAGGATTTAGTCTGTGCGGTAGACTCAATAATATCTAGACCAGCAAGAGCGCAACCTGTGGCTAGAAAGGTAGCGCGGAGGACATTGTTTTTGTCGTTTTCATGAATCCAGCCAACAGGTTTAATAGCAACTACAAGTTCTTGAGGTAAGAAGTAGCGAGTTAGGGTTGCAGTGACAGTATTAGTTGATGTCATTGCTGCCAGTTGGGCTGGGGGGGTAAATGTTATTCTACCTCCCGATTCTTGTTCGGTTTCTTGAAAAGGCACAACTCCAAAAACAGCACAATCATCCGGTAATGTGGCAGCGATAATAAAATCCTGAAAGATACGCCATCCAGTTACCCAAGGTACAATTCCGTCTAGTTGATATCCTCCTGGTACTGGTACCGCAATAGTTAGCGGTTCACCTTCACGTCGCAGTTGAGAAAAGCCTACGCCCACTAAAACTTCACCATTCCCCATCCGAGGTAAATATGTTTCTCGAACAGAGGAATTACTGCTGGCAACAAGCATACTAGCAGCGCTTTGGTGTTGAGTTTGTAGGAAAGCTAATGCACCAGAATACCGCGCTATCAGTTCTTGAAATTCACCAAAAGTTGCTTCGCTAACTTCTTTTCCACCCCAATGACGTGGAACGCGCAATGCTAGTAAACCCAATTCTCCCAGACCGCGCAACGCACCCATTAAAATATCTGGGTTAGTATCGATCTCGTTGGCTTTAGCTACAACTTGGTTGAGCAAGTATGATTTGGCAGTATCTATAACAGAGCAGATTTTCTTTGGAAACACTCTTGCATCACAATCCATAGACGCTAGTTAGCTTACCAAAGTTAAGTATAAAGGCTTCGTATTTGAAGTGGTCTGTACACTTTCATCTTTAAAATAAAGAATCCCTCCAAAACACATGAAAAAGGTTTTAGAGGGTTCAAATGTTGCAGCAAAAAGTGAATTATTAATAGGTTAGCAGCTAATCAGATAATTTGTGACTAAGGTTTGGTTAAATTTACTTAAGTTAATTCGATAACTTATTCTTTTATTTACAAGAATAAAAAACAATTAATACCTGTATGACTGTATAAATGACCAAGTTTAGGAGTTCAAATTAATGTTATAAGAATTTGTATTTATATTGCATAATCTAAAGTAAAGTACAAAATTTTCACACGTTGTCGCAATATTGGGTCGATATACGTCAAAATTTTACCTATCATCACGATATATATCTCTCATCATAATTTTGTAAGGATATGTTGCAGTAATTACTTTATAGCTAAGTATAATAATTAGGGTTTAGATTGTTGTAGGGGAATTGCAATCACAAACATTGCTCCTTTACCTAGTGCTGAAATACACTGAAGCTGACCTTGATGCTTTTCAACGATAATTTTGTAACTAATTGATAGCCCCATCCCTGTACCTTTACCTACGGGCTTTGTGGTGAAGAAGGGATCGAACAACTTTTGTCGTACTTCTTCTTTCATTCCAGGGCCATTATCAGCTATACGGATTAAGACAAGATTTCCTTGAAGTTCAGTCCGAATGTGAATCAGTGGAGGCGGGGATTGGGGATTGGGTACTGGTGATTGGGTATCGGGAAAAGTTCTTCCTAGTCCCCAGTCCCCAGTACGCCAGTCGCCACAACGGAGGGAACCTCCGCAAGGCGCTGGCTCCCCTAGTCCCTCTTCTAAAGCATCGATCGCATTAGCTAATAAATTCATAAATACCTGATTGAGTTGTCCAACGTAGCACTCTACAGGTGGGAGATTACCATATTCTTTAATTACCTGAATTTCTGGATGTTCTGGTCTAGCTTTGAGACGATTTTGTAGTAGCAATAAAGTATTATTAATTCCTTCGTGAATATCAACCTCTTTCATATCGGCTTCATCCAAACGAGAGAAATTGCGTAAAGACAGAACAATCTGACGAATGCGATCGGTGCCAATTTTCATTGAAGTAAGAATTTTGGGCAAATCTTGACTGAGAAACTCTAAATCGATCACCTCAATTTCCTCTTGAATTTCTGCTGCTGGATTGGGATAGTGCTGCTGGTAAAGTTCCACTAGATGCAGTAAATCTTGTGTATATTCACTCGCGTGGTTGATATTTCCGTGAATAAAGTTAACTGGGTTGTTAATTTCGTGAGCAATACCAGCAACCAGCTGTCCTAAGCTCGACATTTTTTCAGTTTGAATCAGTTGCGTTTGGGTTGCTTGCAGTTCACTTAAAGTCTCTTCTAGCTGCTGCGCTTTTTCTTGAGCAGTTTGAGCAGCAGTATTACTTTGTTTGTAGAGTTCTGCTTGATCGATAGCTATGGCAACTTGATCCGCAACCGCTAGTAACAACTCCACCTCACTATCCAACCAATACCGAGAGCCACTAAAGTAATTGCAAGATAAAGCTCCTATCTCACCGGATTGAGTATGAATTGGCAGTACTAGTATGGCTGTTATCCCCAAACCGAGGAAAAACTGTTTTGATTTAGGTTCGGGTGTATCTTGAATATCATCTAGCCTAATAATTTCTTTATAGAAAACTTTTTGGGCGATCGGCCCTATTTCTTCAGTATTTGATCGTAAACCCAGTAAACTTGGTACAGCAGGGTTTCTAGCTTCTTGAACAGTCTCCCAGTGGGGAGGTTGCGCCTCAGAACGATACCAAGTGAAAATGCATAAATCAACTAGCAATAAGTTGCGGATTTCGGTAACGACTGTTTCCAGAATATTTTTAATATCCAACGAAGCGCGAATTTGGCTGGCAAGACAATTCAGTAGTGATTCTTTAGAGGCTAGTTCTCTAAACTTTCTCTCCGATTGTCGCAGTGCAAATTCCATACGCTGGCGTTGTAGTTCCGCTGTTGCTCGTGCAGCAAAGATTTTTAAAATTGCTTGAGCATATTCTTGTTGTAATATCGGTTTTGTATCAAATACACACAAGTGGCCAATCACATTGCTAGATGTATCTGAAATCGGCATTCCTAAGTAACTTTCTAGCTTCATAGCCACTGCATTTTGGATTTGAGGAAACAATTGCTGTAAACTATGGGCAAAGCAACGCACTCCGTTTTTGTAAACAAGTTCGCAAGGTGTATTGGCTAACTCATACTCAAAGTTTTCTCCTAGCCGATCTATTTCCCAGAACGCCAAAGATACTACCTTGTCTGGATTTTGATCTAATTTTTCGGCAACTAAGGCATAGCCGACTCCCAAAGCATTGGCTAAATGGCGCACCAGAGCAGGGAAAAAATCTTCGCCCGTAACTGAGGCGGTGCCTGCTACTAGGGCTTGTAGAGATTCTTCACTACGTTTGCGATCGCTAATGTCACGAGTGATGGCAATTAAACCAATAATATTACCTTGAGTATCTCGCCAAGGATTTTTAGTTGTCAGGTAAGTGTAATTTATTCCATTTTGGGGTACCAATTCCTCGAACGTTTCGGCAACTCCTGTAGCGATTACTCTCAAATCTATTTCTCTGATTCGAGCCACTGTTTCTGCTTCAAAAAACTCATTATCATCTTTGCCAATAATTTCCTCAATCGATTTTTGGAAAAAGCGGGCTAAAGCGGAATTAGCCATCACATACCGCCCCTGAATATCCTTAACAAGGATGATATCAGCAGCGTTGTTAATCACTGAATTTAAAAGGTTATAGCTTGCTTGTAGCGACTCTTGTGCCTGTTTGCGCTCCGAAATATCACGGGCTATGGCATAGATTAGTTGTTGTTCAGACAATGTTTTCGATGTCCACAACAGCCATTTATAGGAACCATCTTTGCAGCGGTAACGATTTTCAAAAGAAACGTTTTCAATACCTTGAGCAAGTTTTTGAGCTTCGGCAAGAGTTATTTCCCGATCGTCTGGATGGACAAAATCAATAAATGGTGAGCCTTTTAGCTCTACCTCTGTCCATCCCAAGGTTTGTTCCCAAGCCGGATTGAGTAGTTTGAAGTAGCCGTCGAATCCAGCAACACAAAGCATATCCAACGACAGTTGGAAAAACTTATCTTGCAGTTGCACGTTATCCTCGTTTATTTTTTTACCCCTTCTTCTACGCAATCTTCTATTTTAGCTAAATCACCAACAACTTCTTCCTGGTTGTGTGTCATCTCTAGCGTTTTAATATTCCTATTCCAGACTCCCATCTGGGCTGTATCCAGTTCCAGCTCAAAACTAGTTTCATTTTCCGATGCTGTGGCGAGTTGAAATTTGACATCAGTAATATCCACAGCGTAGCCAATATAACCAATTAAGCTACCATCTACTGTAAATTGTGTACTACTGTATCCAAAATCCAACGGTATTCTCCATCAGCACGGCGCAGACGATATTGTCTTTGAAAATTTTGACGCTTTTCTAAGGCAGTTAAATAAAGCTCGTAAAGCTGTTGTCTATCTTCTGGATGTACTCCTTCTACCCAACCTTTGCCTATTTCTTGCAAGTGCGATCGCCCAGTAAATTCCAGCCAAACAGAATTGAAGTAGTTACAAAGTGTGTCGCATCCTGCCATCCAAATCAACATCGAAGCGGTATCTGTCAGCATACTAAAGTAGTTCTTTATTCTCCGCTATTGCTGTTGCAGCCAATCTCCTGGAACAACTAATGATAATTAGCCTTTGTAAAAACTTGTAATTTATTTGACTTTAAAAACACCATAGTGAAATCACGGCAATTTGCAAAATCTTTTATTTTTTCGATTTTCTACAGCTATTGCTAAATAAATTATTAAAAAATTGTGTTAATTATTACTGTTATCCATGTCAGTAGATACATGAGTAGGCAATAAAATTTGCAAAACATCTAGACAAAGCTTGAGCAGAAGCCTAAAACAGTGTGTAATGATTTAAGACGCAATTACACAAAGGCAGTCGCACATCGTCTTTCGCCAAGTATCCCCATGCCAAAAATGGGAGTATCAATCTTAGATTTATGAATTATTCGTCAATTTCTGCCCCAGAATCCTCACTTAGCTGGTCAATCCTGTTACAACAGTTACTAGATGGTCAATCCTTGTCTCGTACTCAAGCAGCAGAATTGATGCAAGGATGGCTCAATGAAGCGATCGCTCCAGAATTATCGGGGGCAATTTTAGCTGCATTGCATTGTAAAGGTGTGGCTGCTGATGAATTAGCAGGAATGGCAGAAGTATTGCAATCCCAGTCTTTAAGAGGACAAGGGGACAAGGAGACAAGGGGAGGACACTTCCGTGCGGGGGTTCCCCCCCTTGAGGAAAGTGTCCGTCGACAAGGAGAAGAATTTTCCCACTCCTCCACTCCCCCACTCTCCCCCTCTTCCCCCTCTTCCCCCCTCCCTCTTATAGATACCTGTGGCACAGGAGGAGATGGAGCATCAACTTTTAATATTTCTACCGCAGTTGCCTTTGTTGCTGCTGCCTATGGTGTACCAGTTGCCAAACATGGCAACCGTTCAGCATCCAGTCGTGTCGGTAGCGCAGATGTGTTGGAATTTTTAGGCGTAAATTTGAGTTCCTCTAGTCAGAAGGTAGAAGCCGCACTCACCGAGGTGGGGATCACCTTTTTGTTTGCCCCTGGTTGGCATCCTGCGCTCAAAGCAGTTGCCTCTTTGCGAAAAACTCTTAAAGTGCGCACGGTATTTAATTTACTAGGCCCTTTGGTAAATCCTTTACGTCCAACAGCCCAGATAATTGGCATTTTTGATCCCAAATTATTGTTAACAGTTGCTCAAGCCTTGCAGCAACTGGGTACGCACAAGGCAATTATTTTACACGGACGAGAAAAATTAGACGAAGCTGGTTTAGGTGATTTAACTGACTTAGCTGTATTATCGGCAGGCGAGGTGCAGTTAACTTCAGTCAATCCTCAAGAGTTGGGCTTAACCCCTGCTCCTGTAGCAGCGCTCAAGGGTGGCGATGTACAGGAAAATGCAGAGATTCTCAAGGCAGTACTTCAAGGGAAAGGAACTGTTGAGCAACAAGATGTAGTAGCTTTAAATGCTGCTTTGGCATTGCAAGTAGGTGGCGCAATACCGTTGATGGATCATGCTCAGGGTATACAAGCAGCTAAGGATATTCTTCAAAGCGGCGCTGCTTGGGTGAAATTGGAGCAGTTAGTTCAGTTTCTACAGAATTAAGTTGCTGCGAGTGGGATGGAGGGCGAAACTCTACAACATCACGCTTGATTGTGATCTCGTAGTCGCCAAAAAAATCGTGTCCCAGCAATCCAGTTTCTAGTTCTGAACCGGCGATCGCTACTCCAACTTTTCTGACAATGACGCCAGCTGCTTCAATCGAATCTACGTAGCCAACTGTAAATTCTACTGCTTTGGCACTGGCAGTGTTTGCCTTTGCTCTTCCCACTGGCACAACTCCTAAGGCGGCAGCCATTAGTTGGGTGATGACAGTGCCACTTGCTCCTGTATCCACAATCATCTCAAATTGTTGTTCACCATTGAACGTAACCTCAATGATGGGTGTTCCTCCTACTCGGCGTTTGATTGGAGCAACAAATACTACTGGTTCGCTACTTTTGGTATTAGGGGTAACAAATATCTGTTGTTGATTGTTTATAGTATCTAAAGCAGTTGGCAAAGGCTGCGTTTGTTGTTCTGCTTCTACTGGTGGAGGTAGTTGTGGAGACTTGGGTGTGAAAGATGTTTTTGGAGCGGCAACTATTAACTTCTGTGGTTTGACTTCAGGTGCTGGTAAAGCAACAGGAGAAGCTTGCTGTTTGGCTGATCTGGACAACCGCTGGTATTCCAGAATTTTGCTTTGAGCGCGCTCAAAGTACGGACTGTGGCGTTCCACTTGCTTCATCAGCGCGATCGCATCCTGATACTGACTTGCCACTAGGTTCCAATCTTCTATAGATTGAGCAGATTGGCTGATGCTGTGAGCGCTAGCGGCTTTGTCTAGCCCCAATCCAAAAATACTGGCTGCCATTTCATCAGAAGTTTTGACTAGTTCTGGGCTTGCAATTGGTGCCAGTTTTGTGGTATCAGGTTCAAAGCTAGTGGATGCCGTTGGTTTAGACTCTTGCTTATAAGCCGTTACAACCGTTTGTTTGTCTTCGCGACAGGCAACAGCTAAAACCACCATTGTCGTAGAGAGAAAAATTAGCGCAGCTTGGGATAAAGAAGACTGAAGCATAATTATTTGTAATGCATTGCCCACTGGCTTTAACCAGGGGTTTACCCTGCGTTGTAGGGTAGAGGCCGAAAAGACGGCTTCGGTTGCCCTGTCCGCTAATCAATTTTGAGCAGTATTATATGCTCAACTTTACGGTATTTAAATTTCTAAGCATTTTGAACAGAGGACTTTCCCTACATTCTTACCACTATTACTTTCTAGCCGTTCATGTATCCTACGCTTAACGTTAAGCGTGGTTTTTCAGCCTGTGACGCACTCTCTAATATATCACAGCAGCACTAGCACCCATGAAAAATTTTTAGTTGAATTAGGTTAAAATTAATGCGGCATAAATTATGACAATAATCAGTATCCAAAACTCTAGCTCATAATTCTTTAAGTTTTGCTTTACCTATCCTGAAGTCCATTAACAAAATAGAATTGACGAATTGCTGCTTATCTTTACAATAAGAATTGCTTATGCCCCTGCTTGATGCAACACCTGCTCTCTTTGTACTTGCTGATGGAACTAGTTATCGCGGTTGGTCTTTTGGTGCAATGGGTACCGTGGTTGGAGAAGTGGTGTTTAACACTGGTATGACCGGATATCAAGAAGTGTTGACCGATCCTAGTTACTGTGGTCAGATAGTAGTTTTTACCTATCCTGAATTGGGGAACACAGGCGTCAATCAAGAGGATGAGGAATCACAACAACCGCAAGTGCGAGGAGCGATCACCCGCAATATTTGTATGCGCCCAAGTAACTGGCGTTCTACACAATCCTTATCTGACTACCTCAAACAACACCAAATCCCAGGCATTTACGGGATTGATACCCGCGCCCTGACGCGTAAAATTCGTAACTTTGGGGCTATGAATGGTGGTATTTCTACAGAAATTATGGATGAAGCCGAACTGTTAGAAAGAGTACTAGCAGCTCCAACCATGAAGGGATTAAATCTTGTCCGCGAAGTGACTACACAAAAGGTTTATGAATGGTTAGAGCCTACTGACTCTGTTTGGGAATTTAATCCAGATGCAACAGCCAATCCAGGGGAAACATTAACTGTTGTAGCATTAGACTTTGGGATCAAGCGTAATATATTGCGGCGTTTGGCCAGTTACAACTGTCGGGTGATTGTCGTGCCTGCTGATACTTCAGCAGAGGAAATTCTCAAATACAATCCAGATGGCATCTTTCTTTCTAATGGCCCTGGCGATCCAGCAGCTGTTACTGAAGGAATTGAAACTACCAAGGCGCTACTATCAGCTCAAAAACCAATGTTTGGCATTTGTATGGGACATCAGATTTTAGGTCATGCCTTGGGAGCAGAAACATTCAAACTTAAATTTGGACACCGTGGTTTAAATCAGCCCGCAGGGTTACAGCGAAGAGTGGAAATTACTAGCCAAAACCACAGTTTTGCACTTGATCCAGATTCTCTGCCCCAACAAGTTGTGGAAATTAGCCACCTCAACTTGAACGATCGCACGGTAGCTGGTGTACGTCACAAAAACTTACCTGTATTCTCAGTACAGTACCACCCAGAAGCATCTCCAGGCCCCCACGATGCCGATTATTTGTTTGAAGAGTTTGTCCAAACAATGCGATCGGCGCGTCAAGCAGAAACGACTGAAGTAAAGTAAAAATGGAGAAAGTGCGAAATTGGGGACTAGGGACTAGGTACTAGGAAATAGATTTTTCCCTGTACCCTGTTACCTGTACCCTGTTCCCAATGTAGACAACTTCCACAAAAACCATCTATACTTGAGCGTTCACCATAACTATGAGGAGGGAATTATTGCTGAACCACTAAATCTAACCGTGAGCCTGAGAGGTACTCGTGAAGTCCGGGATAACTGTCAGCTATTCCGCCTCACAGGTTTGTTAGATGCTTTTTCCGAACCGACATTTCGCAAAGTACTCGGAAGTAAGGTTGATGAGGGACCAAAGCACATTATTCTGGATCTCTCACAAATTGACTTTGTTGACAGTTCTGGCTTGGGTGCTCTGGTGCAGCTAGCCAAGCAGGCACAGAACTCCAACGGTACTTTGCAAATTGTCACCAACGCCCGTGTGACTCAAACAGTCAAGCTTGTTCGCTTAGAGAAGTTTCTCTCCCTGCAACCATCAGTTGAAGCGGCTCTAGAAAACATCAAGTAGTCTTGATTGCTTGACCGATGAGTTGAAATTAGCTATCCAGATTTAAACATCGGATAGCTTAATTTTTATCCACGGGAATTGAGGATGAAGTTCAGATTTCAAAATCTATAGGGATGAAGTCGAAATTGATGTAAAGAACAATCCCAAAAAAATTATAAAAAATCAAAATTATCTGTTTCACACCTCTAGAGTTCATTCTATGCTAGGAAAAACCGCCTTTTTGAAAAACATATCCTGAGTATGATTCTTGAGGCAGGAGCTTCCAAAAATTTTCATTTTCTCGCCAAATTTTCTTTCAACCCGCAGTTGACAAAATGCTAATTCCGGGTGGAAACGCTAAAATTAGTGAGTTGATTTTGTAGCCTGGATTTATGCTTGACAAACTTGCACTACAGTTTGCACTCAAGAGTAAATCAGCAAATAAAGCCTTCCAAAATATAGACAACTAGGAATGATTAATTTGTGAAAGCAAAGGAGGAAAAGCCATTACACGAACAAGATGAGCCTTCCCAGCCAGATTCATCTTGGTGCCAAATACTGAAGGCAAGCACAGAGCATATATCTCAACAAATTCCCCAGGCACAACTGCAACAACTTTCTCCTGCGGCTTTGGCATATCTGGGAGACGCTATTTATGAATTTTATGTTAGAGTGTTCTATCTGCTGCCTCCTCAGCGAAGTGAGGCCTATCATCAATTAGTAGTGGCACAAGTTCGAGCGGAAAAGCAGGCGCTGCATTTGCGATCGCTCATGCCGCATTTACAACAAAATGAGTTAGAAATTGTCCGAAGGGGTCGAAATGCCGCCACAGGACGCCCAAAAAGAGTTGATCCCGAAACTTATCAACAAGCAACTAGTTTAGAGACTTTAATTGGCTACCTATACCTCACTAATTATCAACGTTTAACCGAGCTACTACAAAAACTACATTTAGAAAAGTAGTTATAAATACCTTATTTTGGTTCGGTAAATTGAGATGATAAGTGAATTAGGGATGCCCACTCCTACGCTTAACCCAAGACTTTAGATATGGCGCATAAAACAAAAAAAATAATTAAGACTTCTGGTGAAACGAATCGTGGGCAACCCTTAAAATTGAAGGGCAAACGAGTCGTTTCTAAAACTCTTCGCACCTTTAAAGGTACCCCTGAAGAGCCAATTAAAAAGCAAATACCTAGTAAAGAGCCGATTAAAAAGCAAGCTCCAGATAGCGAACCAATCAGAAGGCAAACCCAAGATAGCGATCTCATTTACGGTCGTCATCCGGTGTTAAGCGCCTTGGAAAGTCAGCGTCGTCTCAATCGGATTTGGATTACTCCCCGCTTACGTTATGACTCTCGTTTTCACTCTCTGATTTTACAAGCGAAGGAAAATGGCGCAATTGTGGACGAAGTTGATCCCAAGCGCTTAGATCAAATTACCGAGCAAGCCAATCACCAAGGGATAGCAGCACAAATTGCTCCTTATGACTACATTGATTTACACGAATTAATTGAACAGGCAAAATCTGTCACTGATCCAGTGATTGTTGCTGCGGATGGAATCACAGATCCCCATAACTTGGGGGCAATTATTCGCACAGCCGAAGCGATCGGTGCTCAAGGATTAGTGATCCCCCAACGCCGAGCAACTGGGATCACCTCTACAGTCATGAAAGTAGCAGCTGGTGCATTAGAAAATTTTCCTGTTGCTAGAGTAGTGAATCTACACCGCGCTTTGGAAGAATTGAAAGCCGCAGGCTTTTGGATTTACGGTACAGCTGCCGATGTGAGCAAACCGATACATACAGTAGATTTCAGTGGTGCTATCGTTTTGGTAGTCGGCTCAGAAGGTGAAGGGCTGAGTATGTTAACACAACGCTACTGTGATGTTTTGGTATCAATACCCTTACAGGGTAAGACACCTAGCCTAAATGCATCAGTCGCAACAGGTATGGCGTTGTATGAAATTTATCGCAAAAAATGGATAAATACACTGCATTTCGATAAACTACAAAGAACTCACTGGAAAAAAGAAGAGTAACAGAGTATAAAGAAATGTAAAAGAAAATTAGCAGCAAACCTTTAAAACCCTATAAATCAGCGAAAACCATGAAAAATATTTTGGATGACTTTAAGGAATTGTTGATTAACGCATTCCAGAGCTTTGGCTTGGCTTGGTGGGTAGAGGTTGTCACACAAAATCCCCGCTGCACCTACTACTTTGGCCCATTTTTGAATTCTGCGGACGCAAAAGCTGCCATGAAAGGTTATGTAGAAGATTTGGAGCAGGAAGGAGCGCAAGGCATCATTGTGAACGTTAAGCGCTGCAAACCGGATAATTTGACTATTGCCGAAGACTTGGGGGAAAGAGTTGACCGTAAAGTAAGGCCTGCCTTTAGCGGTCAAATGTAACTCACAGGCTCATTGCTAAATTTTAATAGCTATTCTCTGATTTTATTAGCTATTTGCCATTAGCCCTGCTCCGCGAAAAGCCTCCCTGGGGTATCTACGTCATTTGCACCCTGGGGAAAGCTATCTTCAAAATCTACAAGTCGATAAGCCTTACACAGAATATTGGCTAACCACTTGTGGATGCGCTCTCAGCCAATGATCAATATCACTTAGTACTTGCGCGGGTATTTCCCAGGGGAAAAGATGGGCGGTATTAGCATAACATTGCCAATGACAATTTTTGAGGCTTTTGGCTGTTTCCAAGCTGCAATCAGCTGTAATATGGCAATCTTGATCGCCAAAAAGTACTAAGGTGGGACAGTGAATCTGATTGAGATCAGCTACTCGGTTGTAGCCTGCTCTGATTGCCGTATAAAGAGCGCGAGTTGCAGCAGATGAAGTTTGTAAAAAAGCTGGCACAGCGTCTTTGGCTATATAACTATATGTAGTAGGCGTGTGTTGTTGGATAAGATAACGAAACAGCGATCGCTTGCCAAAAGTCTCGATATTCCACTGCCAACTTGGTTTGATCCAATTCAAAACAGAGGCAACTCCAGTATAAACATTATCTTGCCAACTTACAGGCGGATGATTACCGCGCGGTCTAGCAGCTGTTGCTATCAAAATTAGTCCGCTGACGCGCTCTGGTAATCGCAGCGCTAATTCCATTGCTAAAATGCCACCTAGTGACCATCCCAATATCAAGCATTTATCAACGTGTAAACGGTCTAGAAGCGCCTCCAAGTCTATCAAATGGTCAGTCATATCAAAATTGTCATAAAAGCGGCTTTTGCCATAGCCACGTAAGTCAGGGGCGATAGTTTGAAAGCGGTTTGAGAGATGATTGGTAAAGATAGAAAGACTAGAACCAGAACCAGGATGTCCGTGTAAGCAAAGAATGGGAAAGCCTGTACCCTGGATATGGACATTGAGATTCACAGCAGGTGAGGTGGAGTTAATTTTGCGATCTAATCTTTCCGTACTCATATTAGTTCATTTGTTCTATATTTTCTAATTTTGTCATCAAATATTAAACGGATTTTTCTATATATCCTCCTGCATAAGTAATAACGCACATCTGTCTGTAAGTACTGTGAATACCAAAAGCAACCCCTGTCGTCTTAAAAGCAGAGTTAAACATATTTTTGCGATGACCGCGATCGCTCACTCCATCATCGATAATTAGCTGCATAACGATATCCTGTGCCGTGTGTGAACCATAGCTAATGTTCTCACCAGCAGTTTTTTGCCAACTACCGTAACGGTTAATGCGAGTAAAGGAATCGCTACCGTCGCTACCATAATGCCCTGTTATGCCTTTTGCTCCTTGATCTTTGACATGATCTCTCGCTGCCAAAGACATACCAACAGATGCAGTTAAACTTGATACAGGACGGACAGTTTTAAGAAAAGCGATCGCTTCATCAACAGCTTTAGTACCTTCTTGAGTTTGCAAATAGACATTTTGAGAAATTCTAACTCGATTACCTGCAAAGCGTTTTCTATAGTTTTCTAATACTGCTACATAACCTGTGGGATTTGTCCTCACCTTATTCATTTCGACAATTACTTGCTGTTCCAATGGCGAGAGAGTTTTTCCCCTTGTCACTAAGTCAGAGTTTGTTTGAGGTGCTTTATAAGTAATAGATTCAGGTTGAACTACTTGCTCAATAGAGCATCCGGTTAGAATAGGGGCAAATACCCAAAATAGCATTCGATGCATGAGCGATTTCACAATTTAGTAGTGATAAGAATGAGCCAATACGTATTTAGATCCACGCAATGGGAAAAACTTTCCAGATGCAAAATCAAGTAAAAAGTTCTAACCGGAAACACCCTAATCTTGTTGTTCTTTAGGAGCGCACCACTGCCCTATTAGCTCAATTTTGGACTCTTGAATTAATTCTAGAATTTGCGATTCATTGCATCCATAATTTTTAGTTAATAATTGTTGGGCTTGACTTTTAGCATCCTCCTCAGAAACACCAAATGTCATAATTTCTTCGTCTTCGTTATTTGTAATACTATCAACCCTGACAACACAAATATATTGCGGTTCATTGGATCTAATTTCTTGTATCATATCTTATTTTTTATATTTATATTTTTAATTAGAAAATTTCAAATCTGCCACTACATTAAAGTTTTGTATTTAACTACCAATAACTCTATACTAACAAATTACAAATCTTCTCATCTCGAATGAGATTAAGACATTTTTAGTTACATCAAGTATTAATTAGAACTGTAAAGTTCCCTGACTTATTAGAGAAGTCAGGGAACTGTATTTTTAGTTATTAGCAGTTAAAATCTCCAGCCGACACCACCTTGTAAGGAGAATGTTGTACCTCCATTCCGTAAAGCATCAAAGCCAATAATCGCGTTGCCAAAAAGAACAGTGTTGCTATTGGGTACAACGTAATCGATACCTGGTTGCAAGGCAAAACTAATTTTATTACCTACAGGAGAGGGTGTATCACCACCAGCAAAGATTAGCCCAGCTCCTAAATAGCCATCAGTTTGCCAATTCAAGGGGAAGTCGTAGGAAACTGTTGGTACAAGTGCTACATTATCTGCAATAAAAGCTTGTCCACGCAGAGAAATTGGCGACTCCAAAAGTTTGTAACGAAAGGCAACAACTCCTCCGATTCTGGCACCGTCTGCAAAGCCAACTGCTGGGCCTATACCTACATAGCTACCATACGCTGCTTGAGCATGAGCTGGTAGAGTAAATTGAGTAGAACTCAAGATTGAACCAGCCAAAAGCACCGACACTAAATTTGTAAGACACCTCATTTCCCGATTCCTCACACCATTGGGATTTTAGATTAAGAGTTAGTGGCAAACCAGTTCGGTTTTGGGAATCTGTCCTGTGCATTTACTTCCCATCAGTAACTGGTTAATTTAAAGGGTTAGTGATGATATTTTTCTCTTAATACCTCCTAATTATGATACCCCCTAATTCCCTGATTTATAACAGGGAATTAGGGGGAATATGAGATTTTGTCAGGCTCAAAAAGTTAGACACCCATATGATTTCATCACACAATGAATGAATGAAAATCTTTTTTTCCTAGTCCCTAACTTCTTGGCTCTAGCTTCTGTTTTCAGGCGATTTAGTGCCAGAAAATTAACTATTCTTGATCTCAATCTAGGGACATCGGGGATGAATGCCACCTTGAGTGCAAATGTAAGCTAATTGCTTAGTATCTAAGTTTTTAACTTGAGTAAAATCAACTCCTTTGACTACAGCAGATTGCGAACCCATAGTTGGAGTTTGAACAAATTGATCTGCGGGATCTTGTTTGTTAGGAAAGAGAATTGTGCCTTGAAAATCGGCACCTGTCAGATTAGCATCCCGTAAATCTGCAAGACTTAAATCGGCGTTTCGGAAATTAGCACCTTCTAAATTGGCAGAGCGCAAATTCGCATTAGTAAGACGAGTTGCACTCAAGTTGGCATGGCTGAGATTAGCACGATCCAAATCTGCTCCTGATAAATCTGCTGCTTGCCAATCGGTTTTGCTTAAGTTAGCAAAGGATAATTGTGTACCGATCGCAATCACACGCCCTAAGCGAGCAGCATACAAATCAGCATCGTTCAATTTTGCTTCGCCTAAATCAGCTCCAGTCAAGCTGGCATTTTCTAAGACTGCTCCACGGAGATCAGCTCCTATTAACTGAGCGCTACTTAAATTTGCACCAACCAAACGCGCATTGGATAAATTAGCTTTGTTGAGGATAGCACGACTCAAATCTGTACGTACCATTAAAACACGGCTAAGATTAGCTTCACTAAGATTGGCTTTTTTGATCTGAGCACCGCTTAAGTCTGCAATCCAATCGTCAAAGGTATCCCAGCGTCCATCTTTCCCCACTCCTCGGAAGCTACTACCTTTCAAACTAGCAGTTGATAGATTTGCACCTTTGAAATTTATTCCCGATAAGTCAATTTTGTCTAGCACTAAGTTGAACAAAGGAGTATCTCCAGATCCAGTTTGGGATAATACCGCCCGGCTGAGATCGATATCGTTATTTTTACCACTATAAAGTGCAAGAATTTTATTAATTGTCTGTTGGTTTGCTTGTAACCGTCGTTGTCGCAATTGCTGCTCAGTCGAAGGGCTACTGCCTATTGATTCTAGTTCGGCAGCCAGAGACAAATTCATGCGTTTTAAATCGGGGATGGTTTGAGAACCGATGTTTGCTAGTGCTTGTTGAATTGTTTCCACGCTGGTGGGATCGGTTTCTTTAGCTAATAAACCGACAAGAAATTGGATCGCTTGGGGATCGTTGAGAGTTCCCATTGCCATAATGGCACTGCGGCGCTCTTCAATTGTGGCAGTGGAGTTGGGGTTTAATTGGTTGACGATCGCAAGAAATTGTTGGCTGTTGCGCTGCTCTGTTATTCGTCGATTTTGTTGAGTTTGGATGTAGATTTGAGTGCCGACTAAAGTTATTAATACACCAGTCATACTCAAAAACGCTATTCCCAATAGTTTCATATTGGGGTTGCGTCGAAACTGTGTCCATTGATTTGTCGCTTCTGGTTGAGTTGTTTCTGGCGTCATCACAATTGATGCGATCGCCGCGTCTTCATCACCTTGTTTTGTCCACTCAGGCTGCTCGTGTGTATTCTCTTGCAGTTGCTCAAGTGTAAACGGTTTCGTTGCATCTATAGTATAAGTACCTGCAATAGTGTCATGCAAGGCACGGCGTCCTTTTTGCCACGAGAAACCAGTTCCTTCTGCCAAGATAAATAAGCCACTTAAAGCAATAAAAGCACCTAAATAGGGGAAAAATGGGCTGTAGCGCCAAACCAGATAGGCTGCGGTTACAGGCAAAGTCCAACGACCAATACCTTCGCGCACTAGAACAGCTACAATCCCTGGGGGATCTCCTTGCTCGTTAACAACTCGAATACCATACTTACGTTTGCCTATACTACTACCTGTTTTAGCAAGAAGATATAACTGCCAACCGGAAATTGCTAGGGGTGCTAATATTGCTACTGTCCACAAGAAATTTGTCGGCCATGCAACGTTGCGTGTACCGTAGCTGATAGGTAAAGCTAAGGGGCGGGCGATTTCTCTTTCTGTAACTGTCAGTACAGGGTTAAGCGGAACTCGGTTGATATCAGTTCTAGAATTAAGATATGTACCGATACTAAAAGGCACAAAACTACTGACAACTACTAATGACATTTCCGTTGCCCAAGCGGCAATGCGCCTAGTAGTAAAACGCGACGATTTATTTTTTTCTGGTTCGTTGTTTGAACGACTGGGACTCGATTGATTACTAATTCTCCTCACAATTGGGCTTGTCATTGCATATTTCCCTTTTTCCCTGAATTTATTTATACATATGCTATCTAGCCGTGTTTTAATATACTATTGCTTGCGCTGTCGGCTACTAGATACAATAAATTTGTATCCAAAGTACACTAGTCCTGCTAAAAGTGCCAAACTAATTGCCGAGCTGACAAATCTGAGTACAGCTTGCAAGACAGCAAAGCCTAATAAAATCCCTACACTCACGGCTACGAGCTTTGCTGTTCCAGATAAGGTATTAAACCAATTTAATAATCGTTCTAATGGTAAATTAACATTTGGTAAACCAGATTGAGACAACTGCTGTTTTGAGTGAGTCTGAGAGATTTTCTCGGAAGATGAATTAATTTCTGCCTCTAATTTTTGCAGGCGGTGTTGCAAATCTTCTTCAGGTTGAGGATTCATATATTTTGACCTCAGTTAGCAAACTTGTTCAACTACATAACAGCTACATTGATCGTTGGCTGTTGTTTAGCGATCTTAGCGAAAGTCTTTGCATTGAAGTTAGCGATCGCTAATAAAAAATTCTGTGTTTATTTTGATTAACTTGGAAAAATTTCAGTAGTTCGTCAAAATTTTATACAGATATCACCGGAACAAAATAAATTTGTAACCGTCCGTAAATTTAGAATATAAGAATATAAGTCTGATTATCGCTCTTGAAATCATCAAGAGCAACATAAATACTATGAACTATGAAACTACACACTTTATTTAAAATTGTTCCTTCTGTTTTGATTTTGGCAATAAGTTTGGTTGCCATTGATGCTAATTCTAGTCAAGCAGAAGTTGTAAAAATTAATCCTAATTTTGAGCCAGATCCACTTATTTTAAAAGGCCAATCTGGAGGTCAAAACACTACCAATTGTGGTAACATTGGTGCTACACCTAGCCAAGTTATCCAAGTAACAGAATCACTACCTTATTTAAGGTTAACCGTAGAAAGTCCTGGAAAGCCAACACTTTTGATTGACGGGCCTGGGGGACGGTTTTGCGTACTAGCAGATAGTTACTCTGGAGGCAAACCAGAGATGTCTGGTTATTGGCCAAAAGGAACCTATTCACTCCATGTGGGGGAATTAGCTAAAGAAGAGCATACATATACCCTGTCAATTTCACAACAGAAAAAGGCAAATAAGTAGGTCGTTATTAGCCATTGGTGATTAGTCATTTGTTAGTAGGGAAGCGAGTACGTTGCGGTGAATCCAGTCCCTGTCTTGGACGCCACGTGGCGTGAGCGGAGGGAGAAATACTACCTCGGAATTGCAACTTAGTATCAAACCGAAAATATATCTGCTAAACTCGCACGCCAGTTGACGCCACTTGCTTTATGCCGGGAAACCCTTACTTACAGAAGCCGCCTACTCTCCGAGAAGCCAGGCTACGCCTGTCTACCGAGCGTCTACGCCAGTCGCCTGTGGAGGGAAACCCTACCAAGAGCGCTGGCTCACCACCGCACTGACTCCCCGACAAAAAATTCTGGTTCAAAAAATTGGGTGCTCATCCCAAAAGAAACTTCATGTTCAAGCTACATAGTTACAGTTGATGACTTTCTCTGTATTGTTGAGACTGAAGAGACTGAAAACGAGAAAGACAAGCCTCTAGATGCTCACAATTTTCACATTGAAGTTCTTTTCCTGGGTGAGCGCACTCACAAATAGGCTTAGATAAACAATCAGAAGGTCTATTAGCTGTCAGGCAGTCTATAGATAGTTGTAAACAAATCAGTACATCTTGAATAAACATAATGTTTATATCTATTTACATACAATTGTTTATAAAGTACTAGGATAGCAACCTAAAATAAAGTATAAATTTGGCTGTATTAAGTATACACAAGCCACATTTACATAATTTTAGATTTCATTTTTGAGTTAATCTACAAAATTTATGACAAGATTTGAACTTGAGCACACTAGTACAAATGCAAAAAGGACATGATAGTTGATAATACATAACCTGTAATCCTGCAACCTCATCCTTAAAGCTGAATATTCCTATTCTTAGGGAACAATTATTTTGGGATAGATGTAAAAGCTCTGATAAAACAATTCAAAATATAACTTACTATAAATGTAAGTGCATGAGTGAAAATAACTATATTAGGAAAGAATTTTTCAATAAATAATTAGAACTTAATCTTTAGTTTTCAAGATTAAATGCTTTTTGACTTGCTTACAGAAGTTAAAAAGGAAGTTTTTTGACTTCAAAATGATTTTTTAGTATCTTAAATAATAAATTTTAGCGTTATTCAGAGATGATTTATAAAGTAAACCTTAAATTGTGGGGTACGTTAGAGCAGCGCGTAACGCACCGCATTTATTGGTGCGTTACGGCTAATCTGACTCTCTTAAACGCTCAAATTTCTACATAGCCGTAACACACCCTACTATCAATGACCTTTTAAGTTGTGTATTCACAGTATATAACCTGATATAAAAATAACTAAACTATATTTAGTTGTTTCGCTTTATGGTTACTACAAGGACTAGAGATATTTCCTTTGGAGTGTCTTGAGATAGGATAATAGATATTGTACGTTTGCAATACCAAAAATTTATTCAAGCTGACTAAATTTATCGACGATGACCAGGATAAAACTGGTATTTGTAATTACAATCTTATATGAATGAAAAGTATAGCTCTAGATAGAGCCATTTTATATAAATAGATACAGGTTAACTATAGCCAATTACTGCTTTAATGCTTATAGTTCATCAATCAAAAGATAGATTTAGTAGGATAGCGTGATACCATCAAATCAACAAGAGAAAAATAACTTTATCTATGCTCAAAGCCGTTATCATGGAGAAGTTAAACCAAAGTACTTAGCTTTTAACGCCAATTAACGCCAATTTGCAAGAATTTGCACGCAAAATAGGCTACATCAGTGCTTTAGAAACGGCAGGTAAGCTTTCTCCAGAAGAAGCCTACAAACAAATTCAGATGCTCTGGAAACAGTTAAAACATAGTAAAAAAGAACTAGGTATTGGTAACGGAGTGAACTATTAGAGTTAGTTCTGAAAGTAGCAGCGATGGGTTACTAGCCTCAGCAATGAATACTCATATTATTTTCTAAAATCTCCTTCTCCAAGTTATATAAGTAAATGTCTCTATTTTGCTATGTTTAAATTAGCCGCGTTTTCGGTTCGCTGCTTTTAAAAAATTAAAGGAATACATGGCTGGACACGATATAGTCGTTGTCGGAGCATCAGCAGGTGGAGTTGAAGCACTTACTTATCTAGTAAAAAATTTACCTTCAAATATAAAAGCTGCTGTATTTATCGTTCTTCATGTGCCGGCTCACGGTACAAGCGTTTTACCCCGCATCCTAAATAGAGCTGGAAATTTGCCAGTATCTCATGCTAAAGATGGCGACGCCATTATTCAAGGACGAATTTACGTTGCTCCGCCAAATTATCACTTATTAGTAAAGTCTGGATATTTGAGCTTATCACGGGGAGCAACGGAGAACAGCCATCGTCCGGCTGTTGATCCGCTGTTTCGGACAGCAGCAAGAATTTACGGACGGCGAGTTGTTGCTGTTGTACTCACAGGTGTACTTGACGACGGTACGGCGGGACTGATCGCAGTGAAAATGCGTGGTGGAGTAGCGGTAGTTCAACATCCCGATGATGCTATGTATAGTGGGATGCCACGCAGTGCGATCAAGAACGTAGACAAGATAGACTATATTCTGCCGTTAGCGGACATTCCATCTATTTTGGTAGAGCTATCTGAGATTTCTGTGGAAGAGGAAGTAGATAACTCTGTACCAGATGAAATTGAATTTGAATCTGATATAGCGGAGTTGGATATGGATGCTGTAGAAAATGGCAATAGAGTTGGTGAACCATCAAGTTTTTCCTGCCCTGCCTGTGGTGGTACTCTTTGGGAAATTCAAGATGGAGATTTGTTACGATTTCGCTGTCGCACGGGGCATGCTTTTTCTTCTGAAAGCCTTTTGGCAGAACAATCTGATGCTTTGGAGGATGCTTTGTGGATTGCTTTGAGGGCGCTGGAAGAGAAATCTTCTCTGTCACTTCGCATGGCTCAACGAATGCGCGATCGCAATCATGATTTATCCGCCAAACGATTGGAAAAGGATGCCAAAGAAGCCAAAAAACGCGCTGCTGTAATTAGAGATGTACTAGTAAAAAAAGATGGTGTGGGAGAACAAAGTATAGCTTCTGAGTTAGAAAGCGAAACAGTAATTCATGATTTGAATGACATATAAATACATAGTTGTACTTGCGTCATCTGCTGGTGGGCTAAAAGCTTTGAGTCAGGTTTTGTCAAGCTTGCCATCAGATTTTCCTGCACCAATTGTCCTAGTACAGCACCTCAGTCCGCAATATCCCAGTATGTTGGCAGATATTTTTAGTAGGCGCTGCTCGTTGGTAGTCAAGGAAGCACATACAGGTGATATTTTACAACCAGGTACAGTGTATATTGCTCCTCCCGACGAACATTTACTTATCAATTTAGATGGTACTTTGTCTCTTGCTCATACGCAAAAAGTACGCTATGTCCGCCCTGCTGCGGATGTATTGTTTAACTCCGCAGCCATAAGTTTTCATGAACGAGTCATTGCTGTTGTTCTAACTGGTAAAGATAGTGACGGCGCAGCAGGAGTACAGGCAGTAAAAGAGATGGGCGGTATAGTCATTGCTCAAGATCAGGCGAGTTCAGAATTTTTCAGTATGCCTGGTGCCGCAATTCATACCGGAGTTGTAGATTATATTTTGCCTTTGGATGCGATCGCCGCTACTTTACTTAACTTAGTTAATAAATAACTTTTGATTTTTTATATACAATTGTTCTGTTTACGTAAGTTCCTAAACATAACATTTTTTACATTGCTAAACATTTAGTTAGCTAAAATTTTCTATTTGTCAAGTTTTCTTAACATATTGATCAAAGATTTTGACTTAGTAAATATTACATAGCGTTATGAGTACCACGGATGCCAATCCTGAGCTAGAAAACCTTTTAGAATACATCAAACGTAACCGTGGTTTTGATTTTAGGGGTTACAAACGCACTAGTTTGAGCCGTCGAATTCGCAGACGGATGCAAACTTTTGGTATTGAAAGTTACAGTGAATATTTAGATTATTTGGAAGTACATCCGGACGAGTTTGTTGAGCTTTTCAATACCATCTTAATTAATGTCACAGGTTTTTTTCGCGATGCAGAGGCGTGGGAATACATAGCAAATGAAATTATTCCCCGGATGATTGCTAACAAGCCTATTACTCAGCCGATTCGGATATGGAGTGCGGGATGCGCTTCTGGGGAAGAAACATACACCATAGCCATGTTGCTAGCTCAAGCATTGGGTATGCAACAGTATACTGCAAGAGTCAAAGTTTTTGCTACTGATGTGGATGTGGAGGCTTTAGAGTATGCTCGTCATGCAAATTACAGTCCGAAAGAGATCCAAACTATCCCCTCAGAACTACTAGAAAAGTATTTCGAGCGAACAGGTGGGCGCTATACAGTACAAAAAGAACTGCGTCGCGGCGTAATTTTTGGTCGCCACGATTTAGTTCAGGATGCACCCATTTCTAGAATTGATCTGCTGGTGTGTCGCAACACCTTGATGTATTTCAATTCCGAGACTCAAGCTAGAATTCTTGATCGCTTTCACTTTGCCCTGCACGATAGCGGCTTTCTATTTTTGGGCAAAGCAGAAATGCTATTTGCACGTAATCACTCTTTTACACCCCTAGACTTGCGGCGACGTATATTTACTAAAGTAGCAAATGGCAATCGCCGCGATATGTTGCTGAGTATGACTCAACCAACTAGCCAGCAATCTCACTTTGATATAGTTGACCAGATCAGCCGTGTTAATCAAGCCGCCTTCGAGATCGACCCGATCGCTCAGGTGATAGTAGATACCCACAATTCGCTAGCGTTAGCCAACGAACAAGCCCGCACTTTATTTAATATTAATCCTAGGGATCTAGGTCGTCCCTTGCAAGATTTAGAAATTTCTTATCGACCGATAGAGTTGCGATCGCCTATTGACCAAGCTAGTACAAATTGTCGTACTGTAATTTTGAAGGACATAGAGTGGTCAATCGCAGAGCAGGAAACCAGATATTTTGATGTACACGTCATACCACTGATTGATAACAGCAGTCAGGAGTTATTAGGCGTAAAAATCGTCTTTACTGATGTTACCCAATTTAAACAGTTACAAAACGACCTAGTACACGCCAATCAAGAACTGGAGACGGCTTATGAAGAACTCCAATCAACCAACGAAGAACTAGAAACTACCAACGAAGAACTCCAGTCTACTGTTGAAGAATTAGAAACTACTAATGAAGAACTCCAGTCTACCAACGAAGAACTGGAGACGATGAACGAAGAATTGCAATCAACCAACGAAGAACTGCATACACTTAATGACGAACTGCGTCAGCGCAGTGATGAATTAATTCAAGTCAATACTTTTTTAGAATCTATTCTGGCTGGCTTACAAAGTGGAGTTGTTGTTCTCAACCAAGATCTGCAAATTCAAATTTGGAACTATCGTTGTGAAGATCTTTGGGGTGTACGTGCTGATGAAGTTAAAGGTAGACACTTTCTCAACTTGGATATTGGTTTACAAGTTGAGCAACTCAGACAGCCAATTCGCTATTGCCTGCTAGGAGAGTCACCAGATCCAGAAGTGATTCTAGAAGCCACAAATCGTCGTGGTAAGTCAATTTTGTGCAAAGTTACCTGCACCCCACTGCGTGGTTTGACTACACAAGAGATTAAAGGGGTGATCTTGTTAATGGAGGAAGTGGGCAGCGCAGAGTGAAGACAAGGGGATAAGGTAATTAATTTGCTACTACTCTAGGCAATTGAACGCAGAAAGTTGAACCTTCGCCCAATTGACTTTTTACGGTGATCGCTCCGTTCATCAAGCGCACTAACTTATCTACTATAGATAGTCCCAAACCAGTACCATTATGTTTACGTGTGAGAAACTGATCGACTTGTCGAAATTCCTGGAAAATGTGTTGTAAATCAGCTTCAGCGATCCCGATTCCCGTATCCCGAACTGATAGCGTTATGATGTCTTTTGTTAGTTCTTGCACTTCTACAGTGACACTACCCACCTCAGTAAATTTGATGCCATTGGAAAGCAAGTTAATCAAAATTTGCCGGACACGATTAATGTCGTTAATAACGATGGGATCTTGCAGTTGTACGTGAATGTGTAAAGTCAGATTTTTCTGTTCAGCCAAACAATGCAGTTCTTCTGTTACTGTAGTTACTAGTTCTGCTAAGTTAAATTCTTCCAGTTTTAACTCCAAGCGCCCTGCTTCGAGCTTAGAGAAGTCAAGAATATCTTCGATCAGCGCTAGCAGGTGTTTGGCACTATTGATGATGCGTTCCACCATACTTCTCGCTTGAGGAGAGAAATGGTTGTATTGCGGACGTAACAGCAGTTGCGAAAAACCCAATATGACATTCATAGGGGTACGCAATTCATGAGACATCATCGCCAAAAAGTGCGATTTTAGCTTTGCTGCTTCTTGTAGTTGTAAGTTCTGGAGCTGCATAGCCCGAATTTGTTGTTCTATGTGCTTGCGAAGGCTAATGTCTCGTACTAGCCAGCGCCATTCCTTTGGGTTGCCTAGCTCGTCACGAATTGTAGCAATACTAATTGCAGCATCAAAGCAAAGCCTTTCTCGTGTTTGCATTTGGATTTCCCAATCTTGGATTTGTTCCAAATTGTGTAGTTGAGATAACTTGCAACGAAAGGCTCGACGCTGATTTTCAGGGATAAAGTTAATAAGCAGTTTACCTCTGAGGAATTTTGGTGAGATTTTGAATAGATTCGCAGCAGTAAGGTTAGCTTCTATAATTTTTCCTTCAATATCAGTTACTAAATAAGCATCTGGTGCAAAATCAAACAATTCTTGGTAACGCTTGCGCTCTATTTCCAAGGCTTGACGAGCAATAAGTAATTCTTCATTTTGCTGGCGTAGCTCTTCTTCAGCCACATGAAGTTCTTCTAATGCTGTGTTTAGTTCCTCAAGTGACTCTTGTAACAGTGGCGATGGTGCTTCAGACGAAGAGTAGGCTTGGGTATTTAATTCACTTGCCCGTTGATGGACAATGTCTACTTGTTGGGCAAACTTGTAAGCATTCACGCTGCAACCTCCTTTGAACATAATAGTTTTTAAATAAAATTTATTAAATTTGTTATCAATTCACATCAGCACTAGGGAAAAAGAGTTTTCTATTCGTTCAGCTTCTAAAAGAGCAACAGTCTACATACATAAGGGTTAAACGATAAATCAAAATTAAGCTTTGAAAAATCAGCTATCGGACATAATTACCTCAAAAACAAGGATAAAAAACAAAATATCTCCGAATTCTCATAATTATGTGTGTTTATGGTTATTATCTAAGGAGATGAAAATTGAAAAATTTTTCCTTGGTCTAAGTGTTGTAATCGCCTCCCAAGCTTTTATTAGTATTCAATCTTTGAATATATCCTGAAAGCACAGGTAATAAATACATCTCTGACATTTCAAAATAAAGTTTTTGAAAGTATAAAGTGTTAGTTTTTCAGTTTTGATTTAGACAACCTCCTCAGGGCATAATTTTTTTGCTCCTTTACTATTAGGAAATTTATCTTTGTCGATATAAAACAGTCCTTTGATTTACAGTGACAAATCTCTTAATCTTTTGTATCCCCTCAATAGTGAGAAAAACCAACTTCTAAAGTATGAGTTGGACTATATCTTGAATAGTAATTACGGAACTTAAAAACTTTAAGATTAAAAAATATCTACGGTTGTCGCCATAATAGAGGAGCCAATGCAGTGGTGAACCAGAACTGCCACAGCCACACAAACTAAACCAAACCTGCGGGCTAATTAAGCTCGGTAAGGTGCGATCGCGAACTTATTGACAATTTATAAAGAAAATCTTAAATAGTAATATACTGATTCTCGTTCTCTTAAACTCTCAATTTCTTACATAGTGACATAATGGTAGTAAACTGAGAATTCATCACTATATTTGTTACTTTCAGCAGAGAATAATCTCTAAACCTTTTTATTGGATAGTTTCTCAAAAAAATAAATAATTCTAATGCAAAATATAAGATAAAAAAATAATACGTGGAACAGCTAAATTAAATGTAGAATTTATACTAAAGTCCCCAAACTTCTTTAAGAAGTCGGGGATCTGTATTTTTTTAGAGGATATCAAATTACTACTTGCGTAAAAGAGTAGATAAAGAAGTTTGTTTACGAATATCTAGGCTTCCGGCTAGAGATTCTTCGTGATTCTGGTTAAAATTTTCTTCTGGTGGTAGAACTGTTACCACTGGACTTTTTTCATCTGGCATTGTAAATGTTGTACGTGCTGATCGCGGTACAAATACTGGTAAATTTTTAGTAGGAGGCGGTTCCAGTTTTGGGAAGGGGCGCTGTGTAGAGCGTGATTGAGAGCGCCTGGCATTTCTGTGGATTTTTCGTTGTTTAACTGGATGATTTAGTAAGCGGAAAATTATCAAGCATCCGCTTGCACAACTCAGAGCGATCGCAGCTATCATCCATAAGGGTAGAGGATTATTAGATGCGTTGGCAGTTTGAGCATATGCAGTGGCTGCTGATTCTAGCTCAAATTCTTGTAGCGCGGCTGTGTCTTCTGAAGTTTGCGGCTCTATATGCCCTACGTAGCCAAGACTGTACAGAGCTACAGCAGCACTAGACAAAAAAGTCACCAGTGTACCACCCAACAATAGCCAAGGATATTGCGTAAGTAGATTGATCAGAGAAATCCGTCTAGTGTTTCTTATTTTTTCGGGTGCAGGTGTTTGTACTGCCAGTGGCTCCTGTACACTCTGAGTGTTTTTCATGACTACTTGTGAGACTTCCCTCTTGTTTTTTGATTGTACCGAAGGGCAAGCTATCACGTATCCGTAACAAAACATCAAATTAAAGTAGCCTTTTTATAAGAATTAGACTAGATAATTTGATGTTTTTTGTCAGAAAATAGTATTTTTTGCTACTGTTTGCTCTTTGAATGACAAAATCTGTACTTTTATTCTCTGTCCTTTGAAACAGGGTGTCTTTCTATAGCTAGTTGAATTAATCGATCAACTAATTCTGGAAAGGAGACACCACTGTGTTCCCACAGTAAGGGATACATACTTGTTGCTGTAAAGCCTGGTAAAGTATTTACTTCGTTAATGAGAACTTCGCCTGTGGCTTCTACGTAAAAAAAGTCAACTCTTGCCAATCCAGCAGCGTCAATGGCTACAAAGGCTTGCAAAGCCATTTCCTGAATTTGACGAGTCACTGCATCTGATACTTTAGCGGGTATTACTAAATCTGCCTTACCTTGTGTATATTTAGTTTCATAATCATAGAAGTCACTACTATAAGTAATTTCACCTACGACAGAAGCTTTAGGTTGATCGTTTCCTAAAACAGCACACTCTAATTCTCTGGCTATGACTCCAGCTTCGACAATAATCCGGCGATCATAACTGGCGGCATTATCCAATGCTGTCTCTAATTCTTGGCGCGATCGCACTTTAGCAATTCCCACTGATGAACCTAAATTTGCAGGCTTGACAAAGCAGGGATAACCCAAATCTAATTCGATTTGATCACACAGTTTGGGGAAAACACAAGGATTAGACCAAATTTGAGAACGATTAACCGCCAGATATTTTACTTGCGGTAATCCAGCTTGGGCAAAGGCCATTTTCATGGCTATTTTATCCATGCCCATTGCCGATCCCAATACCCCAGAGCCAACAAAAGGCACTTGCATCAATGTGAGTAAACCTTGAATGGTGCCATCTTCGCCATTCGGCCCGTGTAGAATGGGAAACCAAACATCAACTTCTGCAACTTGAGAAGGAGATTGCCAACGACTCAAAGATAGGCGATCGGCGGTTGATAATTGCGAACTATCACTTTCCAATTGATTTTCTTGAGGCTCAGGCGTAGAGCCAGGCAGTTGTAATGGCTTTCCTGATTTTAAGACTTGATGCGATACATTTCCTGCCAACCAACGTCCATCTTTTTGAATGTAGAAAGGCAGAATTTCGTATTTACTGGCATTTTGCTCTGTACTCAAAGCTTTGGCGATCGCCCTTGCCGAATTAATTGATACCTCATGTTCGCCCGAACAACCGCCAAACAGCAATCCCACCCGCAGCTTAGTCATTTGAAATACCTTATATCACTCCGCAATTGCAGATAGCCTATCACAATTTAAGATAGGGAACAGGGGATAGGGTTGGGGGAATAGGAAAGAAGCAGAAGGGCAAGAATGTGAATCAAAAATTCTCCGCGTCCCCGTTTCTCCCTCTCCCCGCGTCTGGGTGTCCTCTTCTCTCGATCCTCAGCTACCACCAGCCCAAGTTACCCATTTGTGAGATAAGCCAGTATGCAAGATTGTTCCACTCATCTCTTTATCAGTGAGGATTGCTCCTGTTAAATCTACACCATTAAGTTCAGCTTCAGCTAAGTGTGTTTCAATCAAATTTGTCTGACTGAGATTGGCTCCAGATAAATCAGCGCCACTCAATTCTGCTTCACTGAGGTTTGCCCTGATTAAATTTGCTCTAATTAGATTTGCACCCCGTAAATCTGCACGACTTAAGTTTGTTTCCTCTAAATTGACATTAATTAAATCTGCTCCAATAAAGTTAGCCTCGCTCAAGTTTGCACCATTCAGATTCGCCCCTGTTAAATCTGCATCAGTCAAATTTGCTCGACTGAAGTTGCATCTACTCAAATCGGCTCGACTCAAATCTGCTCCGCTCAAGTCAGCTCCACAGAAATTTGCACCACTTAAATCAGCTTCACCAAGATTTGCTTTATGCAGGTTTGCACCATTAAAATCTCTTTCTCCTGCTGCGTATCGATTTAGGAGTATATTAACGTCCATAATTATCTCCCTCGCAATTATTACAAATCAGCAAATTTAGTAATGGGTTTTACTCTACTCAAACCACACCAAATATTGAGTTGCCAGCAATTGGTATTTCTTTTGCTAAAACTTTGTAATATTATTCTGCTAGAGTTTTGGAAATATGGAACGCTTACTTAATGGAAATATGCATAATTTAGGAAAGTCTTGACAAGTTTCCTGTTAATAATTCAAAAAGCTATTTTATTTGAATTTTTATTAATATTTCTTATCAAATAGTTATAATTCCTAAACTAATGAAACTTTGTACAATTAATGACGAAAACCAGACTTGGTGATTTGTTTAAACTATTTATTCACTAATATGGGACACTATACTATAACTTAGTCAAAAATGGCCGAATTTTTTGCTACTTACGGTTCTTTAATTGTCTCTATGGTGTTGGGAGCGCTGCTTGGGCTGTCGCTGTATCTGCCGCTCATGGCTGGGCAGTTATCTTTAGCAAGTCCCGGCTTTTATGCTTTAGGCGGATACATAGCAGCAATTTTATCTACAAAAGTTTTTACATCAAGCAGCAATTTGTTCCCAATCCCACTACTATTATTGGAAATGTTAATTGCTGTTGTAGTTTCTGGTTTATTGGGAGTGGCAGTGGGAGTTCCGGCATTACGGTTGCGAGGAATTTATTTAGCGATCGCTACCATTGCTTTTGTAGAAGTATTACGTGTAATTTCTCTAAATTTAGAGATTACGGGCGGTGCTGTAGGAATTTTTGCCATTCCTCAACCTTTCCAAACTCCAATCGAGTATTTGTGGATTGCCCTACCATTACTAATAGTTAGTATGGTGTTAATGTATCGTCTGGAACGCATCCGTGTAGGTAGAGCTTTCACCGCAATTCGTGAGGATGAGTTGGCAGCAAGTGCAATGGGAATTAACTCAACTTACTACAAAGTTTTAGCTTTCACTTTAGGGGCTATTTTGGCTGGAGTTGTTGGTGCAATTAGCGCTCACTTTCTGAATACATGGAATGCCCGTCAAGGTACATTTGATGCCAGTATTATTTACTTAACTTTTGTCTTAATCGGTGGTTCCAGAACTTTTTTGGGAGCCGTGTTAGGAGGAATGTTATTTACAGCTCTGCCAGAAGTTTTAAGAAGTATAGCTGATACAGGCGGTTTACCCGATTGGTTAGCACAATTTTTGCGAGATGGTAGATTAATTATTTTTGGCTTATTAATAGTATTAGGAACAATATTTTTTCCCCAAGGACTTGTGACTCCAGATATATTTAAAAAACGTAAGCCGAGAGATAAGCATAGCAGTAAATTATCAAGTTGAATGTTTTTTGTTAGTTACAAGACTTACGCACGAGTTATGGAATAATAAACCACTCCAGACGCAGGGATCACGGAGGAAAGAAGATTTGAGAGGAATTTTGCGAGTCCTATAGTTAGTTTTTTTATAAAAGCCAGAGGTTCTAGTTTTAGTTACCAGGTTAATCCTGGTAACTAGGCTTTCAACGTTTGCCTCCAGGCTGTTGGAACTGGTGCAAGATGTAAATTAATAACGCCAAAACAATGTCATACGAAATTTTAGAATCGAATAATAGTATTATCTTAGATGCAAACTCCCTCACTCGTAAGTTTGGGGGATTAGTAGCAGTGAATAATGTATCTTTTACAGTCAATAAATATGAAATATTTGGACTAATTGGCCCTAATGGCGCAGGTAAGACAACACTGTTTAATTTAATGACAGGCTTAATTCCACCTTCGAGTGGGAAATTAATATATCAAGGTAAAGAAATTTCTCAACTTCGTCCACATGAAATTGCTAGTTTAGGTATTGCTCGAACTTTTCAGAATATTCGTCTTTTTGGTGAACTTTCAGCACTGGAAAATGTCATTATTGCACGACATTTACATATTCATAGCAATATGCTCACGGGTACTCTGGGAATACCACCAGCGCCTCAAGAAGAAAACAAAAATTACCAGAAGGCTCTAGAGTTATTAACATTAGTTGGATTAGACAAACGCGCAGACGAAAAAGCTAAAAACTTTGCGTACGGCGATCAGCGTCGTTTAGAAATTGCTCGCGCTTTAGCCCTAGAACCACAAATATTGCTCCTTGATGAACCAGCAGCAGGAATGAACCCCAACGAGAAACAACTACTCAGTGATTTTATTCGCAACTTACGCGATCGCTTTAATTTAACGATAATTCTGATTGAGCATCACGTCCCCCTAGTGATGGGATTATGCGATCGCATTGCGGTTTTAGATTTTGGGCAATTAATTGCTTTGGGTGAACCAGCGGTAGTTAGAAATAATCAGGCTGTGATTGAGGCGTATCTGGGAAATGATTGAAGAAAAATCCACAATCCAAGCTGATTAAGGTGAAGTATTAAGCGACATAGTTTCAATCGCAACAAGTTCATATCCTGCATCGGCAGGTGATACAACTGAAATAAAAACCAATGGCTCGTCACCGTGATTGAATACTCCATGCACGCAACCAGTATGAGCAACTACCACATCCCCTGCAAAAATCGGCTTCGCAGTGCCAGCTCGATCCAAATAATATTTTCCCTTCCCGCTCAGAATAGTCCAAGTATCTTGCCCATGAGGGTGAATGTGTGGAGCGATTTCCTGCCCCGGTTTGATGTACCAGGCTACAACAACAGCATCCTTGGATTCTGTAACAACCGAACGGATAGGTTCCCCATCTGTTGGCTGAAGAAATTTAGAACTGTTGAATATTCTAGTCATGTCAAGATTTCTGAGCATTAGCTAGGTTGATAATTGCTTGTATAGAAGCTCGTGCTTGTGGGCTGTTACGCCAACAAGTTAACTGAAGCATTTGAGAGATTTGCATCGTGACATCATCGATATTGGCTGATTGCAGCTCCTTTAAAGAGGAAAAACCAGCTTGTTCGAGTCGCTGAATAACTTTTTCTCCTACTCCTTTGAGTCTCAGCATCGATTGCTTTTCGCGATCGGGGAAAGGCATTGTGTTTAAACTCCGGCAACAGAAGAATAACCGTAAAGACTAAGTAGACAATAAACAAAATGTGCTCTGTAATTCAGTTTCAAGACAACTCGCGTTTTATTATATCGCTCAAGGTGAAATGTCAAAAGACATGATATCAGGAGTACCCCACGGTTGCACCTCTTCTACTGGAGAAAGGGTGAAGTCAAACAGAATAGAGAAAATTTCCACTTATTTGCCGCTAAGATAACAGCGATCGCCCTTGCCTGAATAAACTTCCTCACGGAATAAAAATTCGTCTTACACCCAGATAGTTCTCAACATAAAGTGCAATCTCAACCAGACAATTAACACAAAGTTCTCGATATTCAGATTCACTCACTCGATTGACATTTGCAATTGTAATCACAGGTAATGAATCGAGCGTGTTTTCTTCACGCAGCACCTGCTCTAACAAATCCTTGCCTTTGGCACTTCGATTTGCAGTCAGTAGAATCATCTTGTTTGCTTGTGCCAATCGCCAAACTACTCTATCGCTGCTATCAATTGTCAATGACATCTCTTCAAACATCACGAAGCGAATCTCAATGACATCAAGCCAGCCTTGGTTAATGATAACGTCCAATAGAAGCTTCGCTTGTCCTCTAATATTGTGGTCAATCAGAAACTTCATGGCTTAGACTTAAGCCTTGCCTTTTGCGCCTGAAGTTTTGCCCAGGCTGCTTCTCTACCTGGTGGCGGTGGCAGTTTAGCAATTTGAGCAAAGCGATCGCGATTTTGCTCCTCCCAGTACTGCCGAGTTTCTTCATCTTCTTTCACCACAATTTGATACTCTGCTTCCACTTCAGCACGGTTCGCTTCAATGTAGGATATAGCTGCATCAAATTGTTCATCTGTAATCTGAGGAAAATGATGGCGGAAAGACTGGGGTGTGTGTCCTGCATGGAGGTAGTCCATGAACTGGTATAGCGTGATGCGAGTACCTGCGACCACAAGCCCACGCTCTGTACGGATAATTCCTGCTTGTTGGTTGGGTACTGAAGCCATATTTACAGCCCTTTAGAACCTGTTTTTAACCTGTTTCTATCATACCTTATAAACATTGCGCCTTTAAAATGCAGTTGTAGCCAATATTTTCTACGTATTAGTATTATGTTTAGATGAGTAAATTAAATAAACTAGTCAAGCAATTGCTTGCCAACCCACCTGAAGTACGTTTTGAAGATTTGCAGTATGTGCTTGAGGCATTTGGATTTGAGGAAAAGCGTTCTAAGGGAAGCCATCATACTTTTGAAGATAGTGAAGTAAGGGTTTTGACGATTCCCAAAAAGGGTGGAAAGAAGGTTAAGAAAGTTTATATAAAAAGAGTAGTTAATTTATTAAATTTAGAGCAATGGCTACAAAATATTTTAGAGGGAGAAGAAAATATAGAAAATGAATAAGAGGAAAAGTAAAATCATGAAAAATGAACAAGCACAAGCGGAACTTAAATCGTTGGATTATTACCTAAACTTGAATTATCCGATTACTCTGTATCCTGATGTTGAAGAAGGAGGATACGTTGCTGAAATAAAAGATTTACCAGGATGCTTAACTCAAGGTGAAACATTGGAAGAAACAATTGATAATATTGCTGAAGCACGCGAATTGTGGATTGAAACTATTTATGAAAAGGGAGATGAAATTCCTTTACCTAGCACAGAAATCAATGATAGTTTTGATTTACAAATACGGATACCTAAAGCATTGCACCGTAGTTTGTCAGCATTAGCCCAAAGGGAAGGAGTGAGTTTGAACGAATATATTTTGTCTGTATTGGATGAGGTGAGTGACAAATTTTTGTACAAAATTAATCAAGGTTTGAAGCAAGTGGAGGCTGGTAATACTATGTCACATGAAGAAGCCAAAAAACAAATGAAGACATGGCAAGAGTAAGCTGAACTAGTCAAGCTTTAGATGATTTACAAGCAATAGGTGATTTGATTGCACAAAATGCACCGAGTTTTGCTCAGGTATTTGTAGATCCGGTATTTCAAGCGGTAGAACTTCTAGAGCAATTTCAGCGATTGGGACGTGTAGTACCAGAATTTAGTCAAGAAGATATTCGAGAGATTATCTTTGGTAGTTACCGGATGGTGTATTTGGTGAGTAATGAAAATGTCAATATTCTGACAGTTTTCCATTCATTAAGGCAGCTTAAGCTATTTGATTTACAAAGCGAATCTGATGAGTAGAAGCGACAGTAAATCTTAATTAAATATCGGGAAGATTTGATACACCAACCTCCCCAGTCCCAAACCCAAGCTAGAAGTTGCAGCTAAAATTAGAAATATAAGCCATTTACTTAAGGATTCTTCTAGCTTATCTATAGGCTCTGACAAAACTTCAACAAAAAGTCCAAATAATATACCAATTGCAATCAAAGTCAAAGCCCAAATCACAACAAAAGTCCCAACCCAAGCTAAAGGCCAAGCCAAAGCCCCAGCCCAAGCCAAAGACTCAACCCAAGCCCTAGCCAAATCCCCAGTTCCACGAATAGCAAAAACTATAGCCCCGTACCCAATCTGTGGAGACCACGACTCACTCGACTCAATCTTAGCCCTCCTCATCACTTCAGACCAGGTCAAAAGCCCAGCCCAAATCAAAATCCCAGCCCCAGCCCACACTAACCCCAAATTTACTGAGAGAAAGCCGACAATTAAGTAAATAAAAACAACGTAAAATAACCAGCCCCAAGGAATAGTTTTTGGTCGCGGTGTAGAAAGATTGACTGGCTGAACTATAACAGGTTGTTGAGGTGGTGAAGATGGAACAGTTTTAGTTGGCTTTGGCTGAGGCTCTTTCAACAACTCTAACCATTCCTGCATTGATTGCGGACGATCTTTTGCCTCTAACTTCATTCCTCTTGAAATTGCCCGATTCACTCTGTTGCTAATACTGGAATTAATCCGTTGTGGAGGCTCTAATAATTCTGTACCATTAGCTCGAAGTGGAGCAGGCGGAGGTAGCCTTTTGGTTAACAGAAAATATAGGGTTGCAGCTAAAGCATAAACATCGGTATAAGCACCTCGTTGTGCTACTGTTAAATACTGCTCAATTGGTGCAAAGCAATGAGAAAGATTTGCCGTGTGCAGTTGTGGTAAATCAGGGCTGAATTCCCGCGCAATCCCAAAATCAATTAATACTGCTTCTGGTTTATCGGCACGCACAATAATATTTGCTGGTTTAACATCTCGATGTAATAAGCCTTGTTTGTGAACAACTGTTAGCGCTTCTCCAATCTGGCGAATGTAACCTAATGCTTCAGCTTCTGGCAAAATACCACGATTGACAACTATATCTGCAAGATGTCTCCCTTGAATGTATTCCATCGCCATGCACCACAGCTGCCCTTCCTGGAATACATCATCAACCCGCACAATATGTGGATGACTGCATTTGGCTAACCGTAGTGCCTCTCTCACAAAATCTTCTTGTAATTTGGCAAAATCTGGTCGGCTTTGTACTATTTCATTGAGAGTCTTAATAACAACTAGTGTCCCATTCTCATGTCTAGCTAAATAGGTGATGCCAAAGCCACCTTGGGCAAGAATCCTGTCGATAGTATACTTACCATCACGGAGCAAATGCCCAGATGACCAAACTGTTATAACTTGTTTAGGAGCTAGCATTTCCAACCATTCTTGCATGGTTTGGGGACGGTCTTGGGGTTCTAGTTCCATCCCCTTGAGAATTGCCTGATTTAAGTCATCGCTGATACTAGGAATATATTGCTGTGGTGGAACTAACGGAGTACTGTATAGCTTGCGGTCAAGGGAAGTTACCGGACGTTGACCTGTGATGGCATAGTATAAAGACGCAGCCAAAGAGTAAACATCGACACGTGGTTCTCGACCGCCTCCCATTTGTTCGTAAGGGGCAAAGGCGACATTAGCAAAAAACTTTGAACTGACTGTGGCAGGTACAGCTTCGCCAGCAATGCCAAAGTCAATGAGAACAGCTTTACCATCTTGCTGCACCATAATGTTACCAGGGTGAGCATCGCGATGTACCAATCCTGCTTGGTGTACAACTTTCAAAGCTTCGCCGATTTGGTGTATACATTTAACAGCTTCGTCGGTAGGTAAGGCTCCCCGTCGCTGTACTAGATTAAATAAACTCTCTCCTTGGACAAAATCCATTACTAGACAGTATATGCCGCCTTCATGAAACAAATCCCTGACGCGCACAATATTGGGATGTTGCGTTTCAGAAAGCTTTTCCAGCCGTCGCCCTTCTTCAATGAATCGCTTTACGTATTTGGGATATTCTGGATCGTTTTGCAGGCTTTCGTTAGGCGTTTTAATTACCACGAGATTGTTCAGGAACGTGTGTCGTGCTTTACAAGTAATTCCGAATCCTCCTTGCCCCAGGACTTGTTCGATGATGTACTTATCGCCCTGCAACTTGTGTCCAGCTGCCCAAACCATTGGTTATGACTTTAATACTGTAAGGTTGATTATGCCACAACCAAATTTTGTAATTAGCGCGATCGCACTTGGTTTTCTTATCATTCTTAACAGGAATCTATAATGGTGTGTTGCGCTTGGCGACAACACACCCTACGATTTAATGATCGCTTGTGCATAGTTTTAGGATTTGTATTAATTCTTTCCCTTCTGCCCTCTGCCTCTGGGCAGTCGCTATAACGGGGGGAACCCCCGCACGGCGCTGCTCTGTGCCTCCTGCCTTTTACTTACAAAGCTTTCAATACCTCTGTTTGAATCCACAAAAGCAATTCCCGGTTTACTTGTTCGGGATGCTCATCGTGGGCGCAATGTCCGGCATTTTCTACTTCTATTAATTGCAGTGCTGGGTTGTAATTTAAAAAGCGCTTTGAGAGAGTAGAGGGAATCATGCGATCGCCTTTACCCCATAACAATAACGAAGGAATCTGGAGATTACTCAAACTAGACTTAATGCAAGGATAAAATTGCGGACTGAGCATTGCTTTGATAATGGCACAAAATGCTCTAGCAGAATAGCGATCGCGAGCAGGTGCACTGAGAATTTCAATCAGTTCTTCGGTAATTGCTTCTTTGCGAGCATACGCCATTCCCAGCCAATGTCTGAGAATGCAAGGATAACGTAATAAGTAAAACAGTGGTTGCAGTAGCAAAGGTGAGGAGCAAATGCTCTTCAGGCGATTGATGAATGGGCGTATAGCTTTTGGGATTGATTCTTCAGTATGAGATGTATCCGGTAAACTAATCATGGCTACACCTCGTACAATCTCTGGATGAGCTGCTGCCGTTGCCAAGCAAGTTACAGAGCCAATAGAATTACCTACTAATACAGCAGGTTCTTTGACAAAGGTTTGCCAAAATTCATAAACTTGCTCTGTCCACAGTCCTACAGAATAGGAAATATCTGGCTTAGTAGAAGCTCCAAAACCCAACAAATCCAGTGCATAAACGTTGTAATACTTTGCTAGTTCTGGTATATTTTGTCGCCAATGACCGATAGATGCACCAAAGCCGTGCAATAAAATCACCGACAACCGACTTTTAGGGTTAGATACAAAAGTGTAACGAACCTTCCAACCTCGCCACTGCCAATCTTTATAGTTACCACGCTGCTGTATTGCAGAAATACCGCTTTTCTGTACAGATTTTCTCACTGACTGCAATGCCGCATTTTCTCTATTCAGCGTTGCAATAAATGGTAAACCAACAATAATACAAGCTGTATAAACGTAGAAATAGAAACTAATGATATCTGATTGATTAATAGCAAAAGTAATCAGAAAGATTGAGAAAGGAAATGCCGATATCAATACAATTAAATAGCTAGGTATGCCAAATTCAGGATAATAGAACTGAGTAGAAGTATTCATGAACTCATTACACCATTAATTTCCGTTTCATATAGTAGAATCGTTGTTTCAGCACCTAATCTACCGACTTCTGGGGCTTCTCCCATTTCTAATTCAATGGCGTAAGTCCATGTTCCAGAGGTCGGCTGTAAACATAAAACTTTGCCTACACCACCGATAAAGAAAACCTTTTGATTAGGACTATATCTGGGTGAGCGTATAGTTATCATTTTTGTACTCCCAATCTAATTGCAATTGTTGAATTAAATTAATGGACTTATCTTGCTGATTTTTAGTTGCAATTAACAACTACTAACAACTATTAAGTAACAATTTTTAACTAAAACTGAATAACTAACTATCTTATTTGTTTATGTTTATTTACGTCCGTTTGTTTCTAAATATGGCGTCGTATTTCGATAATATTTCCCGTCATTACTTAAAAGCCCTATCAATAGGCTTAAAGCTCACATACTCTAAAGGATGATATTAGTAAAAATTTAAATTGAATAGTGCTATACAAAGTAAAATTGTAGGAGCAGCTTTAGCAACAAAGCGGAGATTTAAAAGATGCGAGTAATGACAAAAGTTGGAAGCCTGGAGTTAAACGAACAATAATTAATCAGGTATGTTCATATCGAAATCAGTATTACACCTCAAGATTAACGTTGCACCTATATCAGTAGAGTTGCCGAAACTCGTCCCCTAGCTTTCAGTCCTCTTTTTTAATTTTACTCTTCCGAGAGTGACAACAAATTACCACCTCAAAGTGGGAAGACAAAAAAGACACAGAGAAACTATCAAAAACATTCCCCACATCTTTGCGTCCCCGTGTCTGCTTTAAAATCTTAGGCAAAACTTACCATATGGTAGATGCAATTACAAACCGACTAAGTAGAACTTCCACCCACTGGGTGAGTTACAAAATCTTGCTATTGCAATAGGATTTAAAATACTGGCTTTAGCTAATGCGTTTTGTGGTTTGCACGTTTTTTCTCAAAAGAGCGAATAGCTGATGAGAAAACTTGTAAATTCAATTCGTTTTAGTAGAGTTATGCTGCCTTAGAAATCTGCAATAGGAGCCTAACTATATGTACCTCTCACTATGGCCTGGCAAGCCATATCCTTTAGGATCAAACTGGGATGGCAAGGGTACCAACTTTGCTTTGTTCTCGGAAAACGCAACAGGAGTGGAGTTGTGTCTGTTCGACCAAAAAGGGCGAGAAACTCGATTGGAACTGAAAGAAAAAACCAACTTTACGTGGCATGGTTATGTTCCTGCGATCGGGCCAGGCCAGCGCTACGGTTTTCGGGTACATGGCCCTTTTGCTCCTGAAGAAGGACATCGTTTTAACCCCCATAAACTGGTTATTGACCCATACGCCAAGGCCATTGACGGTGATGTTCGCTTTGGCGAAGAAATATTCGGTTATCGCTGGAACGATCCGAATGAAGACTTAAGCTTTTCTGACCTAGATGACGCCCATTTGGTTCCCAAATCTGTTGTCGTAGATCAGTCTTTTGATTGGGAAGGAGATGAACTGTTACAAACTCCCTGGCATGAAACGGTAATTTACGAAACTCATGTCAAAGGATTTACTAGACTTCACTCCGAGATCCCCGCTAGACTACGCGGAACTTACGCTGGTTTAGCACATCCAGCGGCGATTTCTCACCTTCAGTCATTGGGTGTGACTGCTGTAGAATTGATGCCTATCCATCATTTTCTTGCATATCCCGGTCACTTAGCAGATAAGGGTTTAAAAAATTACTGGGGTTATGACTCAATTAACTATCTGGCTCCCTATTCTGGTTACAGTGCCAGCGGTTCTGCTGGGCAGCAGGTGAAAGAGTTTAAGCAAATGGTCAAGGCACTACATAGAGCAGGCATTGAGGTGATCCTGGATGTGGTCTATAACCACACAGGTGAGGGCAATCATATGGGGCCAACTTTATCTCTGCGTGGCATTGACAATGCTGCTTATTATCGGCTGGTAGACGGAAATTGCCGTTATTACATGGATTTTACAGGTTGTGGTAATTCTCTTAATGTCCGTCATCCTCAGGTGCTGAAATTAATTATGGATAGTCTGCGCTACTGGGTGTTGGAGTGCCATGTTGATGGTTTCCGTTTTGATTTAGCATCAGCTTTAGCACGAGAACTTTACGCAGTCGATCGCCTTGCCGCTTTTTTTGACATTATTCACCAAGATCCAATCTTAGCAGATGTAAAATTAATTGCCGAACCTTGGGATGTGGGTGAAGGTGGCTATCAAGTAGGCGAATTTCCTTTGTTGTGGTCAGAGTGGAACGGTAAATATAGAGACACAGTACGCGACTTCTGGCGTGGAGAAGATAGCCGCATGGCAGAATTTGCCTATCGCTTTACAGGCAGTTCTGACCTATATCAATTTAATGGACGCAATCCCAGTGCCAGCGTTAACTTTATTACTGCCCACGATGGCTTTACTCTCTACGATTTAGTTAGTTATAACGACAAGCACAACGAAGCAAACGGGGAAGATAACCGAGATGGAGAAAGCCACAACCGCTCTTGGAACTGTGGTGTAGAAGGCAACACAGACGATCCCCAAGTGCTGCGCCTGCGGAGAAAGCAACTGCGGAATTTTTTAGCGACGATGTTTCTTTCTCAAGGAGTACCCATGCTGGTGATGGGAGATGAAATGGGGCGATCGCAAGGCGGCAACAACAACCCCTACTGCCAAGATAATGAAATTTCCTGGTTAAATTGGGACTTGCAAGAAGAAAATGAAGCCTTGTTAGATTTCACCCGCCAGTTAATTGACTTTCGGCGCAGACATCCAGTGTTCCGCAGGCGTAAATGGTTCCAAGGTCGAGCTATTCACGGTTCTGGTGTAAATGACATAGCTTGGTTTAACCCCGACGGCGGCGAAATGACAGAAGAGCAGTGGAACGTTGGCTATAGCAAAGCGATTGGCATTTTCCTTAACGGCGAGGAAATAGCCACACCAGGGCCACGAGGTGAACGTATCATCGATGAAAGTTTCCTGTTGTTCTTCAACGGCCATTACGAAATGCTGGAATTTCAGATTCCCAAAGGACTACAAGACTGGGAGTGGCTCACCATCATCGACACCACCAAACCACGCTTTGTCCAACGTGGCAAACGCTACATTGACGATAAACCTGTAGAGGTAGATGCGCGATCGCTCGTCGTGCTGCAAAAAATGGGAAGAATTTCCCGTAACGATGAAGATTAACTAGGGACTGAGGCATGTTTTCAAACTAATCGTTATGCTATTTCAGGTTTTTAGATCCCCCATTATCCCCCTTAAAAAGGGGGACTTTAAGAAACTCTTAGCCCCCCTTAAAAAGGGGGGTTGGGGGGATCAAAGAGTTTGAAAACACTCTCTAGGGACTAGGAATTTAAATACATTTTCTATCCCCTATCCCCTGTCCCCTGTCCCCTATCCCCTATCCCCTAATCATGCATATCGGTTCTCAATATTTAGGCGATCGCACTTGTAACTTTACTCTCTGGGCGCCTCTGGTAGGTAAAGTTGCAGTTCACCTTATTGCTCCAGAAGAAAAAATTATTCCCCTGCAAAAAGATGAACGAGGCTACTGGCATGGTACGGTTAACAATATCGAGCCAGATACTCTTTACTTTTATCAACTCGAAGGTCAAACTGATCGAGCCGATCCCGCTTCCCATTCTCAACCCGAAGGAGTTCACGGCCCCTCGCAAGTAATTGACCACAATGCTTTCAAATGGAATGATGACCAATGGCAGGGAATTCCCTTAGAACAAATGGTTATCTACGAGTTGCACGTTGGAACTTTTACCCAAGCAGGTACCTTTGAGGCAGTAATTCCTCGGATTCCTGAGCTATTGGAGCTAGGCGTTAACGCTATTGAAATTATGCCCGTTGCTCAGTTTCCGGGAGAACGCAACTGGGGCTATGATGGCACTTTCCCTTATGCAGTGCAAAATTCTTATGGTGGAGTGAATGGCTTGAAACAACTAGTCAATGCCTGCCACCAACAAGGTATGGCAGTGATTTTAGATGTAGTTTACAACCATCTCGGCCCGGAAGGTAATTATCTTTGGGGATTTGGTACTTACTTTACCGATCATTACAAAACGCCCTGGGGTAGTGCGGTTAATTTTGACACTGCTTACAGTGATGGTGTTCGACACTACTTTGTCCAGAATGTTCTGTACTGGCTAGAAAACTTTCATCTTGATGCTTTGCGTTTGGATGCCATCCACGCCATCTATGATTTCGGCGCTAAACATATTTTGGCAGAAATGGCTGATGCAGTCGCCCAACTTTCACAGCAGCAAGGATGCAAACGCTATCTGATTGCAGAAAGTGATCTCAACGATCCACGCATTATCCGTCCTCAAGCCATGGGTGGTTATGGGATAGATGCTCAGTGGAGCGATGATTTTCACCATGCTTTGCATACAGTAGTAACTAAGGAAAATATTGGATACTACCAAGACTTTGGTAGCTTAGAACAATTAGCAAAAGCTTATCGCCACGCCTTTGTTTATACTTGGGACTATTCCCCCCATCGCCGACGCTATCACGGTAATGAGACGAGCGGCTGCCTTGCCAGTCAGTTTGTAGTTTGTTCGCAAAATCACGATCAAGTAGGAAATCGGATGCTAGGCGATCGCCTCTCCTCGCTCATTTCCTTTGCAGCACTGAAATTAACAGCGGCAGCAGTTCTCCTTTCTCCCTACGTTCCCATGTTGTTTATGGGAGAGGAATACGGTGAGATAGCACCTTTCCTTTATTTTGTCAGCCACAGTGACCCCAACATCATTAAAGGAGTACGAGAAGGCAGAAAAGCGGAATTTTCTGCTTTTTTTGATGCTTCCGGGCAAGAACCACCAGATCCGCAAGCCGTAGAGACATTGGAGCGATCGCGTCTCAATTGGGAGATGCGCCACCAAGGTAAAAATCGAGCGCTATGGTTGTTTTACCAAAAATTACTCCAACTCAGAAGAGAAATTCCTGCCTTAGCTAACTTAGATTGCAACAATTTAGAAGCTTTGGTAATAGAACCAGAGAAAGTTTTATCTTTGCAGCGTTGGTGTGAAAATAGTCAAGTTATGTGTTGGTTTAACTTTAGTCAAGATGTAGTAGAGATTACAGCAAATCTACCTTCCGGAATCTGGAAAAAAACACTCGATTCTGCTGAATCCACCTGGGGAGGCAGCGGTTCCCAGTTACCGGAGAAACTTTCTACTGAAGAACAACAAAAATTAGTACTAAATCCCGAAAGCGTTATTGTTTACAGTAATGACTAGAAGGCACAAGAGAAGGCAAGAGGTGAGGCAGCCCACCACCAAAGGCGGTTTCCGGCGTTCGCGTAGCGTCTCCGAAGGAGTTTGGGGGACTGCCGTACGCCGGAGGCGTTCCCACAGGGTACCCGTTCGGCGTAGACGCAAAGCGGCTTCTCGCAGAGTAGCCGTTCCCGAAGGGTAGGGCAGAAGGAAGAGAAGATAAAAGATTTTAGTGAAATTGGAAAATTTGAGTTTGGAGGGAGAAATTTCTACTTCAAAACGAGAACTTTCAGGCTTGAAACCAAAAACTTCTAGTTTGAAACAAGAAACTTCAGGTTCAAAACCAGAACTTTCTAACTTGGAACGAGAAACTTCTAGCTCAAAACGAAAACCTTCAAGCTTGAAACCTGTCCCCTGTCTCCTGTACCCTATCCCCTATTCCCTGTACCCTATCCCCTATCCCCATGATGCAGATACCTATAGCAACCTATCGAATCCAGTTCACCCCCGAATTTGGTTTTGCCAACGCTAAAGCGATCGCTTCTTTCTTGGCAGAGTTGGGAATTTCTCATGTCTATGCCTCTCCCATTCTTACTGCTAGAAAAGGCAGCACCCACGGCTACGATACCGTGAACTATAACGAAATTAGCCCCGAATTGGGAGGAAAAGAACAATTTGAAGAACTGATTGAGGAACTCAAGCAACTCAATATCGGCTGGGTGCAAGATATTGTACCCAACCATATGGCATTTGACAGTCAAAACCAAATGCTTGTGGATGTTCTAGAAAACGGTTCTGATTCACAATATCGAGATTTCTTCGATATTACTTGGAACCATCACTACGAAGAAAATCGGGGCAAAGTACTAGCACCTTTTTTAGGTAAATTTTGTGGTGATTGTTTAGAAAGCGGGGAACTACAATTACAATATGGTGAAAATGGCATCACTATTAACTATTACTCGTTAAAATTTCCCATCCGAGTCGAATCTTACTACCAAGTTTTAACCTATGACCTTGGGCGTTTGCGGGAAAAAATAGGTAGAGATCACCCATATTTCATGAAACTTCTGAGTGTTCTCTATATGTTGAAATATACTCCATCTGGAGAGGAAGGCAGAGAACGATACGACCAAATTACTATTGTTAAACGAATGTTATGGGAACTCTGGAATGATAGCCCAGAGGTGAAAGAATTTATTGAAGAAAACATCCATGTTTTTAACGGAGAACCGGGTAAACCTGAAAGCTTCAATCTTTTGGAAAACTTACTTTCTGAACAATTTTTTCGTCTTTCCTACTGGAAAGTGGGTAACGAAGAACTTAACTATAGACGCTTTTTTACCGTTAATGAACTAATTTGTCTTCGGATTGAAGAAGAAGAAGTTTTTGATAATACTCATGCTTTGATTTTGGAACTAGTTAAAGAGGAAAAATTTAATGGATTAAGAATTGATCATATTGATGGGTTGTACGACCCTGCAAAATACCTCAATCTACTTCGAGAACACGCCCCTGAAGTTTATTTAGTAGTAGAAAAAATCTTAGAACCGAAAGAAGAATTGCCAATAACTTGGCCGATTCAGGGAACAACAGGGTATGACTTTCTTAACCAAGTCAATGGAATTTTTTGCTTACAATCAGCCGAGCAGGAATTTGATGATATTTATCATAAGTTTATTAGAAAACAGGTTTCCTGCGAAGATTTGATTGACCAGAAAAAGAGATTAATTATTAACAAAGATTTAGCGGGAGATATTGACAATTTAGCACAGCTGCTCAAACAAATTTCCGGACGCTATCGCTACGCTAGTGACTTTACCATGTATGGCTTGAAAGCTGCTTTGGTGGAAATTTTGGCAGTTTTCCCAGTTTATCGCACCTATATTAGCAGTACTGGTGCTAGCAAAACTGATAAGGAATATATTCAGCAAGTTCTTGACCGTGCAAAACAGAATATTCCTAACTTTCTGAATGAGTTAAATTTTATCGAGAAATTTCTGCATTTAGATTTTGATGAGTCTTTAAAAGAAGAAGACAAGCAACAATGGTTGCGTTTTGTCATGCGGTTGCAGCAAATGACAGGGCCATTAATGGCAAAAGGTGTCGAAGATACTGTTATGTATGTGTATAACAGGCTGCTGTCACTAAATGAAGTAGGTTCCCACCCCGCTCATTTTGGTATTTCTTTAGAAGACTTTCATACCTTCAATCAAAACCGTTTCGCTGCTTGGCCTCATGCGATGAATACAACTTCTACCCACGATACCAAACGGGGAGAAGATGTCAGATCCAGGATCAATGTACTATCGGAAATCCCCCAAGAATGGGAGAGTAATTTGAAACAGTGGCGTGAAATTAATGCACCACAGAAAATTTCTGTTGGCGGACGAGATGTGCCAACACCTAACGATGAGTATTTGTTCTACCAAAGTCTTATAGGTGCTTTTCCCTTCCAGGATGAAGAGTACTCCCAATTTGTAGAGCGGATGCAAGAGTACATAATTAAAGCAATTCGCGAAGCAAAAGTTCATACTGCCTGGCTCAAACCCGACACAGATTATGAAAATGCCTTTACTCAGTTTGCAGAACAAGTATTGAAAGAACCTGAAAACAACCCCTTTTTGGAAGCTTTTCGTCCTTTTCAGCGCAAAATTCAATACTACGGTGTATTTAATTCCCTCTCTCAGACGTTGCTGAAACTTACTGCTCCCGGTGTTCCAGACACCTATCAAGGAACAGAACTTTGGGATTTGAGTTTGGTAGATCCAGATAATCGCCGTCCGGTAGACTACCTAGCGCGGCAAGAATATCTTCAGGATATTAAAGGCAAAATTGGGACTGAGTTGCCGGGTTTAATTACAGAACTGTTGCAAAATCCAGAAGACGGAAGAATTAAACTGTTCCTGACTTATCAAGTTTTGCAAGCCCGTCGGCAATATTTGGAAGTCTTCCAGCGAGGAGCATACTCAAAATTAACTGTTGCTGGTAGCTTAAAAAGTCATGTTGTCGGATTTGCTAGGGAATTAGGAGATAAAAAAATTCTAGCGATCGCTCCCCGTTTCTTCACTTCTCTCGTCAAAGAAGGAGAATATCCTCTTGGTGAACAGGTTTGGCAAGAAACCCGGATTGTTCCCCCTACCGATTCTTCCCCTATATGGCAAGACGTGATTACAGGGCGACAAGTGCAAGGTGAAGATACCCTCTGGGTGCGGGATATTTTGCAACAGTTCCCCGTGGCGTTGTTGGTAAATCAATCACAACAGTAGAATCACGCAAGCGATCGCACTCTTCTCACTAGCACTTAAGGTTTTCAATCGAGCGATCGCTTAGAAACATTCATTTACTACAACTGTTTCAGTAGTTGATTAACAGATAACACGGGCATGGTTGCATTTGAAAAATTCCGATCGCGGGTAACAATTGCATCTAAACCTTGAGCAATTGCACAAGCAATTTGTACAGCGTCTTCAAAATCTGCCAAACCTGACATTAAAGCAACTTCCAAAACAATTCTGACATAACCTACAACTTGTCCAGCACCAAGCGCTTGAAACAAGGCTTCTGCATCCGAAGAAAATGGCTCCCGCTCTAGCAAGAAATCAAGAACTATGTTGGTATCGATGAGAACTCTCCCTTGAGATACTTCTCCACTTGATGCTCTTCCAGCATTGCCTCTACTTGAGCGTCAGTGGGTGGCGGCTGATCTGTTTTTAGCAAACCACGCATCTGATTAATCAGAGTTTTTCGATTTGGTTGTAGGTTAAGATTGCCTTTAAGGGATTCAATGATGTCACTGACTAATGCGAGACGATCGCTCACCGATAAGTGACGGGCTTGCTCTTTCAACTTTTGCAATAACATTAGATCTACTCCAACAATCGCTGGTATCTAGATTCTAATATGAGCGATGATGAGCGATCGCCAGTCCGCGCTCGGTACGAATAATACTTGACTGCTCATTGGATATTGGAGCCATACCCATCGCCTCTTTGAATTTCTTTGGGAGTTTACCTTTATAGTATCGCTACAACCACTGACTATAAACGAACATGACGTACCTGTACAATCATTCGTTTTAGAGGGCGCAAGATTGGATGCCAAGTTGGAGGTTTGAGATCAACATCAATATAGTGTGCGATTTCCTCTGCAACAGCCTCAATTGCTTTGCCTTCCGTGTTGAGATGAACTACAAACTTCTCATCTGAAAGGGACATCAAGCAACGATCAAGTTGGCGTGCACTCCAAGAGTTGTTACCATCACCGCGTCGCCGCAATCGACGAAGAATAGTCTCGCGAGAAGCAAGCAAAGTAAAATGATGTACCTGTAAACCCTCATGTCTCAATGCACCCACGGTTTGCTCGTAGTAGAGATGATCGACTACAGTCATGGGAACGATGATTGTTCCTGCAAAGTTTTCAGCGACATATCGTAGTCCTTGATAGGTAAATTCGCGCCATATCAAATGATTTTGAAAATCTCCTACACGAACTTCTGATGGTACGATTTTGCGGAGGAAAAAGCCAATTTGCTCAGGATCGAACACAAAACTACCAGGAATGCGACTGTGTAACTCAAAGGCAGTCTGGGTTTTACCGATACCAAAAGCTCCATTTAACCAAATAATCATCAGTGGCAGCGATTTTCTTAGACCGACTACAACCTATTACTTTAGCAAATGGGTATTTCGTTCCAGTCCTGCAAGTATCTTTCACAATCCATGAGCTTGAGCCAGTCTGCTGTAACACAGTTGTTACGGCGATCGCCTGCCGTTGTTTTTCCGTGAGTTCAATGGTAAAGACAGCTATATTGAATATCAAAGATATCAGCCAGCCCCTTGATGGGCATGGCAAGTTTGCTAGAGATGAAGGTTTTTTTCTGAAAAGCCAACCGTTTTGAAGATACGCCCCTGGAGGGTGCGAATGAGCAGCAATCCTCCCATAACTGCTAAAAATCCACAAATAGCCCAAAGTTGAGTGCTAGGAATTTCTACAACACCCCGCAAGATAACTTCTCGTAATGCAGAGACAATCGACACTTCGACAGCGACGCCAACGGAGATGCGCCGTTCTTGGAGGTAGATGATTAATAGTCGAAATAGCTCAACCAAAATCAATAGAAATAAAATATCGGAGGTGATTGCTTGAAACTGAAGGGGGTGCATGAGAGAGAAAAATAGTTCCCCCATCCGGATGAGCATGATACTAAACAAACCAACGCACAGTAGTATCACAATCAAGTCTTGAACAGTTTCAAGATAATGAACAATCTGTTCTCGACTGACTAGCATTTTCCACTGACTGGGTGAATTATTCCAGATTTTAAACATTGCCGTTTTTCTTTCAGATGGCAATTGTTCCTGTGATGTTTAGGCTTGCTTTTTCGTTAGGTGTTTCCAAGCCGAATTTAGGGCGTGTTTGACGCGATCGCCAGCACGGTTCGCTGCTTCCTGAAAGCTTTCCCACTCGTCTTGCAAAAACTGTGCAGCTTGTTGCAAGGCGTTTTTGTCATGCTTGCCAGAGGCTTGTAATTCGTCATGTACTTCTTTAATCTTCACCCGTACCACTTCTGGGCGATCATCTGGCGAAACTAAAAATTTAAGGCGATCGCCCATTGTCTGCACTAAGTTTTTAACTTGCTGTGACTTCTCGCTAATAAAGCCCTTAAGTCCTTCTGGCTCACTTTTGAGGTGTTCTTTAGCACCTTCTCGCACTACAACCGCCTCTGCTTCAATGACTTCCACATCTTCTGGATATAATACTGCCCTGCCGCCAAAGGGAGCGGCGATATCTCCTCCCAGAACATAGGCTGCAATGTCGCCAGTTTCCCAATCAAAGAGAAAATCTTCCACCCATCCCAAAGTTTCAGCCATAGGAGAGCGGACTGGCAATTGGTACAAACGGCGGAGATTTGTAGGTTGAGAAACAACGGTACTACTGTAAGTTAATACGGCATCGGGGCCGATGACAAACACTTGCTCTAAGGGTGTATATCCTTGACTTCCTCCTAGAAAGCTCACCCTTCCTTTGTCATCAATCCAAACCTCTTCTACTGTGTCAAAACGGGATGCACTACCACTTTCCATTGCCATTAAACCGAGGATTTGGCTGCGGCGTACAACATTAATCATGGTTTTCTCCTCCTCATATATATGTATGTCTGCGCGATGATGTGAGCGAGGGCGCGCTACATTAGCTAGTGATTATTTTGAGGAAAAATCGGATTCACCACGCTCGGTGAGAGTGCAATACGGTTCAGTTAGTGATGTTGATTTCTCGGAGATCCCCCTTAGTCCCCCTTAAAAAGGGGGAAAATTAACTGCGTTTTACCTCCCTTAAAAAGGGGAAAATTAACTGCTTTTTGCCCCCCTTTCTAAGGGGGCTTGGAGGGATCTAACCTTATCTGCAACAAATAAATTAACCTATATTAACCTTGACAACTTTGTGCTTTTCGTCTTCAGCTTTCGGCAAGATTAAACTGAGAATTCCATTTTTGTATTCAGCATGCACTTTATCATTTTGAATATGGGTAGGCAACGGAATCACCCGTTCAAATCTGCCGTAGCGGAATTCAGAGCGAGTTATACCATTGTCTTCGATTCTAGTTTCAGACTTACGCTCACCACTAATAGAGACTGATTCAGCACTAACTTCTACCTTAATGTCTTTTGGTTCTAAACCGGGTACTTCCAGTTTCAGGTGAATCGCATCATCGGTTTGTTCCATCTCAGCGGCTGGAACAAAAGATAACCCCACACCTTCTCCGCCATCAGACAACAGTAGCCGATCAAACAGGCGATTCATATCCCGATATAATGTCTCAATTTGCCGTAAGGGTTCCCAACGAATAAGTGCCATAGCTATCACCTCTAGGCATCAAGATTTTGTCTAGTAGAGGCTCAATTTCAAGCTTCCTGGCTCTTACTGATTAAATATAATTTTGTAAATAGAGCTTTAATCTCAAGAAGCTCGATCTCAAGCTTCCTAGCTAAACACTAGCACCAAGGTTAAAGTTAAGTAGGTTCGGTTTTATAGCCTAGAGCGATCGCAATATCCGTACTATTATCAAACTTGTCCCCGTTCCCAGTTCCCTATTTTGATCATGTCTGTTTTTCAAGGAATTAATAATGCCCTCATAGTCGGTGCAAGCCAAGGTATCGGTTTAGGTTTTGTGAAAAAATTACTACAACTGGACAATATCGCCCGCATTTATGCAACCTATCGCCATCAGGAATCGGCTTCTGAGTTAATTAAACTGATGGGCGAGCATCCAGACAGATTAGTTTGCCTGTTAATCGATATCACAGATGAGGTGCAAATCTCGAAATGTGTAGAACAACTGCGTGCAGAGATAGACAAATTACATTTAGTAATTAACTGTGTGGGAATACTGCATGAAGGAACGTTACAACCGGAAAAAAGCTTGAGACAAATTAATTCCGAACAGTTGGTACGCTATTTCCAGGTTAATAGTATTGGTGCTGTGTTACTTGCCAAACACCTATTGCCATTATTTCGACACAACGATAAAAGCATTTTTGCTAGTATTTCTGCTAAAGTCGGCAGCATAGGTGATAACCAACTTGGTGGATGGTACGGTTATCGTGCCTCCAAAGCTGCACTGAATATGTTTATGCGCAACGTGGCGATAGAATATGGCAGAACTAGTCCAAAGACAATAGTTGTGACATTGCATCCTGGCACAACTGATACACGTCTTTCCCAGCCTTTTCAAAAAAATGTACCTGCGGAAAAATTATTCTCTGTAGAGCGTACTGTTAACCAATTACTTACTGTGATAGAAAAGCTACAGCCAGATGATAGCGGACAGTTTTTCTCCTGGGATGGCAGTCGCTTACCGTGGTAAATTAATTGAGTAGAAGGCGGATGGCAGAAGGGAAAAAGTTATTTCCGTCTGCTTTTTATAAATTGCCATTTTATACTTAATCATGTCCACCTACTTAGAAACGTAGGGGCGATCGCTCTCCAATTAACTCGCTAATTTGCGCTGCATTCTCGAAGTAATTACGCGTAGCACCATTGCAGAAACGAGCAAAATTACCAACGGTAAATATATTAACATTGATTGGAAAATTCTCAGACTAAATTCCAGTGTAAAACCGAGCCAGAAATAGTACATTCCCGCAGTATGCCAAATCTTCCAAGCACGTTGACTTAACAAAGCCGCCGGACGCTCGAAGGATGTTACAGTCATGCCTATGAGGAAGACATAACCTAAGATTCCCAAAGGATCAAATTTTGGGTGAGCGCCAGAAGTGACAAACCATAATCCAGTCCAAGTGATCGCATGATAAGTGTGGGAGACTGCAAACGATAATCCGAAATAGCGGCGATTTTTCAACAGCCATGTGCTGATTGGGCTTAACCAAATTCTTCGCAACGCAGAAGCAACAAAAGCACAAAGAAATAAAATATATGATGTTCTAGCGGTTGCTCGTATCGCCATTCGCATACTTTGTTCGTCAATACCATGTACAAGCCAGATTGCAGCAACCATCGCACCAATCGCCAACGCAGACAAACCAACGATCCGCCATCCCTGTATATTTCTCATGCCTTGCAACTCCATAGAGAACATTGCTGATAGGTACAAAGTTTAGCGATCGCCTTTTGCTCCTGTCTTGCCTATTCTTCTGAAAAATGTTCTCATCTTCCGCAAATTTCAACCTAGATGTTCCCTATTTTCAAAACAGGTTTCTATATGCCTTGGGCGTGGTTTTGGTTAGTTGACGAAATACTCTTGTGAAATGACTTTGATTTTGAAAACCCACTTGTTGACAAATTTCTACAAGCGTCAAATCTCGTTTTAGTAATAACTGCTTTGCTTTGTCTATTCGGCATTTCATCACGTACTGATGTGGAGACAATCCTGTAGATTGTTTAAATAAACTAGCAAAATAATGCGGACTCATGTGAACTGCACCACTCAATTGTGCCAAATTCAAATCTTGATCTAGATTTTCATTGATATAGCCAAGCACTTCCCTAAGTTTATATTTAGGCAATCCACCCGTATAGTTTTTTATCTCCTGTTGCTGTGACGAGTATCGCCTCACTAAATGTGCAGAGAGTGCTGTTACCATTGACTCTAAATAAAGCCGACTGCCTGTGTCTCCTGCTTCTAACTCTGCTTTTAGTGCTAACCCCAAATGTTGAATTAACGGATCGCATAACTGCCACTGCGGTAAAAGTTCGATTTGATCTACGTCTAGAGATTCAGAAGCCATACGCGCCAACATTGCAGGCTCAACAAATAATTCGAGTAATGGAACTTCCCGATCAAGTTTGCTTCTGGGAAAAAGTTCAGTAGCTGGAAAAATTGCTATTTCACCCTGAGCATAATCTATATGCTGCCAACGTCCATTCAACATATAGCTAGCACGAAAATCATCTAAAGCAATGACGATAAAATGCTGCCCTAAGTAAGTTTCAGGCATTTCATCATTAGCGGGTTCTAACTCATAGATGAGGTGCAAGCCATCACATCCAGCCTCTAACAAGTGTAAATGTTGGGGAGGTTCATTCTTAGACACGGTTGGCATCGACTTTAAGTGACTGATTTTAATTTATCAGCTGCGATTCCAAAATCCTGTTAGCGAGTGACTGCTCTGTTGCTTGTAAAAATCCTTAAGGCAGAGATTACACCTTACGCTACGCTAGAAAAGCACATTCTTTGAAAGTTCATACAGTAGTGGTTCGTTCAGCTAAAACAAAATGCTCGTCTAAACGTAGTCGCCAAATCCGAGATCCAAAGGCGATGCAACAGCAGATTTTAGACGCAGCGGAAGAAGAATTTTGCAAGCATGGGTTGAATGGGGCGCAGATAGAAGCGATCGCCACGCAGAGAGTAGGAAGATTATTTTTACCATTAACTATTAGCCATTAGCTACTAACCACTATCCATTATCCACTAACCACTAAGCTAATGACTAAAACCATCGTCGTCAAAATTGGAACTTCCAGTCTAACTCAACCAGAAACTGGACAACTGGCACTTTCCACGATCGCTACTTTAGCAGAAACTCTTTCGCAGTTACGACGACAGGGACATCGGGTGATTTTGGTTTCTTCTGGTGCCGTTGGGGTAGGTTGTGCTCGTTTAGGTTTAACAGAAAAGCCGAAAGCGATCGCTCTCAAACAAGCAGTTGCCGCAGTTGGGCAAGGGCGATTAATCCGTGTATACGACGATTTATTTACTACCTTGCAGCAACCAATTGCTCAAGTATTGCTGACACGCAGTGACTTGGTACAGCGCAGTCGCTATCTCAATGTCTACAACACATTCAAGGAATTACTGGAATTAGGCATAATTCCCGTGGTAAACGAGAATGACACGGTAGCGGTAGAGGAATTAAAATTTGGGGACAATGACACCCTTTCAGCCTTAGTTGCTAGTTTAGTCCACGCAGATTGGCTATTTTTACTAACTGATGTAGATCGGTTGTACTCCGCCGATCCCCGTTCTGTACCGGATGCGCAACCAATTAGTTTGGTTAGTAATATTAAAGAATTGGAAGAATTACAAGTACAAACAGGTACTCAAGGCTCACAGTGGGGTACTGGTGGTATGGTGACAAAAATTTCTGCTGCTCGCATCGCTACTGCTGCTGGTGTGCGTACCGTCATTACCGAAGGTAAATATCCCCGAAAAATAGAACAAATTTTACAAGGAGAAGCTATTGGTACTCACTTTGAAGCGCAGCCAGAGCCAACTTCTGCTCGTAAACGCTGGATAGCCTACGGTGTAGTTCCTTCGGGAAGATTGTATTTAGATGAGGGAGCAGTGGTAGCAATTTCACGAGCAGGTAAGTCTTTGTTAGCTGCTGGCATTACCGCCGTAGAAGGGGAATTTGATAGCCAAGATGCTGTGCAATTATGCGATCGCAGTGGAAAAGAAATTGCGAGAGGACTTGTGAATTATAACAGCACAGAACTGCAACAGATTCGCGGACGTCGCTCAAGTGAAATTCCCATCATTTTAGGATATGAAGGTGCGGAGACTGTGATTCATCGAGATAATCTGGTTTTAACTTAGGAAGGCAGTCAGTA
>NZ_JAYKTT020000066.1:0-126861 GCF_038404745.2 Chlorogloeopsis sp. ULAP02 | reverse complement strand
CGTAGACGCGTTAGCGGCTTGCCGCAGGCTACCACAAAGAACACAAAGGACGCGAAGAAATATCTAGTAATGACAGTCGATATTCTGATTCCCACCTATAATCGTCCAACTGCCTTGGCTGTAACTCTCACGAGTTTGATAGCCCAAACTTATCGTGGCTTTCGTGTTATTATTTCCGATCAAACTGAAGATAGTAACCCAGCAGAAAGTGGTGAAGTTCAAGCGGTGTTAAGGGTGCTGCGCGCTCACGGTCATAATGTGGAAGTTCATAAACATTTGCCTCGTCAGGGTATTGCAGAACAGCGACAGTTTTTGCTGGAGCAAGCCACTGCTCCCTATGTGCTTTTTCTTGACGATGACTTGATTTTAGAACCTTATGTAGTTGAACGAATGCTCGCAGCGATTAAAGAAGAAAGCTGTGGCTTCGTTGGCAGTGCAGTGATCGGACTCAGCTTTATTGATAATGTCCGCCCACAGGAGCAAAAAATAGAGTTGTGGGAAGGGCGAGTGCAGCCAGAGATTGTTAAACCAGAAACCCCGGAATGGGAACGCTGGCGTTTGCATAATGCTGCTAATCTTTATCACGTTCAGCAACAGTTGGGTTTAACACCGAAGCAACAACGCAAGTACCATGTTGCTTCGGTGGGTGGTTGTGTCATCTATGATACTGCCAAACTTCGTAGTATAGGCGGCTATTCTTTTTAGCGAGAACTTCCCCCAGAACATTGTGGTGAAGATGTTTTGGTGCAAAAGCGACTAATGGCGTTACATGGTGGCTGCGGAATTATTCCTTCTGGTGTTTACCATCAAGAGTTGCCAACGACAATTGTCAACCGTGATGTACCTGCGGATAAATACGTATATAGAAAGTAGATAAGTGTAAAAATTAAAATTTATTATGCGTAAAATTTTATTCGTAGAATTATTAGGTGGAATTGGCGATGTGTTAATTGCTCTCGGTGCCATACAAGCACTTTCGCGTTCTGATCCAACAGCTGAACTTACAGTTTTAACTTTCCCACCCGGAGGTGAACTATTAGAAACCGATCGCCTCATTCATCGAGTTGTTTATGCTGAACCAGGTAAAGCAAAACAATCGGCTATTGAGTTATTAACTCGTGAAAAATTTGATTTGATTGTCTCAGATACGAACTACGACGATATTGATGTAGAGACGCGAAATTTTGCGTGTCTAAGTGGTGCATCACAGGTAGTGACGAATTTATGGCGACAACCTCCACAAGATGAACGAGTAGGCGATCGCTTTCTCCAAATCCTCCTCTCAGAAGGCTTAATTAAAAAAGATGCAGTTAAACCAGCCCAAGTCCACCTCACCCCAACAGAACTAAACAAAGCACAAAAGCTATTTCATCATCTGCGTCGTCCCCTTGTATTTTTCTGTTCAGATGCGGGGATGGCTATCAAGCGTTGGTCAGAAGTTAATTTTATTACTTTAGGTAAAATTTTACAGCAGCGTTGGGGCGCAACTGTAATTGTTCCAGTCGGTTCCAATCTCAATCAGTCAACAAACATTGTGGAAGGAATTGGTAAAGAAGCGCAGATTTTACCCCGTGGTAAGTTACGGGATTTAGCAGCTGCTTTAGCTTGTGCTGATTTAGTAGTAGCATCTGATACTGGCCCCGCTCGGATTGCTGCGGCGCTGAATGTGCCAACAATTACTTTATTTGGCCCTTCTTGGCACGGGCGCTACGGTCAGCCGCCACCTCATGTCAATTTGCAAGGCTATCCGGAATGCCCAGAACGTAATATCAGTAATTTTACTGTACAGGAGTGTTGGTATAGTGGCATATGCCCTCTAGATAAAGGTTGGCAAAGTTGTATGGAAGAAATTTCGGTTGATGAGGTTTTAGCTGTTGTGGAGAAGTTTTTGAACTAACCGCAGAGAACGCAGAGAACACAGAGATGGAGATGGGGAGCTTCAGAGGCAGGGGAGCAGAGGAGAACAACTAACCACTGTACGGGCGGGTTTAAAAGATAAATTATCATTTTGAACGGCAAGATTAGCAACAAAACCCACCCCTACTATCCACTAACAAATGACCAATGACTAACATCTTAGTGATGCGCCTCGATAATATTGGTGATGTGATTATGACGAGTCCGGCTTTACGGGCGATTAAGGAAAATTTGCCTGACTGTCGTTTGACGTTGATGGCAAGTCCAGGTGGCGCACAGGCGGCTACGTTACTACCTTGGGTGGATGAAGTATTGCCGTGGCGGGTTCTTTGGCAAGATTTGGGAAAGTTAGATTTCAACCCAGAACGGGAGTGGGAATTAATCAGGACTTTACAAGCCGGCAAGTTTGACGCGGCGATTATTTTTACCAGCTTTAGCCAGAGTCCTCATCCAGCTGCTTTTGTATGTTATTTGGCTGGTATACCTTTGCGAATGGGAGAGTCTAAGGAATTTGGACAGGGTGTATTAACATTAGAGCTTCCAGCCGCACCAGATGAAATCCATCAAGTAGAGAGAAATTTACGACTGATTGAGGCTGCTGGTTTTGAAGTGATTGACCGTAATCTTTGTATCCAAATTCCAGAAACTGCACAAAAAGAAGCTTTGGCTTTACTACTTGGAAGTAGTGAATATCAAAATTCCCAATTTCCCCCCTATCTGTTACTAAATCCCTGGACAAGCTGCCAATCACGCAATTACGACTCACAACGCTTTGCGATCGCTGCCTTACAATTAGCGAAAGCAACACAAATGCCTGTAGTAATAACAGGTGTAGAAAAAGACTGCGACAAAAGCGCATCTTTATTAGCTATTTTGGGTGACTATGCCATCAATCTAATTGGCAAAACAACTCTACCTCAACTTGCAGCACTAATCGCCAATGCCAAACTAGTGCTAACTAACAATACCTCAACTATGCATATAGCTGATGCTACTCGCACACCTACTGTTGTGATGTTTGCCGGAACTGAACTTGAGTCACAATGGCAACCGCGCAACGGTTATTCTCGTTTGTTGCGTCGTCCTACTGTATGTAGTCCGTGCTATGCCTTTAGGTGTCCCTACAATTTGGAATGTCTAGATATCTCACCCGAAGAAGTGGTCGTAACAGGATTAGAACTGCTTAAATTTGACTAGAGTTTGTCAGCAAACGTCTTGAATTCAATGGCATCATGACTGCAAAAGAGGCGCACATCACCACTGTGTGAGAGCGATAACGCACGTAACCGTTCTTGATTGTAGAGCCGAGCCTTGCGATCTACTTCCATCAACCATTGGTAAGCAGCTAAACCTGGAGTACAGCGTGGTTTGGGGGTGTTCATTTCATGCCGATAAAAGTAGGCATCGCCCGCATGTAGGAGCCAACCTTCTGGTGTTTCGATGGCAATGCCAGCATGACCGTGTGTATGACCAGCGAGGGGTATCAGGAGAATCTCAGGTGGCAGTCCATCAAGATTGCGTACTGCCTCGAAACCGAACCAAGGTTCGCCCCCTGACGAATAATACTTCCATTGTTTCACTTCATCCCACTGACCTGGGCGATAACGTTGCGATGAGATGAAACCACGCCTTTTCTGTGCTGTTTCAATTTCAGACTGCATTATATGCACGGTTGCCTCTGGGAAATCCTCTAATCCACCCGCATGATCGAAATCAAGGTGGGTAAGCACTATGTGGCGTACATCACTTGGGTTAAAGCCAAGCTGCTTAATCAGAGCAAGGGCTGTGTATTTTTGTTCAAACTGGATGCGATTCAAATTCATAAAGAACGGGCTGAGTCTTGATAATGGTGCTTTGACATCACGCTCTCCAAAGCCAGTATCGATGAGAACTAGTCCCTGATTTGTCTCAACAAGCAGACAGTGGCAGACAAGGCTGGCTGTTAGCCCGCGACTAAAGCCATCGAAGAGCGCTCCGCCAATCGGACACATACAACCGCAATTGAGATGATGAATACGCATGAATATTTCTCCCTTGCATCAATCTCTCTTAAAGACAAAAGAATAGGGAAAATCTTCATACTTTGGTGTGAAAAAATTTAGAGATTGCAAATATTAAATTATGCTTTAGGGGTTGCTGAATAAGAGTATGAATCATAATTTGGCGTTGCTGATTCCAAGTATGAATTTATCTCACGCAGAGGCGCAGAGTCGCAGAGTCGCAGAGAGTAAGAGTTTTAAAAATGCCTGATTCTTAAATTTCGTACCTCAATTCAGTAATGCCCATAATTTTATTGACTTTTGTGTGAGGCTAAAAAACAATTCATACTCAAATTTAGTAATGCTATATTTTGAGCATTTTTAACTACCTATGACTCATGTTGCTATTATTGCTGGTGCTTACAAGCCTAAACATTGTGGTGTCGCTCACTACACTTCACGTTTGCGTTTTGCTCTACAAAAGCTCGATATTGAATCTGTTATTCTCACTACACATACAGCTGCTATGCAGGCAAATGAACTCAATATAAAAGGTGTGGTAAAAGATTGGCGATTTGCTGATTTGATGTCTTTGGTGCAAGCAGTAAATTCAATTGATGTTGACATCCTACATATCCAACACGCAGCAGGAACTTATGGATTTGAACGTGCTATCTTTTTGTTACCATTACTTCTAAAAACTACGGGCTACAGTCAGCCAATAGTTACAACTGTACATGAGTATGGCTGGTGGGAATGGCAACCAAAGTATCTAGCGCCACAATTCGTGGAATGGTTAAAAATGTGGGGGCAAAATCGCGGTTGGTGGGATAGAGAAAATGGATTTTTACTAACTTTAAGTAATGCAATTATTACAACCAACTCTGAAGCAGAAGCAGTAATTCACAAACGCTTACCACAGCTTAAGGAACGTATATTTAATATCCCGATCGCCGCAAATGTTGAGTGTCAACCTATTGACAAAACTACAGCACGTCAGCAATTGCGTAAAATCTGCCACTGGAGTTCAGATACTGTTGTTATTGTCTTTTTTGGTTTTCTCCATCCAGTTAAAGGCTTAGAAACACTCTTAAGTGCATTCCAAAAAGTGCTGACAATTCACCCCCAAGCACGACTATTACTAGTTGGTGGTGTGGAAACTTTAGCTTTGCTTGGGGAAGAGGCAAAACGCTACTGGGATAAACTTCACGCTCTAGCAAGAGAGTTGAATGTAAGCAACAAAGTGCATTTTACTGGATATCTGGATGCTGAAACTGCCTCACAATATCTAGCTGGTGCCGATGTAGGAGTGTTGCCTTTCAACCACGGAATAACAATGAAAAGTGGTTCACTCTTAACTTTGTTAGCTCATAATTTGCCAGTAATTGCCACAGAACATTCTATGCCTTTACCAGATGACATGAGGGTGCAGCTAGTGCCTCCTCGTAATATAGATGCCTTGGCAGATGCACTTTGCCAACTATTGAATGATCCTGAGCAATGTAGGTATTTAGGTGAAACTGGCAGTACTTTTGTAGAACAATTTAGTTGGTTAAGTATAGCGCGATCGCACCTCCAAATTTACCAACAACTCTTAAAAAACAAGACAGTAGGCAGGAGACAAACGGCATAAGCAAAGAGGATTTGAATTGTTTGTTCTACTCATAACAAATGAGCGATCGCCTCCGGCTAATGCAATCGCATTTGTCGCTATCCGTGCATCGCACAATCGCCTCAACCTGGAATTTTTTCGGTATATCGCTTATTCTTCACCCTTGAGATTCCCGCTTTGACTGATCAAGTAGTCCCAGATGCGACGGATTTGTTGATTGTTCTCACTCACAAGCTGCATAGTTTCAGTGGTAGAAGTTTTTACCAGTTCTGCTAACTGATCTACACTTTGCTCTAATTTGTTAAGAGTAACAGCATTTTGCAGAGATTGTTCTGCGAGACGAGCTAATATCTCATCATGTCGAGCCACGCTCTCAACGGTGCTAGTGGCTATCTGTGCCACCTGTGTCATGAGCGGAGACAACTGATTGAGCATTTCAGCATGAGTTTGCAGCATCCGCTCAATTCGGTCAAGCCTATCCTGTCGTCCGTTCTGAGTCATGGTATCCTCTTGCCGTAATTGGCGGTGTGGGGAATTTGTTGTAAATTTTTTCTCAATATTTTGCACAATTGTATAACGCGATCGCACCCATATGGTAAGAGAGAACGGGGAATAGGGAATAGGGAACAACACATCAAATACTTGACTATAAACTGTCCATCAAGTTAAATTAATTAAGACCAATCGGTCGCAAACAAATTGAGATGTCTAAAGGCGAACAAACAAAAGAAAAAATTCTCCAGTTAGCAGCCGAATTGTTTAATCAACAGGGGTATGCAGGTTCGTCTATTTCAGATATCATGCGTGTGACAGGATTGCAGAAAGGAGGTATCTACAACCACTTTCAGAGCAAAGATGAATTGGCACTCATGGCTTTTGATTATGCGATCGCTCAAATGAGACAGCTTCATAGAACTGCATTACGAAGCAAGCGTCATGCTATCGAGCGTTTACAAGCAATCGTTGATGTATATTACACCTTAATAGAAAATCCACCTATTAAAGGAGGGTGTCCTTTACTCAACACAGCGATTGAGAGTGATGATGCTCATCCAGCTTTACGCGATCGTGCTCAACAAGCGATGAATTCATGGCGTGATATGGTTTGTCGAATTATTCAAAAAGGAATTGAAAAAGGTGAAATTCATCCGACAGTGGATGCTGATGAAGTTGCAACTATTATGATTGCGACATTAGAAGGCGGTGTGATGATGAGTAAGTTATATGGAGATGCAATTTATATCACAAGATTAATCAAGCACTTAAATAATTACATTGCAACCCAATTGTCAATTTAATTAGGTTAGTACAAATAAAGTTAACTAGGTTGTCATTAGTCATTGGTAGGGGTGAGTTTATTTAGATATTTCGTTATCCTAGAGAGATTGTTGTTAAAACCCGCCCATACTTTTATTCTTGCCTATCTAGACATATCAAACCTCTTTTTTTGAGCAAAAACAGACCGTTCGGTCTTAAAAATTTGATATTAGTAAATGGAGGAAAGCTATGAGTGATTTTCGTAATCAAGTAGCTCTGGTAACTGGAGCATCACGAGGAATTGGCGCAAGTATTGCCCGGATGTTAGCTGAGGGTGGAGCTGACGTAGTAATTAACTACCACAGCAAAAGTCATCGCGCTCTTGAAGTAGCCAATGTTGTTCGTGCTCATGGTTGCCAAGCCCTTCTTGCTCAAGCAGACATCACTAACGAGAGCGAAATGAAGGAGATGATGAATTTAGTAGAAAAGCAATTTGGTAAGCTGAATCTCCTCATTCTCAACGCTAGCGGTGGAATGGAGAAAGATAAGGCTGCTGACTATGCTATGCAGCTCAACCTGACTGCCCAGTTGCGTGCCGTTGATATGTCAATACCACTCATGCCAGCAGGTGGACGTATTGTTTTCGTCACCAGCCACTTGGCTCATTTTTATAGTCAAAAGCCTGTCTATCCAATATATGAAACAGTGGCAAAGAGCAAAAAAGCAGGTGAGGAAGCTTTGCGTGCGCGTATACCACAACTGGCAGCCAAAGGCATAAAGTTAGTTGTAGTTAGTGGTGATTTAATTGAGGGTACTATTACTCCGAAACTAATGCAGCGACAAGATCCGAATTTGATAGAATCTCGTCGCAAATCCGCAGGTTTTCTACCTACTGTTGAAGATTTTGCCCGTGTAATTGTTAATGCTGCCCGCGATCGCAATTTAGAGAGTGGGGCTACCATTTTCGTGGGAAGTACTGAATGGTAAATTGCCTCGACATACTAGCAACTATTGAGAAGAAATTTTTTGCAATTAATTGGGAAAATGAGGGAATATTTATGATGGGCGATCGCACTTTACAAAGACCATTAGAAGTAGAACTTGCAATACCTGTAAAAACATACGACATTGATTTTGTTGGCATCGTTCACAATAGTGTTTACATCCGATGGTTAGAGGATTTACGCATCAAGCTTTTAGATGAACACTTACCACTTGCTCAACCTTTAAAAGCAGGATTTTGCCCTATCATTGCTGGAACTGAAATTGAATATAAACGTCCGATTAAACTTTTTGACCAAGTTATTGGACGCTTGTGGTTAAGTAATTTAAGTAGGTTGAAATGGACTGTCAAAGCAGAAATTTTATCTAATCATGAATTAGCAGCAATAGCGATGCAAAAGGGTGCTTTTATCAATTTACAAAATGGTCGCCCAATTCCAATTCCAGAAGAATTACATCAAAAATATTGTGAATATCAACAAGTTGAATAAAATATTTAAGTAAAAGGCAATAGACGCGTAGCGGCTACTTGCACCAAGTCGCTGCGCGCAAGAGCGTAGGTAGGCAGAAGGTAAAAGACTGTTTGTAATAGTTTTTCGGCTGCCAATCTCACCTTCGCGACTCTGGCTGCTCCTGCTGTATTACCACCAGAACACCCCAGTAAACCCAGTCCTTTGCAGGAATTGCCACCCAAAATGGCAGCTGAAATTAGTGCCTTTCGTGAAACTCCTGCTGGCGCATACGTGCTGCGTCTTTACCGCGATCGCTCACATCTTGCTCCCACTGTTTGATCGCGATTTTTGTAAGGTGGGCAATGCTTAAGGTTGACTCAAAATCTTATGTTTACATTCTAGGCAATGCCCAACGCCAGTTCGCACAACGGGGGGAAACCCCCGCAAGCGACTGGCTCCCCTACGGTTATTGAGAGAGTACAAGATATCAGCTCGCTAAAGTTTCCCCCTTTACTCCAACCATATTTTAATTTACTAACTTAGGTTAATTTACACTCTCGACGTTGCATCATATATTGTGCAACGCCGACGTTTGAAATATAAAAAACATATGGGAGAATGTAAGCGAATAGGCATTCTTACTAGTGGAGGAGATTGCTCTGGTTTAAATGCAGCGATCAGAGCCGTAGTCCACTGTGCTTGTGGAAAAGGTTGGGAAGTACTAGGAATTCGTCAAGCAACTTTGGGCTTAATGGCACGCCCACCGCAATTCACAAAACTAGAAATCGACCAAGTAGATCCGCTGTTAACTTCTGGTGGGACAATGTTAGGAACCACTAATAAAGGCGATCCTTTTGCTTTTCCTATGGCTGATGGCAGTGTATGCGATCGCTCAGAAGAAATTATTGCAGGTTATCATCAACTAGGTTTAGATGCTTTGATTGGAATTGGTGGCGATGGTAGCTTGGCTATTCTCCGTCGCTTGGCACAACAAGGCGGCATTAATTTAGTAGCTATTCCCAAAACCATTGATAATGATATTGGCATTACTGAACATGCCATTGGTTTTGATACGGCAGTTAATATCGCTACAGAAGCACTTGATCGCTTACATTTTACTGCTGCTTCTCACAGTCGAGTCATCATTTTAGAAGTGATGGGGCGTGATGCAGGGCATATTGCCATTGCAGCGGGAATTGCTGGAGGAGCAGACGTGATTTTAATTCCAGAAATTCCCTACAGGATTGACCACATTTGCGACAAAATTAAACAGCGTCAAGACAAAGGCAAAAACTATTGTTTAATTATAGTTTCTGAGGCAGTTCGTACTCAAGAAGGCGAAACTGTCACAATGACAAATCGCTTGGGACAATCTCGATATGGTGGTATTAGTCAATACCTAGCTGATCAAATTAGTGATTGTATAGGCGCAGAAACACGAGTTACAGTCTTAGGACACATCCAAAGGGGTGGTACAGCTTCACCATTGGATCGGTTAGTGGCAGCTGCTTTTGGTGTAGCAGCAGTAAATCTCATAGAAAATGGTAAATATGACTACATGGTTACCTGGCAAAATCGCCAGGTAATGACTGTACCCATTGCTGAAGCGATCGCTCAATATCGAGCTGTCAATCCAGAGGATACTTTAGTGAAAACTGCTTGTGGTTTGGGTATTTATTTGGGAGATTTGCATTAAGCTCTGAAGAAACAAGGCAGATGGCAGAGGGCAGAAGGAAAAATGATTTGACTGTTTGTTTTAAAGTACAAGGTGTGAGGTAAAGTAATAATCAGGCGATGGAGCTCGCCATAACCGCCTTTACCAATGCGTGGATTTTGGATTAAAGCCATTAATTAATAGGCTATTCCAGAATTTTGAAACAAGATTCCCGTGTGCCAATTTGGTATTAAATATTTGAGAGAAAGGCTGATGGCTCCTACTTTTCCGACTTGCTATGGAAGAGTAGGGCTATTTGCTTTTTACTTCCGCTAGCAAGTCACGCTGCCCATCTATGATTTTGTTGCTGCGTGATGTTAGAAAGCATTCTTTGGATTTTACTTGCAGGTTTTTTTGTCGGACAAATTACTCGACGGTTGAAAGCACCCGCACTTGTGGGCATGGTTTTGGTTGGAATTATACTGGGGCCACAAGTTACCGATACGATTAGCCCTGATGTGCTTGCAGCCTCTGCTCCTTTGCGAGCGATCGCTGTGATGATCATCTTGATGAAGGCTGGTTTAGGGTTAGATAGAGAAAAACTCTTACAGCAAGGAACAGTAGCACTGCGATTAGGATTTTTACCCGCGGCGTGCGAGGCTGTATTTGTTGCCCTGGCTACCATGTGGATTTTTAAGTTCGACTTTCTTACTGGATTGCTACTGGGTTGTATTATTGGGGCAGAGTCACCTGCGGTGATTGTGCCAGCAATGCTGCGATTAAAAAGCTTGGGTTGGGGAGTTACTAAAGGGATTCCTGATGCAATTCTTACCGGCAGCGCTTTGTCAGATGTGCTGCTACTGTTGGTATTTAACTTATTATTGAGCTTTCTAGCACAGGAAGCAGATGGAGGAGTCACATTACCTTTTGGCATTACCTTGAGTGCGATTCAACTCCTTCCCCTTCAGATAATTTGCCAGATTCTGATGGGAGTCGTTCTCGGTTTGGTAACAGCACGACTATTGGTAGTGTTGCTAGCAAAACAGAACTGGACTCAAAATGCAGTACAAGATACTCTAGTTACAGCAAATTTTGCCTTGTTACTGGTAGTTTTGGCAGAAAAATTTCCTTTCTTTTCTGGCTATCTAGCAGCGATGGCAACGGGATTTTTCTTGATTGAACTCGATGCTCCTTTAGCACGGCGCTTACGTTCAGGTTTTGATAGCTTGTGGATTGTAGCAGAGATTTTTTTGTTTGTGCTCTTAGGCGCAAGCATTCAACTACAAGTGTTAGAACAAACTCTACTTCCAGGATTGCTGATTATAGCGTTTGGGACATTGCTAGGACGTGCTTTAGGATGGTATTTATCTACCTTAGGCAGTAACTGGAACTGGCGAGAGCGGTTATTTTTGCTACCGGGTAACTCTGCTAAAGCCACCGTGCAAGCAGCGATTGGTGCAATTCCCCTAGCACAAGGAATTCAGGGTGGAGAGATAATTTTGGCAATTGCAGCCTTATCTATTCTGGTGACTGCACCTTTGGGAGCCTGGGCTATTCCTACCTTTGCACCAAAACTGCTAGAGCGAGGTGAAGTCGATCCAACCAAAGTAGCGATCGCTCGTCGTATTGTCATATTGGCTGCTGTTGATACCTCTGCTTTAGCTAATCAAGTATTGACTAAAGCCGCTGATCTTGCCCGTCGTAGTGATGCCGAAGTGATTGTATTACATATCATTCGCACCAATGATCCTCATGGAGTAGAACATCTGCGAGAAAAAACTCAACGACTTTTAGCAGACATTCGCTACAAGTTTCTTGCGATTACAGGCTCAATTCCAGAGGAAATTATCCGTGTTGCTCAGAACTATCAAGTTGCTGATATTGTCATTGGTAAGCGAGGGCATCAGCCTTGGGATGAGGTGCTGGTGGGTTCTGTATCCCAGGCGGTATTGGAATCCAGCCCCATTCCTGTGATCTTAGTTGAGGATGAGCGCATATCTGTTCGAGATAGTGAATAATACTTGTTATGCTGCAAAATCCTGTAATTCGTAACCCTGTTGCAATTAGTCTCGCGTTATGAAAGTTCAGGCAGAATATAGCTGGGGGACATTAACTAACATTACTAAAATCATAACTGCATAGAAAAAAGCCAGTACGAGGAACTCCACTGGCTATAAGAAACGCAATACAGGATAGTGCTTTAGAGAGTGATGATATGAGAATAAGAATTCCATATAGTCTGTTGTCTTGTAAAGTCAGATGCAACTTTCATGCAACAAGATTTGACGTTCTGAATTGTCTTATTTAAAAACATAGAAAAATTAGGATTGTTCCGTTCTAGCCAAAAATTATATACGACTCATATTTGATTTTTGAAAAACACGTAGAATATATGCTCGCGGAGCGTAACGCACCGTTTTCAAGGGTTAGATGCGTGAGACTAGAGTCATAACACAATGGCAGTTTTGCGGGAAGAAGATCTACACCGCAAACTTCTTCCCCTACAAATACTCAATTTTTTTCAGTAATCAAACCGGATTGCTATATTGCTTCCATACAACTGAATTAATATGCTCAGAAAGAAAATATGAATTTACATATGAGGCTTTGTTCTCGTCACTTCAATGCTAATTTTGCCATCAAAATCAGGAATGGGTGCAGCGGGTTTACTTAGAATGACTTGAACTTGAGTAAGTTGCTCGCACTCTTGTAAAATAGTGTCTGCAATTGTACTTACTAATCGTTCGATTAAAGCAAATTTAGATGTCTTGATCAAATCTTTCACCAAAGTAATCGTTCGGCGGTAGTCTACAGTGTCTGCGATCGCATCACTTTTTGCAGCGGGGTTTAGATCTAGCCATAACTTTACATCTACCTCAAACCATTGTCCTAAAACTTGTTCTTCTGGCAAATACCCAGTGTAGCCATAGGCACGAATACCCGTTACATGAATACAGTCCATAATCTGGGTTAGTATTTAGTGTTGCATTTGAGTCGCTGTGGAGTATCTCACAAAGGCAATGGGGAACAGGTAACGAGCATAGAGCAATGTCCAATTTCCAATTCCCGATGCCCCTACATCATACCTTACCAGTGGTGTTCACTTGGGTAGTTGAGTGAGCCTTGAATGCTCTAAATATCCGTAAACCAAACGAGAAACTTGGCTAATAAAAGACTTGGCTCTTGCATCACCAAAAGGTCTTCGTACCATAATTCCTGCTAGATAACGTTTACCTGTTGGCATCTGAACAATACCTGCATCCCCAAGAATTATACCTAAAGTTCCTGTTTTGTGAGAAATTACTGCCCCTTTACCAAGCCCTTTTGGCAATAAACTCCTGTTTTGAACACGACTCATGATATCCAAAACTTTAGAGCGACTATTATTACTCAGCAACTGATCGTTAGTAATTAATGCCGACAAACGCACTAAATCTTTAGCACTAGTTGTATTGGTTCCTTTAAAATCACCAAGTAGATTGCGGATGATAGTATTTTGCAATCCCCAAGTGCGAAACCGCTGATTTAATTTAGCTTTACCACCCAAGCGATCAATAATCATGTTGGTAGCGGTATTGTCGCTGATGGTAATCATTTTGGTTGCAGTTTCCAAAAGACTAAATTTGCTTCCTGGGCGTTTATAACGCATCGTTCCTGAACCTCCTGTCATCAAGTCGCGCCGCATGACTAAAGAGTCGTTCAGCTTCACTCTGCCAGCATCTATTTCCTGAAACAAAGCAATCAAAATGGGAAACTTAATTGTGCTAGCTGCCGGAAATATTTTCTCTCCATTTATATCTAAATAATTACCTGTTTCTAAATCCAAAAAAAACATTCCTGGCTGGAGGTAACTATAACGAGCCATCAATGCTTTTACTTGAGAATTTAGCTGTGATATTTCCTTGCCTAAAGAAACAACTCCAGCAAAGGTTGAATTATCACCAATCAAGATAGGAGTTTGTTCTTCTGTAGATTTGGTATAGGAAACAGGAGCAAGAGAAGTATTAACTGCTACACGTTCAATGGACGAAAATTGTACTACCCAGTGGGAGGAAGAATCTCCTTTAATCAATAATTTGTCAGGAGCAACCGTATAACCAGGTGCTAATTCAACTACGATTCTGGTTGTTTTAGAGTCAACTTTGCCAATGCGGATCTCCCGAATTGTGGAACTAAAACGTTGACGGATGGTATCGCTTTTTAAATGAGTACCCGGTAAGTCAATTACCAGTCGGGTTGGATTATTAATTAAAAAAGCTTTAGGTTTCACTCCAGAGTCAGTAGTTAAGTTCAGCTGATTCTGACTCGGATCAAAGCGCCAAGATTCTAAGCGGGCTGCTTTTGCTGGAGAAGATAAAAGTAAGATACTGATTACACTAAGTAAAAAAAACCGTAGCTTCATCCGTGTTATTTCTGGGCTATGATAAAATTTGCTTGCACACCTTTTCAGGTGTATCCCAGTATATCCGGAAAAATAACCGTGTTTTCCGAAATAACCTAAGTTTGATTGGAAAACATTTTAACCGCTTTTTAAGTAATTGTATTCAGACGTTGAATAAATAGAATAGTTCCGCGTTAACAATACTAAGTACCTAAACAAAATTAATTACACATTTTTTTTGCTGTTCCTCCGAACCTCTGAGTCTCGCTCCGCGGAGACGCCCGGAGGGCGGTGAGGGGATCGTAGTCTTGGACGCCACGTGCTTTATGCCGGGGAACTCGTCCACCGCAGTGCCTCCGCTTCCCATCAGGGTATGCGAACCCCCGTACTCCTACTCTACGAGAAGGGCTACACCCAACAGAGAACCCGCAGGGTATCCGAAGAGCTTCTCGCAGAGTGGAGCTAACGCTAACGGAGGAAACCTCCGCATCCTTATGGGAAGATGCTAGCTAACGCAACGCCTGACGGCGAACGCGTCTACAGAGTTCTCTCCGTAAATATAGTAATACTAAAAATGTATCTGAAACTCAGGTTAATTTGAATTTTGCTCAACCAACTCTCAAGGCTAGTCAGGAAGTCAAGTTGAAATTTGATTTAAAAGACGCTACTAATAATCAACCCGTCAAAGACTTACAGCCGTATTAGGAGAAAAAGCACATTTAGTTATTATCAAAAGTTCATCGCCTTTGACAGAATCGGATTATATTCATGCTCATGCCCTCAAAGATTCTCCAGAAGGACAGGTAAATTTTTTCACTAGTTTTCCTCAACCAGGTACATATAAACTTTGGATACAATTTAATCGTAAAGGAAAAGTGAACACGACTGATTTCTGGGTCAATGTTGAATAACATTGATTTTATGGAAAAGTGAAAATTGAATTTTAAGGAAGAACTCAGAACATAGAACTCAGAATGCAATTAATGAAAAGAACTCGACGAATGTAATTCGCTGCTGCACAAGACTTGTCCATATGCATGGACTAATCAAAAATAACCTGCACACCTGCTGGTTTGTCTTGTCTGAGTGTAGATATTTTCTGGGCGGCTTCCCGTAAGAGTGGCAGTATGCCCTGAGAATTTCCCTCCTCATATTGCAACTGGCTTCAGGATGTTCAGAGTTCTTTAGTTGATAAAACAGAATTGTTTACTTAGATTAATAGTACCTTTTTAAAACTCCTGGTTCTTGCTGCATGGGCAAAACATCTAAAATATCGGCTTGGGAACAATATTTTAAGTCTTCATGACAATTTAATCGCAACAAGCGTTTGCCATGACTAGCATGGTGGAAAAGTCCCAATAAATTGTCTTGCCACTGAGAGTAAAGAGCGATCGCATTGATTACTTCATCGTTACCGGCGATTTCATCGGGTGACAATTGAGTTTTTTGGCAAATACTGTGAGCGATCGCACCAGCACAAGCAGTATCTTCTAGAGAAAAATTGCCTTCCCAACCAGAACCGACAATCCATACTGTCTCTGGCTGAATTTCCAGAAGATACTTCACTACAGCGCTACGGTTAATAAATGCTGCTGCCAAAACAGACTGGGCATCCTGTACTCGCTGTAAAGTACGAGTGCCATTAGTAGTACTGATAAATAAGCGCCGTCCTCTGACAATATCTGGCGTACAGTCTAAAGGGGAGTTACCCATGTCAAAGCCAGGAACTTTTGCGCCTCCTCGTTCTCCCGCTCGTAGCCGTTTTTCAATCGGCCAAGATTCGCTAACTTGCATGAGATGATCTAGATCGCTGAAGACTTGAACAGCCTCGCCTCCCGCTGCTAACACTGTCGCCATTGTGGTAGTGGCTCGCAGTACATCGACTGCGATCGCACATTCTGGCACTTTACCCGTTGGAGTTAATTCCGGAGTGTGATATACAAATAGCTTCACGCGCTGGATATACCTGATTTATACTGCCGAGATCACATTCACTCTAATTGATATGCACTCTGTCAAGTGCTAACTCATTGATAATTTCTTTGAACAGCATTTTGACTACTTTGCTTACAAGGGCGATCGCTCTTGCGGTACTGTTGTCGCGGCGGCTCCGTCGCCAGCAAAAACCACAGAGGATGTTTTGCCCCTGCCTTCTTGCGATCACACCAGACGTATGTGTTGATTGACAGCTTTTTCAAAAGCTAAATATTTACTAAGGTTTTGGTAAAAATCAATCGTGTCAGATTAATAAATCCTAGCCAAAGTAAAAGCTTGTAAAGTTGCCATATAAATTAACAACTGTATGCAACAAAACGGTTGCGATCGCCTGCTACACTACTGAGTTAATTTCACTGAAGTAAAATCTGAAAGATAAAAAATAAAAAATGCCAATTTCAGATTAATATACCAAATTTTTACCTGTATATGCTCAAATAAATATGATTAAAGGAGTGTTTATGAAAAAACTTACTGCTCGGACAACCGCATTATTTGCTTCTTATGCTGTCTTGCTTACAGCTTGTGGAGGCACTGCTAGTAATACTAGTACCAACACCTCAGCAAGCCAAGGCGTATCTGGTTCTATTCCCATCGGTATTGCTGTTGCACAGACTAGCAATGTAGCATTACTCGGTCAAGAACAGGTGACTGGGGCAAAAATTGCTGAGAAATATTTTAACGCTCAAGGTGGTATTAACGGAACACCAATCAAATTAATGTTCCAAGATGCTGGTGGTGACGAAAACAGTGCTATTAACGCTTTTCAAACATTGATTAATAAAGATAAGGTTGTAGGTATTGTTGGCCCGACTTTATCACAACAAGCCTTTAGCGCCGATCCGATCGCCGAGCGTGCTAGAGTACCAGTAGTTGGCCCCTCAAATACTGCTAATGGTGTTCCAGAAATTGGAGATTATGTTGCGCGTGTATCTGCACCAATTTCTGTAGTTGCCCCGAATGCTGTCAAGGCAGCGCTCAAACAGAACCCTAACATTCAGAAAGTCGCAGTTTTCTATGCCCAAAATGATGCATATAGTAAATCTGAAACAGAGATTTTTCAAAAAACAGTCAAAGATTCGGGACTGGATTTAGTAACAGTACAAAAGTTTCAAACTACGGATACAGATTTTCAAGCTCAAGCCACTAATGCATTAAATTTAAAACCAGATTTAGTAATTATTTCTGGTTTAGCTGCTGATGGTGGAAACTTAGTTCGGCAATTACGAGAATTAGGTTATAAAGGCATAATTATTGGCGGTAATGGATTGAATACTTCTAATGTGTTTAAAGTGTGTAAGAATTTTTGTGATGGTGTGATGATTGCCCAAGCCTATAGCCCTGAACAACCTGGGGAAATTAACAAAGCATTTCGCCAAGCTTATCTACAGCAATATAAAACAGAACCACCACAATTTAGTGCTCAAGCTTTTACAGCTGTGCAGGTATATATAGATGCTCTCAAATCTCTAGATAAAAAAACAAAAATTAGCACTCTTCCGCTCAATCAAGTCCGAACAGAGTTAAACAAAGAGTTGTTAGCAGGAAAGTATAATACTCCATTGGGTGAAATTGCTTTTACACCAGAAGGTGAAGTTATTCAAAAAGAATTTTATATCGCCCAAATCAAAATGCAGCAGAATGGCAATGATGGTAAGTTTGCATATTTAAAATAGTTGCAATATGGATATATCTCTAATTTTGCAACAGTTTTTAAACGGGTTATCTATTGGTAGCGTCTATGCTATTTTTGCTTTAGGATACACCCTGGTTTACTCAATTCTGGGCATTATTAATTTAGCTCATGGTGCAATTTTCACCCTGGGTGCATATTTTACCTATGCGCTGATGGGTGGTAGGTTTGGATTTAATGGCTTGTTAGCAAATGCTGTACTACCCATACAATTACCATTTGCTTTGGCTTTAATTGTGGGAAGCATTCTCGCAGGAATAGTTGGAGTAGTAGTAGAACGAATTGCTTTTCTACCTTTGCGCCAGCGTGGTTCCGATCCCTTGCTAACAGTGGTTTCTAGCTTGGGTGTTGGAGTTGTGATTGTCAATTTAATTCAGTATTTGGTAGGTGCAGAAAGTTATACTTATCCTGCTGATACTTACGGCAATTTACCACCTGCGATTAACTTTGGTAGCCCAGATAGTCCAATTCCTATTCGCACCGTGCAGGTAGTAATTTTTCTGGTTTCAATGGTGTTTGTCGCCATTCTTACCTACTTTATTAGCCGCACAAAATACGGTAAGGCAATGCAAGCGATCGCTGAAGATACAACTACCGCCAGTTTGTTGGGAATTAACAGCGATCGCTTTATCGTGCTGACATTTTTTATCAGTAGTTTTTTAGCTGGATTGGCGGGTACTTTAGTTGCCTCCAGTGTTAGCATAGCAGGGCCGTATTTCGGCATTGCTTTTGGGCTGCGAGGGTTAGCAGTGATTGTTTTGGGTGGTTTAGGCAGCATTCCCGGTGCCGTATTAGGAGGTTTACTCATCGGATTGGTGGAGGCATTTGTTCCAGCCGAATACTCAGGTTACAAAGATGCTGTTGCCTTCGGTATTCTATTCATTATGCTTTTAGTTCGACCCCAAGGTTTATTGGGACGACGATTAATTCAAAAAGTTTAATGTAATGGCAGGGTAACTGTTACCGTTGTGCCAACACTTTCCTCACTTTCTACTTGAATGTAACCCCGATGTAGATCCACGCACCTTCTGACAATTGCAAGTCCCAATCCTGTACCTGAAATTTTACCCACATTACTACCACGGAAGAAAGTTTCAAATAGATGGATTTGGTCTTTTTCGGGAATACCTATTCCGTTATCTTTGATCTGAAATATTGCCATGTGATCTTGGCAAGTCAAATGAAAATAAATAGTACTTCTGGCAGGAGAATATTTAATAGCATTAGAAAGTAAGTTGTTTAAAATTGAACATAGCAATTCTTCATCCATTTCTGCTTCAAAAAATTTTCCGGACGAAGTAAATTCAATATTATGATTCTTTCCTTCACTGAATTGAATACTTTCTACAATTTCGGAACAGAAATTTATTAAATTTAAATGAGTAAGTTGTAATTGAAATTTGCTGACTTCGTTTTTACTTAGAAATAATACCTCATCTAAAAGCTTAAGCATTTGTTTCAAAGCATTTTCTATTCGTCTAAAAAATTGCTCTCTCCATTCTTGTGTTAGTTTATCACTAGCTTGAAGTAAATCTAAAGATGTGCAAATAGTACTCATGGGGGTGCGAAACTCGTGAGAAATCATTGCCACAAAATCTGATTTGAGTTTGTTAAGTTCCTGTTCTTTTAATAATGCTTCACGGGTACGTTGCTCACTTTTCCTTAGCTGTTTGAGAATTTCTGCTCGTTCGATGGCATAACGAATCGCACGCGGCAAACTTTGAATTGTAATCTCGTCTTTAACAAGATAATCCTGCGCACCTTCTGCCATTGCTTGCAGTGCCATCTTCTCATCATTCAACCCTGTTAGCACCACAACTGGAATATCCGGCACAGCTATCCGAAATTCTTTTAACGTGTCTAGCCCTATAGAATCAGGTAGGCTCAAATCTAACAATACGACGTCAATACTATTATGATTTAATCTCAATGGAGAAGAATTATCACAGCTATGAATAGCTTGTCCAGTGCAAACATCGATCGCCTCACTTAATTGCTCTACATTTACTATTTCCCATTCTTGTTGATGGGCGCGAATAAATAATTTTTGTAATAGTTCAGCGTCTAAGGGGTTATCTTCTACGAGAAGAACTGTAATTTGTATCTTTTCCATAGAAAAGAATTTACAGGCTAATCCTGTTATTTGAACAAAAATCTATAATGATTTGCTATTTTTTCAATAAGTCCTGACAATGATAAGTTTAAGCAGTTTGGTTGTAGAACTACAACTATTACTTAAAAATTTTACCCTACTTTATAATTTAGATAATTTTTGAAAATCTACCAATGGGATGTTTTTAAATTAACGCTTAGTACCTGGACATATATTATTTTTTTTACTCTTAGCAGAGTATTTTCATACATAAAAACTATAAGTTTAACTGCTAATTTTCTCAATAACTTTCTATTGCAAGATAAGCAAAGTCAAACAGGCTCTATGGCTAGCTTTGGTATCTAAGTTGTGTGTCTACTAAACTCTAATCCGCTATCAAAAGTTGGATTGAGTGTACAGAAGATTTCACGACACTCAGATAACAAATCGTAAATAAATATATAAGAGATTGATGAGCAATGTCCATCTTGTAGACAACAGCTGGAGCGATCGCACGAGTTGTAGGATTTTTCAACTGTCTTTAACGCCGTTTCTTTCCCTTTTGCCAGCTTTGGCTATTGTGTTTTTTCACAAATTCACCTTTGGGAAATAGCCGCTGTTCTAATTGTTCATAGCTGCCTTCAAAATCACATTCTCCGTAGAGGGGGCATTGTTTACAGTAAACACTGGCAGTATAGCGCTCTAAGTTCTCGCGGTTGAAGTAATAGGGTTTGTGACTCAAGGTGCTAGCTACCCATTGCCAGGAAAGATTGTTACTAGCAGGATCGCCATCTAAAAGATGTTCGAGAAACCATTTAGCTCCAGCTTGCCAGCGAATGCGCCGCCAATGGATGATGTAAGCTGCCAGCCACATCCGAGCGTGATTGTGAAGATAGCCTGTTTCTTTGAGTTGCTTGCTAAAACTGTCAATGCAAACTCTGCCTGTTGTACCCTGTTTGATATCGTCTGATAAATCAGTTGATAAATCAGTTGTGTATTCGTTGGCAGTATAACCTGTTTTATATTCTTCTTGGTCTTGCCAAATCCTATCTCCCAACTTCGCATACAGCCTTTGCCAATAGTCGCGCCAACCTAACTCGTTAATTAATTTGGTTGCATCGTCTAGGTTTTGAACGTGATCAAGGGCATACTCTCGAATTTCCCGTAAACTAAGAACTCCATAGCGAATGTAGGGAGAAAGCTGGGTTACCGCGCCTGTAAAAAAATTACGTGTTTTACTGTAGCGTTCTGGATCTACTTTTTGCAGTGCTTTTTGAGCAGCTTTGCGCCCACCCACAGTTTCGCTAATGCGATCGCTACGTTCAGCAGCTTGGGGGAATTGTTCACGCAAATAAGCTACCAACTCATCGCGGTTGGCAAACTCGCGTTGCATATCTTGACTCATGTTGCACCAAATGAGTTGGACAAACCTTTAACTTGACAATTTTACCAATTCTTGCTGCAAAATTTGCACAGAACCGATCGCAATTTGAATCAACGGCCAACCCACCAAACAGATAAACATAGCTCGACGAGTGCTAATATCTAATCCTTGGCGCACTGCTATAATTACCGCCAAAAGGCTCCATACTGCCAATATTAACTCTATCGGTCTTCCCAACAAAGGAATTAAAGTCAAAAAATTTAGCACTTGCGGCGCATAGGCAAAGCCAATCGGACTTAATAAATCGCCGTAGGTTGGATCGATGGGCTTGAGCCACTGTCCGATTTTCCAAATTGTCAACGTCCAAAAATAGTATCCCGCTACAACAGCGATCGCATCAATCAACAGCCCTACCAACAAGGCAAAAATCGTAGCCCGATTGATTAATAAAATCACCCCAGTACCGATGGCATGAGAGACGGCAGCCAAAATTACAATAGTCAGGGCTAATCTTCGATTGTGAGCAGTGTTGTGAGCATTTTCGTAGAAGTCGGCATTCAGAACTAAAGCGTACTTAAGAGTGCTACACAACCCTCGCTTTGACTTTTTGTGATTTCCGCTCATTTTTCTTGCTAGACTCCCACGGACAATTGCCCACAACGCTCGTCATGAAAACCTCTCTTCCCTAGCCTCTAGTTCCTAGTCCCTAGCCTAAGCGCCTCTAGCTAAAGAGAGTTGAAGAACTCAAAAAAAGGAAGTTTAATAAGCTACAACAAGCTAACACGTACTTCCTTAAAAGTATTTTATTTTTGAAAATGTAAAAAATTTATTTCAAATGCTGAAGTTTATAGGATTGATACTGCTAAAGCTGCAAGGTGAAACTTTAAAACTGTTGATTTTAGCAGGAGTAATACTTCTAGTTTGGGGAACCTTTGCTCCTGTTGGAACCTTAGTGTGGTGGTTGAGTCAAAGCGCTGAAAGTTTGGGGTTAAAGAGTAACCAGAACAAGAAATTATTATCAGGCGATCGCTCCAACACAGCTACTGAGTCTGCAAATATAGATTGTTATATTATTTACCTATCTGGAGTGGGAGATTTTTCTGCCAATCAACTAACTCCGGGTGAGGAAATTTTTCTGAATAGGTTGGTGCAACTTCATCCTAACTGTGTTGCCGTTTCGGATGTGTTTCCCTATTCTGCTGCAAATGAGAGTTTAGGCGGACAAAGGTTACTGGCTCCTTTATGGCGTGCTGCCGAAAATGCTGATGGTTGGCTCGCCAATGCAGATATTATCATTAAAATTCGCAATCTTTGGCGATTTGCGATTTCTGCCGACGATCGCTATGGCGAGGTTTATAACTTGGGAATTGCCAACGCAATTATTGATCGCATGAATGCCGCCCATCCCATCCCCAAATACCCAAAAGAACGCTTGAAGGTAATTTTGATTGGCACTAGTGGTGGAGTACAAGTTGCTCTGGGCGCAGCTTCCTATTTGGATCAATGGCTAAATGCTCGATTGATTGTAGTATCTGTTGGTGGTAGCTTTGATGGCGAAATTGGCTTTGAGTCTGTTGATCATGTTTACCATCTCCAAGGCAGTCGAGATTGGGTTGAGGACATAACCAGTATTGTATTTGCTTCACGCTGGCCTGTAACAGTAGCCTCACCTTTCAACCAAGCTCGTCAACTGGGACGTTATACTGTTGTAAATACAGGGCCTCATGCTCACGATGGTACTGAAGGTTACTTCGGTACAGCATTGGTAAGGGAAAGTCAAACCAAGTACGTAGAGCTAACTTTAAAAAAAGTGAATCAACTGCCAATTTGGTCTGAGCAAAGTTAAAGATAGTAGTGATAGAAAATTTACTGCTATATTTTAAGAGCTTAAAAAAAGCATATTATCTCTTATTCAGAGCTAGACTTGGCTACAGTACAATTGTCTATTCTGAAATAAAAAAACTTATCATTTCGGACTAATCCCTCATGAGCGTTGTAATCCCTGATGATATCCTTCAAGCCTCTGGACTATCCGAAGAGGAACTACTACAGGAAATCGTGCTCATGCTGTTTGAGAAAAAGAGAATCAGCATTGGCAAAGCTAGCAATTTACTGGGAATGAATCTGATCCAGTTTCAACATCTAATTGCCAGCCGTGATATCCACATTCACTACGATATTGAAGATCTCAAAGCTGATGTTGCCACCCTCAAACGCCTAAAGCGGCTATGACTATTGTTTGTAATACCTTACCCATCAGCAATCTAGCTGCTATCGGTCAACTGTTGGTGCTTCAGCAAGTATATGGCAATATCACTATTCCACAGGCTGTTGCTGATGAGATAGCAAAAGTGGCAACAATCTATGCTCAAGCAGCATTAGTACCCTCTCAACCCTGGATTAATGTTCAATCTGTTGGCGATCCGACAACTGTGCAGCGGCTACGCGGGCGGAAGTTGGATGGTGGCGAATCTGAAGCGATCGCTCTAGCTCTTGAGCTAGATGCAGAACTGTTAATTATCGACGAACTATTAGGAAGAGAGATTGCTGTTAATGAAGGATTAAAGAAACCATTGATTTTTGCCCTACACTAAAAGGCGACTAAAACCCTCTTGCTCAAAGTGGCGATCGCTAGTTAGTGCCTCAGTAATTCCCCGCTGGCGCATTAACACAAAGCTAACTGAATCACACAGAGAATAAGTTTTGTCTTGCCTCACTAGAAGTAGCTCTACTGCGGCTCGGTGCAATGGCTCATCAACCCAAACCGTTTCTATATCAGGGTTATCCAACAAGTCAACAATAAAATCAAGGACAAATGAACGCGGAAAACGCCTTGCATTTGCTAGGGCAACATATTCAGCGATGATATAGCTGTGAGTCAGTAGAACTGTAGCTTTCTTGTACACAGCACGAGCCTGAGTATGAAAAGGCTCGGTTTGATAATGCAAACAAAGCAACCCAGAAGTATCGAGGAGCATTAATCCTCCTCGTGCGTATTGGCATACTCTTTAGCTAAATCTGCATCAATGCTCTCGTTATCTACATCTGTCGCATAACCAAGGTTGATTTCCCCGAAATGACGCTCAAATTTTGCTCGTGCTACCTCCTTTTCTGCTTCAGTTAGAAGCAATTTGAAAACTTGATCAAACTGCTGCTCTAGCAAAATTGCAGCTAGGCGTTCTGGAGAGATACCAATCTTTTTAGCTTGTTGTTGAATGGAACTAAAAACTCGATCACTCAGTTCTAGAGTCAGAATTTGGCTCATAGGGGTATTGCAAAACAGCTAGAGGCTACCGCAATTATAGCTTTGGCTAAAACAGGAGCGTTTTATAGTCCTTCTATTGTGTTCGGCATATATCATGAGTCAATGATATAAAGCTTACAACAGTCCATTGCACCACGGTTATTATGCAGCACTACGGCGTCCTACGACGATTGGTTGGTGAAGTATTCCGTCCAAACGTTGGACATCCGTATTGGACTTATAACAATCTCAGATCCTTAAAACAACGGCGTGTTATCTCCATTCGAGCAGAAGCGTCTTTATCCTTACGAATCTCTATATTTGTGGCAAAAAAGTAAACATTTTTTCCTCTCTCCAAATACCCAACTAACCACCCGATTTGGGGTTTTACGCCATCGTCAAATCCAACCCAACCTGTTTTTCCTGTAATTGTGTAGTCTGGAGTTTTCTCCAGAATCATAATCTTTTTGACAAGGTCGAGCGATCGCTTAGAAAATGGTAAATCATTATTATAAAAGCGGCGAAGAAACTGAATTTGCTGTTCAGGGGTGGTTCGTAACTCTCCTCGTAACCAGAATTTGTCAATATCCTCTTTATTGCCAATTTTTTGGTTGCTGTATCCGACTTGAGTCACCCATTTTTGCATCCGTTCGTATCCGACTCGACGGGCTAAAACTTGATAAAACCAAATTGCAGAAAGATTGATTGCTTCTTTCATATTCAAGTCCCGGTTCCATTCTGGCAGCTTTCTTTGAATGCCGTCCCACGTTAAAATCGCAATTTCATCTGGAATGACTCCTGTTTCCAACGCAATTAGAGAATTTAGAATTTTGAAAGTGGAACCAGGTAAAAAAGCTGTTTTGTTCCGGGATGGATTGTGTTGAAAGATGCGATTGTTGTTTGAGTCGTAAATTAGAATTGAACCTTCAACCCCTAGCTCTCGAAAATGCTGTGCAAAATCGATGTTTTGAGCCACCTCTAAATGATTTGGAGACTTATTCGCTGAATTTGGTGTTGTTGCAACTGATTGCACAGTCTGATACAGGACAGTGGCAGTGCAACACAATACAACAAAAACTATCATAACAAAGCGAACTATTCGATTCATCGGCTTTTCCCCGTTTAGGTATATGTGGCTAGGACTGCCCAACAGAGCCGCCTTACTCAATGACAGTCCATCCGCACTTAAATTATTCCGATTTATGACACTCCTGCACCAGCCGCTCGAATAATTACATCAGGGTAATATCCCTTTGGCTTCAAACCGACTGGCTTACCACCATGAATCATGCCTTGAATCTCTGGCTCGAAGAAACTATAGGGAAATTGAGGCTCAGGACGACTAATTACCTCAAGGCGATCGCTCAATTCAGCAGGTATATCAAAATCTAATGCTTTAAGATTGTCCTCCAGTTGCGATCGCTTCGTCGCTCCCACAATCACTGAAGCAATCCCAGGTTGGTTTGCTGTCCAGTTTACAGCAACTTGAGCCATGCTGCGATCCAATTCTTTCGCTACATTTTCCAGTTCTGCAACAATTTTCCAGTTCCGCTCTGTGAACTTCTGAAATGCTGGATTTTGGCTGTCTTTGAGGGTATCCAGTCGTCCCTCTCCAGTGAATGCACCCTGACTCGGCTTATATTTGCCGCTCAAAAGCCCGCTTGCCAGTGGACTCCACACCATGATGCCCATACCAAGTTCCAGCCCTAGCGGAATAAACTCACGTTCAATGCTTCGCTCAACCAGGGAATACTCTAATTGCAGAGTACTTAACGGCTCATAACCGCGCCACTGGGCAAGCGTTTGCGCTCGTGCTGCATACCATGCTGGCGTGTCACTCAACCCCACATAACGCACTTTGCCCGCTCGCACCAAATCATCGAGTGTTCGCATCACTTCTTGAGCAGGTGTGATTTGATCCCAAGTATGAAGAATGTATAGATCTATGTAATCGGTTCCTAGCCGTCTTAGGGAACCTTCCACAGCCCGCAGAATATTCTTGCGTCCGTTACCGCCTGCATTTGGATTTCCTGGTTCTGCATTGTAGCTGAATTTGGTTGTCATCACGACGCGATCGCGTAATCCCCGCTCTGCCACAAATTTGCCAATCCAAGTCTCGCTTGTCCCGTTTGTATACAAGTCTGCGGTGTCAATGAAATTTCCACCTGCATCAATATAAGTGTTGAATAATTGACGTGCCGTATCTTCATCGGCTCCCCAACCCCATTCTGTCCCAAAAGTCATTGCACCTAGCGCCAGTCGGCTAACTCGTAGTCCAGAACTTCCTAATGTGTAATATGAATTGAGAGACATGAATGTTGCTCCTGAATGGTTCACATTCACAAGCATAAATTGGAGTAGCTGTTGTAGCCTTGAACGATCTGAGCAACTTTTTGTACAAAATGACTCTTTAATTAGGGATTGGGGACTAGGGCGTGTTTTCAAACCTTCAGATTCCCGACTTTTTAAAAAAGTCGAGAATATATAAACTCTGATGAGAGAGAATAGCCTTTGGCGTTACTCCAAAAATCCGCTTAAAATGACGATGCAAGTGGCTCTGATCGGCAAAACCAACTTCAACTGCAACTTCATTGATCGAAAAGCTGCGAGTAAGTAGAAGTTCCTTCGCCCGATTCACTCGCAAGTGAATTAAGTATTGATGGGGAGCCATTCCTGTCGCTTGCTTAAACAGGCGACGCAGATGAGATGGGCTGAGATTGACTGTCTGGGCAAGTACCTCTAATGAAAGATCTTGGTCGAGGTGGGAGTGCATATAATTGATCGCACGAGCAATTTGTTGATGAGTTAGGCTACTAGGCGATCGCGCTTCCCGAAACTGGGTAGTATAATTTCTCAACAAGTGAACTGACAAAACATTAAGTAGCGAGTCAAGGTAAAGCTTACCACCAGCACCACCATTGTTTTGCTCGTCTAAAAGCCACTGACTGATTTGCAGAATTTTGGCATCGTGAGTATGAGTAGTATTAATTATTTCATAGGAGCTACAGGAATTGGTGCCTGTTTGCTCTGCAACTTGTGCAATCAACTTAGGCGATACATCTAGTCGAATAAACGATATTGCTTCGCTCCATTGGCAAGAAGCCATGCTACCTGCGGAATTAATATTAATACTACCTGCTTGAGCTAGTCCTTGGAATCGCAGGCTGTCAGCCCGCTCCATCACTTCGACTGGTTGTGGAGTTGTATGAATAACGATTAGATGATTAGGAAGTGAGCCAACTGTAAGCTCTTGAGGTGCGACATTGTGAGCTTGGAAAATTTCGAGATCTTGACAATGATACTGCGCATGGCTTAATGATGGTTGTTCAGTGATCGCTTGATTTTGCTGCATTTTCCCTCACAGTGCCTGATCGGGTGCAAGCTCATAATTAGAGCTTCTTCTCTTGTCAACATTAAGGTTCCTAAAAGAGTAATTGTTTTGTCAATAACCTTAAGAATGTTCTTACAGATAAACTTACAGACAAGCCCTAAACTACCATTTCCACAAATTGCTCATGCGGCGATCGCAAAAGCTGACAAAAGCTGAATAGAAGAAAATCGCGAACGAAACACTTTATGATCATAATGCGATCACTTCTAATGGCAAAATTACTGTAAACGTAGATCCTTTACCAAGTTGTGAAAGCACTTTGATTTCACCACTCATTAACTGAACTAACCGGGATACAATCGCTAAACCCAATCCTGTACCATCAGAACCTTGTAGTTGTATATCATTGACTGCACGAAAATAAGGATCGAAAATTTTTGCTTGAGCTTCAGGGGAAATGCCAACACCACTATCACTAACAGAAATAGCCCACTTTTTCTCGCAGACTACCCAGCACTCCAGTTCAATTGAACCAGATTCTGTGTAGCGAATGGCATTGCTGAGTAGATTAGTGAGAATTTGCTGAAGTCGAAGCGGATCGATGATCGCTTTTTCGGGAGCGCGATCGCAATTCACAACTAAGGATAATTCCTTGGCACGCGCTAGTGGTTCTATAATCTCTATGACTGAGTTGATTAACCCCCGCACATTAGTTGGAGTAGGTTGTAATTTCATCTTACCGGCATCGTAACGCGAAATTTCCAAAGTGTCGTTAATCAGTCGCAGCAGCAACCTACCGCTTTTTAAGACTCGCTCAATACTTTCAAGGTTTGGATGAGAGTCCTTAGTTTCGAGTTGTTTTTGACGATGCTGGCGCAAAAATAGATCTGAGTAACCAATTATTGAAGTCAGAGGCGTTTTTAGTTCGTGAGCTAAATGAGAGATAGTATCTTGACTAGCTTTAACCAAACGAGTTAGCTCTTGATTAGTCAATTGCAACTGACTTTGGAGTTTTTCTAGTTTTTGTATTCTTCCTTGGGTATAGCTGTTGAAGCAACGAGCGATCGCTTCGTCAATGACTGTATCAATTAGGCGCACAGCCCGCAGCATTTCTGTTGGAGTTGCCTTTAATAAATCTTCTTCTAAAAGGGAAAAAATTACAAACCTGAGTAAACGATACTCTCGCGCAATTTCTGCTGGCTCAAATTCTTGTTCTGCCCGAATTCTACCGTGTTCGAGACTTGCATCAACTACCGTTTCCAAATCACTACTCATAGATTCAGAAAGCACAGTTGCTAATGCTTCTAAAACACGGGGTAAGCTATTCCTTACAGCATTAAAAGTAAGTTCTCTAGTAGCTGCAATTTGTTGGTCTTGGTAAACTGCTTCTACCCATCGATCTACAATGGCATCATTTTTTTCAATTAGAATCTGACAAAAATCCATCTTTTACCCAAACCGAAGATATTAAACCCAAAGTCTCTTCAACTAGAGGTAGCTTAATGTGTTTGATAAGCGATCGCACCTTACGTAAGATGGAGGTTAGTCAATTGTCATTAGTCATTAGTCATTGGTCATTTGTTAGAGACGCGATAAATCGCGTCTGTACAATTAGTGGTTTCTCCTCCTTGCGCCCTGCACCCTTGCTTCTTTCTGTTCCCTGTCCCCTGTTCCCTATCCCCTGTCCCCTATCCCCTATCCCCTTCTTACATTTTCTTCGGTCTGCGCAACTTTTTGGAACTAATCGGCCCTAACAATTGGTTAAGAGCACGCAATTGTTCTGCGGTACCCATTGCTATAACTACATCTCCCGGCATAAACACTGTATCAGCAGTAGGGCCACCGATGAGATTGCCATCAGTGCGGCGAATAGCGAGAATCAATGCTCCTGTTTGCACTCGCAATTTTGCTTGCCCTAAAGTTTGCCCAACAACCGGACAAACACTCGGTTCGAGCAAATATTCTTCCATATACAATTGTCGGTCTGTACCTGAGATAATACCATCTACAAAGTCCATCACCTGGGGTCTAAGAGCAGCAGCAGCCATCCGCTTTCCACCAGTGATATAAGGAGAAATCACAGCATCTGCACCACCGCGCTGCAACTTTTGCAAAGCTTCTTCTGTACTTGCTCGTGCGATCGCTCGAATACCTGGATTGAGATATTTGGCGGAAAGTACTGTATATAAATTTTCTGCATCGGAAGGTAGGGCTGCAACTATACAAGCTGCCCTTTCAATACCCACCCTTAGCAAAGTTTCATCCAATGTGGCATCACCCTGATATATTGTATAACCCATCTCCTGAGCTTTACGCACTGATTCAATATCTGAGTCAATAATTACAAAAGAGACACCTTCTGCCCGAAATTCTGTGGCAATTTGGCGACCAGTCCGACTAAATCCACAGATGATATAATGCCCTGATAATGATTCCATTGTGCGCCGCACCTGTTGCAGTCGAATTCTTTCTTGAAAGTAGCCTTCAATAACCGCTTCTGTAAATCGGTTGACAATATAACCGATAGTCATCACTCCCATTAAAATTAGGGCGATGGTAAACAGCCGTCCTCTGTCACCTAATGGATGTGTCTCACCGTAACCAACAGTAGCTAAAGTGATAACTGTCATGTAAAGTGCATCTTCCCATGACCAGCCTTCCACAAAGCGATACCATAAAGTACCGATCAGGAGCACACCCACCAGGGCAACTACCCCTGCCATTAACTCTTTCTGAATGCGTTGATATTTTTGTTCCAGAGTTGAGTACACAATTTTTACCACCGCCACTCGTTTGAGGATAACTGAGGGTCAGCCTAAGATGAAGTAAGTAATAGCTGAGAATCAGAAATTTTTAAAGATTTCTATCAAGCTAGTGATTTAGTATACCGTAGAGGATATTCAGGAGCGATCGCAGTGAGCCTAGACACTCTTGTTCAACAACCCCCCTTTCCCTCTGAGTCTGGTTCTGTATCATCTAGCCCTTTTGACGCCGATAATTTTAATGCAGTTGTCATGTCCACCTATGGGCGATTTCCCCTCGCTTTAGAACGAGGTGCTGGATGTCGCGTCTGGGATACGCAGGGGCGAGAATATCTCGACTTTGTCGCCGGAATTGCCACTTGTACCTTAGGACATGCTCACCCGGCAATGGTGGAGGCGGTAACCCGCCAAATTCAAAAGCTACACCACATTTCTAATTTGTACTACATTCCAGAGCAGGGAGAACTGGCCAAGTGGATAGTTGAACATTCCTGTGCTGATCGCGTATTTTTCTGCAACTCTGGAGCGGAAGCTAACGAAGCTGCAATTAAGCTAGCGCGAAAATACGCCCATACAGTCCTGCAAATAGAACATCCAATTATCTTAACTGCTCACTCTAGTTTCCACGGCAGAACTCTAGCAACAATTACTGCCACGGGACAACCGAAGTATCAAAAAAACTTCGATCCCCTTGTACCTGGATTCTACCATGTACCCTATAACGACATAGCGGCAGTTGAATCAGCTATTGGCGAATTAGATGAAGGTGACTACCAAGTAGCAGCAATTTTATTAGAACCATTGCAAGGAGAAGGTGGTGTTCGTCCGGGAGATGTAACTTATTTCCAAAAGCTCCGACAAATTTGCGATGAAACGGGTGTGCTGCTTATTTTCGATGAAGTGCAAGTTGGCATGGGGCGCAGTGGTAAGTTATGGGGTTACGAACATCTTGGCGTTGAGCCGGATATTTTCACTAGTGCCAAAGGCTTAGGCGGTGGTATTCCCATCGGAGCCATGATGGCTAAGAAGTTCTGCGATGTGTTCCAAAGCGGAGAACATGCTAGCACCTTTGGTGGCAATCCTTTTGCCTGTGCAGTTGCTTTCGCTGTTTGCCAAACTTTGGAAAAGGAAAATATTTTACAGAATGTTCGACAAAGGGGTGAACAACTGCGAGCCGGGTTAAGGGCGATCGCAGCAAAATATCCCCATCATCTTAATGAGGTGCGCGGTTGGGGTTTAATCAACGGACTAGAGTTAAACGCAGATGCTGATTTAACAGCTGCTGATGTTGTCAAAGCTGCTATTGATGAAGGTTTATTGCTTGTACCAGCAGGCCCGAAAGTTGTCCGATTTGTGCCACCATTAATTGTGACGGACAAAGAAGTAGATACGGCTTTGCAACTAGTTGACAAAGTAATGGCGACTGTTACAGCATAAGTAAACCAAACTACAACACAGACACGGCAATGCTGTGTCTGTTAACTTTATAACAAGTGTATAGAACAAGCTTTTCACCTTCTGCCATTTGCCCTCTGCTCTCTGCTCTTTACTCTCTGCCTCCTGCCATCTGCCTTCTACTTATAAACCCAGATGCTTTCGTAAAGCTTGACGCATCACATCCACAGGCACACTTTCCCTTTGCAACCAAATTTTTAATGCTGCTGCACCTTGTTGAACGAGCATTTCCAACCCATCAATGGAGATTACACCTACTTGTTGCGCTTTCTGGAGAAATTTAGTTGGGTTAGGAGTATAAATCAAATCGTAGGCGATCGCTTTTGGTGGTAAGTCTGCCATTTCCTCTACACTTAAAGGCGACTCCTCCACCTTGGGATACATACCAATAGGGGTTGTATTTACCAATAAATTTGCTTGCGGAAGTAAATTTGGCAATTCATCCCAGCGATGAACTTCGAGATTCATTGCGAAGCGTGAATTTCCCCAACTATTACGGAATTCTTTCAAACGCTGCACGTTGCGCCCAACAACATGAATTTCCCTACAACCCAATTGAGTACAAGCTGCTACCACAGCTCTTGCCGCACCACCATTACCTAAAATGACTGCTACTTTTTGACTCCACTCTTGGTGATATGTTTGCAAGGGAGCAAGAAATCCTTCCACATCAGTGTTTGTACCCACCCATTTATTCTCTTTGCGAACAACTGTGTTTACCGCTCCCACAGCTTGAGCAATTGGTTCTATCGCTGATAACAAAGGCAATATAGCCTGTTTATGAGGAATTGTCACACTAAAGCCCACAACACCAATGGCAGCAAAGCCTTGAATTGCTGCTTGTAGCTCCTCTGGTTTGATTGGAAAGGGAAGATAGACATAATCTAGTTGCAACTCTTGTATCGCTGCATTGTGCATCGCTGGCGATAGCGAATGTTCGACTGGATGCCCAATCACTCCCAACAATTTTGTTTTTCCTGTAATCAATTGTTGCATTTCCTTAAGAATTTCAATTCCCTAAATACCAAGGAAACCAAGAGATGAGAAATTGGTCTTTGGCAATATTTGTAGGCTATAGGTTATCAGCCTATCAGCTGAGAATGTCAGATTACAATAATTAAAAGTTACTTAACATTTCTTTGGAATCATGCAGGCAACGACAGCCTCTTCAACCCCAATTCCTGGTCAATATTGGCAGTGGCGAGGACATAATATCTATTACGTCAGAGCAGGAGAACCCCAGCCCCAACGTCCACCCTTACTGCTAGTGCATGGGTTCGGTGCTTCTTGTGACCACTGGTACAAGAATATAATTGGACTTTGTAAAGAATTTGAAGTTTGGGCTATAGATCTTTTAGGTTTCGGACGTTCTGCCAAACCTAAACTAGAGTACAGTGGTAACTTGTGGCGCGATCAGCTCTATGACTTTATTACAGAAATGATTGGTCGCAAAACAGTGCTAGCAGGAAATTCCCTTGGTGGCTATGCTAGTTTATGTGTTGCAGCTCAACGTCCCGATGCAGTGACAGGTTTAGTTTTACTCAACAGTGCAGGGCCTTTTAGCGAAAACCAGCCTTCAACTGAACCAGAAGCATTACAAGCTCAGATTGAACCACCCCAACAACCAGATCCATTACAGAAACTACTAGGCGACGTTGTGAAGTGGATTTTTCAACAGCCTTTGTCTCAGTTCATTTTATTTCAATACGTGCGACAAAAGAAGGTAATTCGCCAAACTCTAAACAAAGTCTACCTCGACAAAAGCGCAATTACAGACCAATTAGTAGAAGAAATTTATCGTCCTGCTTGCGATCCAGGTGCTTTTGATGTCTTTTCCTCAGTCTTCAAAACTCCTCAAGGGGAAAAAGTTGATTTTTTGTTGAAGCAATTAACTTGTCCGCTATTGTTGTTGTGGGGAGAAGCCGATCCTTGGATGAATGCCAGAGAACGTTCTCAAAAATTCCGGCAATACTATCCTGAACTCACAGAACATTTTTTACGAGCAGGGCATTGTCCCCATGACGAAGTACCAGAACAGGTAAACCCTCTATTGCGGGAGTGGGTTTTGTCTAGAGTTATGAGTTAGTAGATAGTGGTTAGTAGGGGCGGGTTTTATTGATTATCTTTCGGTGAAAACCAACAAATTATCTTCATAAACCCGTCCGTACAGTTGTTGACTACTAACCACTAACAGCCTACTTATTTTAAAATCAATGATTTAATTTGTTGTTCGATTTCATCGCTAACTATCTCCGTGCCAATATCTGGTTGAGCAAGTTTAACTTTGATAAAATTCGTCTCATCTTTATCTGTAAATTTTTTGTCATTATCAGAATCCTTAAGAATTTTGATCAAAATGGCGTCAACACTTTGTACGACAGCCCAATTCATCACTTGAGTATGATTTGGAGTAATTTGTTGAAGATTTTTCCCTGCTAAATCAGAGAGATATCCAATTCTGGCATCTTGATAGTCTAGTTTTTTATCTCCGTTGGTATCACTGTTAATTATTTGATAGAACCAAAATCTAGGGGGTATTTTCCCTTGTTTTTGTGACAATAATTCAAATCCAGTGACAATTGCTTTTTTATTTAATAACAGGTGAGTTTTAGAATCTTTCTTAGAATAGAATATTAGATTAATATATTGATTTATTCCTGAATAAGAACGCGAATAACTATGGTAACTTTCTTTATCTACATTTCTATCAGCTAAACTAACAGGAATCAATATATGGTCTAATTGTTCTTTAATAACTAAATCGCCATAGGTAAGATTTGGTTGTGGCTTTTGCTGGGCAGTTGCCTGTGTCTGTTCTAATTCTTTGATAATACTTTTCTGACAAGATAAAGAAAGTGTAGATACAATAGCAAATGCAGCTATTTTAAAGTAAAAACTATAATTTATCATTCAATATTTCCAGCAGGATATGTCGTTGTCCTATTGTATTTACTGCTGGTTAATTGTCTAGTGCTTTACTAAGCTAAAATGTAATGCCTAAATGCAAAAACCTGGTCAGAGGTGACCAGGTTCTGCAAACTCGTTAGTGATCAAGTTGATGTAATTACGTACTTAGTAAAAAGTAAACAACTAGGGTGGACATTAGTAACAGCAAACTTAGCATTTTCTCGTTTTTCCGCTTTGGGATTTGGCTTCCCTTTATTTATGGGGATATCTGCCACTTCAGTGATGATTATGCTATGAGTTTGCTTGGGCTATGACGGGAGACACCATGTCATCTACCCTCATCAGTTTGGTTGTGCTTTGTTTGGTGTCCTGCTTATAAAGTTACCATCTAGAAAATAAGCTGTAAGCCTCTTTTAACCGAATTTTACGAGTCTTTAAACTTCTCAATAAATTAGTAGTATCTGTTAACGTATTTTTGTTATGAGTGTTAGTAGTTAGTAGGGGAGCCAGTGCGGTGGCTCCCCCATCCTCCTCTCCGTGTCCTTGCCCTAATTTCCTTCTGACTTCCAAGCTATTGCATTACTGTGACTGAAGTTCCCACACTGACTTGATGGAACAATTCCTGAATATCTTTGTTGTACATCCGAATGCAACCGTGTGAGGTGGCTTTACCTACTGACTCCGGATTCGGGGTACCGTGAAAACCAATCCAAGTTTTACCATTTGTCCAAAATCCAATCCAGTATTTACCAAGAGGATTGTCAGATTGTCCCCCCAAGATAGACTTACCTGTAAAAGGGTTCATCCAAGCAGGATTTTCTAACTTTGTCATTACTTGGAAGTTACCAGTAGGAGTTTCCCAACCTGAGCGCCCTACTGCTACAGGATAAGTTTTTATTTGATTATTTCCTCGATATAGAATTAATTGACGGCGACTAAGACTAATTATTAAGTCAAGAGGTTGAGTTTTAGAATTATCTGTAGATTTTGCTTTAGTTTGAGAAGATGAAGTGCTATGGGATGGCGCTTCTACTAGAAGATTGAATAAAGCACTGGCAGTTGCAACCATCACAAAACTAGCAAGCATTTTATATAAATTTGGATTATTGATTATCCTCATTTTGAACTCCAAATTAGAGCAAAAACTCCTCAACTGCCAAGCAGTCGATCAAAATGTGAAAAATATTGCAACACTTCTGATTTGGAATGAACTGGGATAATGTGCTTCCAAGTTGCACATTCTCTGGTTAAGACTGTCAATAGTTCTTTGGAATTACAAATGACTGATGACTAATGACAAAGGACGACTTTTATAGATGTGTTTTGGCTGAGTAGAGTCAGAAGTGTTTGACTTGTTATGCAAATAGCAGTTACTAGATATGCAAATTTATTATTAATACTTAGCTCTGTTAACTACTTTACTCGTCTGTCTCAAGGTGAGTGTAAAGTTAAACTCTTATGTGACTCTGAATACAGAATTAGTTGTGACTTGTCGATATGATTAAAAATCCATTATCTTGCCTTAAAAGTAAATTAAGACTCTGTTTTTTTGACGTAGGCAGATTTTTGACTCATCTGTATGCTCTATCGCTATTCATTTGGGAACACCAAGACTGAACTCTAATTCAATAAAGTCTATTGGAAAAGCTCGTTATATTAACCGTAAAGCAATCTGTGTACAAGCACTAAAGACTTTTTGACTTCCCTATGTCTCAGGGTACAGAAGTTGAACTAACAAATTTATAATAGGTTGCTTTCTTCAATATAAGTGTTAGTGTGTAATTTTTAAATCCAAATATTCCTAGCGATATAATTGATGACCAATCCTAAAATCATTACTGTAGATAGTTGTATGACGTATAGCTATTGGTCTCAAATAAAATTAGAGTTACAGTAAATACTTATGAAATTAACTACAAATTTTTACGCACTCAAAGAATGGGCAATTGCCGTCACTGCATTAGAGAATGGCAAAACAATTATGCTGCTTCGCAAAGGTGGTATCCACGAAAAACATGGGCGCTTCCAAGTAGCTCATGATCAAATTTTGCTCTACCCAACTTATGAGCATCAACAGCCTTTTCTGCTCAAACCTGAGTACGCCGAGCTTGTATGCCCAGTCACACCAGGCTGGCATCCAGAAACAGTTCGTATTAGCAGTTGGGCAAAAATTAGCGATATTCTCCCCGTTGCTGACGAAGCTATTGTCAATGCTTTACTCCCTTTCCACATTTGGAATGAGTACTTTATTAGCGATCGCCTCAAATGGAAACCACGTCAGCCATTGTATGTCCTGCTGCTGCGAACTTATAAATTACCTCAAGTTCAAGAAATTTCTTACCGCAGCGAATACGGTGGCTGTAAGTCATGGATTGATTTAGCAGAACAAATTGATTTACAAGGCTCAGAACCAGTTTTATCTGACTTTGCCTACTCTCGATTAGTTGCAGAAATTCGTGACATCGTCGGTGACAAGTTTCATGCCCCATGCATTTAAAAATTAGGCAGTCGTTATGAATAAGATTCACAACTAAGCATGAAAAAGGTTTCTTTCCCCTACAGCCTTTTTCAAGCTGAACACCTACGGGTTTTTTACCCACAACACTCGTTATGAAAATATTTCTTTGTTCTCTGCTCGCTATTTTCGTAGGAGTAATCAAGATCCCAAATCCCCACGAATAAATCCAGAAAGTACCTCTCTGTGGAGATTGTAAGCTTTGAGTTCTAAATTATGTTCAATCGAAAATTATTAGCAAAAAATCGTATTGATCGATACATACATATTTCTTAACAACACATAACATGAAATGAACGTAAGTACTATCTATAGCTGCTACTCTTTATGAGGCTTACTAACGTTTACTCATACTCAAGAAAGAAGTATTTGATTTTACGCATTCATAGAATTAAGCAACAAATTATCCCACTGGGTGATGTTAGACTTGACAAAAGTCTGTCATTATGCATTTAAAGATAAAAGTAAAGGAGTTTGCCATGCATCGAAGAATGTGCTGGTTGTCTGCATCAGGTGAAGAAGGAGATAAAATCTTGCACTTGCAGACTGCGCCTAATCAACCCTGGCGTCCTTACACTGCTTTTCCCCAATATTCAGTACCAGATTACAAAATACCAGGCGGTTCTAGAGGTTGGGCAACTTACCAAAAGTTGTTGAAAGCGGGTTGGACTTTAGTGCCTACTGCATTAGCGAACGAGTTCTCAACATCAGTTGCTCCAGTGGAATTATGAGTTATTAGTTAGTAGCTATGAGTTAGTAGTTATGAGTTAGTATAGGTGGGTTTTACACGATATTCTACCTTTTGGCTTTACAGATAATACTTCTAAAACCGCTCGTACAGCAATTAGTAGGGGCGGTTTTATTTTACGGACAAATGACTCCTAAAAGCCTCTGGGAGAACCTTCACCGCGAGGATCGGCTGCTCCTTCTAAAGTTTGCTGGGGTGTAACGACAATGGCGTTAATATTACCCCAAGGGCTTGTTTGTTGTTGAATTTTGTGTCCCCGACGTTGTAATTCTGCTAAAGTCAGAGCATCCAAAGTAAATGGTTCTACTCGTAATTCATCGGGGAGCCACTGATGATGGATACGGGGAACAGAAACAGCTGCGCCAGCATCCATGTTGTATGCAAGTATGTGGAGGATGACTTGCAGTACCTGGGTAATAATAGTTGAACCACCAGGCGCGCCTAAAAGTATGCGAAGCTGATTATTTTCTGTAACGATTGTTGGAGTCATGCTAGATAAAGGTGTTTTACGCGGCGCGATCGCATTTGCTTCATTACCCACCAAGCCAAAAGCATTCGGAACGCCCGGCGCAGCAACAAAATCATCCATTTCGTTGTTAAGTAAAATTCCTGTTCCTGGTGTGACGACGCCAGATCCAAATCCCAAGTTAACAGTAAACGTCAAGCTGACAGCATTGCGTTGCTCATCGACGATGTTAAGGTGGCTGGTTTGTGTAGACTCACGGGGAGGTGGGGAAACAAGAGGACGCGGGGACACGGGGAGTTGGGGAGGTGGGGAATTTATCATAAATACTCTCCGCGTCACCCTTACGGGTACTCTACGAGAAGCCGCCCGGAGGGCGTCTACGCCAGTCACCTGCGGAGGGAGATTCTGCCGCAGTGCTAGACTCACCGAGTCTGGTGCTCTTTGCGTCTTCTTCATAATGGCTGGCTTGACTTCACTTGCTGGTTTAGCCCTATTCATATCTATTTCTGCACGTCGGAGTTTGGCATAAGCTGGGCTAGTTAACTGTTGTACGGGAACTTTGACGAAATCGGGATCGCCTAAAAGTTGCGAGCGATCAGCATAGGCTATTTTCATTGCTTCTACCATCAGGTGGATGGCGTTGGGGTGATGCCAACCCCAAGACTTTAAATCGGTATCACCGATCATATTTAACATCTGCAATAAATGAACGCCTCCCGATGAAGGAGGTGGCATTGAGCAGACTTTAGCTTGACGAAAATTTCCACATACAGGAGTACGCCAGATTGGTTTGTACAACTTTAAATCTTGCAGAGTAATTAAACCACCTTTTTTTGCCATATCACCAGCAATGGCGCGAGCAATATTTCCGGTATAGAAACTGCGGGGATTGCGGGATATTTCTGTTAAAGTTCGTGCCAAGTCTCGCTGTACTAGTTTTTCGCCTGGCTGATAAAGTTCGCCATCACGAGTAAAGATAGCTCGTGCTGCGGGGTTGGTGAGAATTGCTTGCTTGCGATTTTCATATCCTGGGATAGAACGCCAAGTTGCGTCAGAACTGAGAATAAAACCATTCCTTGCTAGAGCGATCGCAGGTTTTACTAACTCTGCCCAAGGCAATTTACCATAGCGGCGGTGAACTTCATATAGTCCTGCTACTGTTCCTGGTGTCGCCACTGCTAAATAACCATTGATAGTTGCATTCGGACGTACCTTACCCTGAGCATCTAAATACATATTTCTAGTTGCTTTGAGGGGCGCGCGTTCACGGAAATCTAGAGCTTTGATTTCGCCCGTTTTGGCATCACGCAAAAGCAAAAAGCCGCCACCACCTATTCCTGCTGAGAAAGGTTCTACTACGGAAATTGCAAAAGTTGTAGCCACTGCGGCATCAACTGCATTCCCACCCTTGCGTAACATTTGCAATCCGACATCACTAGCTAGGGGATGTGCCGAAACTACCATCGCCTTTTTCGTGCGCAAAGGCAAAACAACTGTGGCAGATACAAGTTTTTGACTACCAAACAGCAATGTCCAAAAGCAAAGATAAAATACAAAGACTGAAAACCGCGTGTAACGGTAGAAAATACGCATTTGTATCAAATACAAGTTTTACGTAAGTATCACATGTTTTACCACAGCAAGAAAACGTTCTATATCTGTATGGGCGATCGCTCCCATTGTCGAGACTCGGAAAATAGATTTAGCTAAATCTCCCTGCCCTGCATAAATCACAAAGCCTTGTGCTTTCAATTTGTCGTGAAATTTCTCATAGCTCAAGCCTTCTGGCAAATAGTAGGCATTGAGGACAACAGACGAACTTTGTGCAGGAAGTAGGGGTTTAATTCCCATTGCCACTAATCCATGCCTTACCAAGCTAGCGAGTTCGTGGTAGTAAGCATGCCTAGAGAGCCAACCACCTATTTCTTCGAGTTCATTCAAAGCTTCTGCTAGAGCATAAAATGCTTGAACTGATTGGGTAAAGGGAGTAGCGCCTTGATCTTGTTCGCGGCAATAGGTTGCCAAATCTAAATATAAAGTACGTGGCGTAGTGTCTTTTGAAAGTAGGGCATCTCGCTGCACAACAACAAAAGATGTTCCAGGAATACCGTGCAGACATTTGTTGGCGGTGGCAGCACAAGCCGTAATTCCCCAACTTGCAAAATTTATTTCCTCACCACCAAAACTGCTCACTGCATCTACCAAAAGTTGGATATTACGTTCTTGGCAAATGGGGGCAAGTTCAGCTAAATTATTCAAACGGCCTGTGGTAGTTTCGTGGTGGACAACGGCAAGATGAGTAATGTCGTTATTTTCATCTAAAAGTTTGACTAAATCTTGGAGATTAATTTCCGCACCCCAAGAGTAGTGGAGTGTTAAATAATCAATGCCGTGAATCTTGGCAATTTTGGATAATCTTTCGCCATAGACACCATTTTCAATCACCAGTAACTTCCCGTTCCTTGGTACTAAACTCGCAATCATTGCTTCCATTGCTGCCGTACCAGAACCAGTGAGCAGAACTGCTGCAAAGCGATCGCTCTCCAAGGCATATACTTTTAGTAATTTTTCTCGAATTGTAGTTTGTAGCTCTGTAAATTCAACTTCACGGTGACACAAATCAGGACGCAACAAAGCATTTCTCGTGCGATCGCTAAGATTGACGGGGCCGGGATTAAGTAAAATCATGACTGGGGATTCCGTTGGTTCGGAATAATGTATTTTTTAACGCAAAGGAACACAAAGGTAAGCGCACAGGAACGCGGAGTTTTTGGACTCGAAATTTCAAATTTCACTAAAACTCCCTATCTTCCTTCTGCTTTCTCCTGAAAACCAATATGAGACATAAAACGTTGCAACACCGCTTCCGGAGATAGGTTAGGGCGCGGCAGATTTTCCAACGTTCCCGCCCGGATTTTCAAATGAGCGAATTTGGGACTAGAGTTATTATCTGCTGCAAACAAGGTATCTAGTAGTAAGGGGTCGTTTCCTGCTAAGGTTGTACTATAACCGCAGGCTTGAGCAATTTTGGCAAAATCAACGCCAGCAGCAACAGTTGCTTGAGTACCTGTAGAATCATGGGCTTCATTATCTAAGAGAATGTGGAGTAAGTTAGAACCGCCATAGGTACCGATGGTAGCAAAATTACCCATTCGCATCAAAGCAGCACCATCTCCGTCAATCACTACTACTTTTAGTTCCGGACGTGCTAAAGAAAGCCCCAAACCCAAAGAGGAAGCACAACCCATCGACCCTACCATGTAAAGGTGATTGCTGCGATCGCTACAAGCAAAAAGTTCTCGTCCCGTATATCCAGTGGTTGCAATTAATACTATATTTGACTGTTGAGTGAGTTCAACAATCCTCTCTATTGCTTGATAGCGGGAAGCACGTTGCTCTTTGTTGCCTGTAAAAAAGTTTTTCTGAGTCGAACTGAGATGATTTCCTGCATCGATGGAGGAACGAGTGGGAATAGAAGCACGTTTCAGAGCATGGGAAGCCACTGTTCCCTTACGCATAATCAAGGCGTAAGGACGACGTTCTTGGTTCATGTAGGCGTTGGCACGTTGTAAGACAGGTTCTATTTCTGCGGCTTGTTGAGGAAAGAATTCCCAAGGAACTGCCATTGTTTCCAGCAATTTATCTGTGATTTGCCCCATGAGTTCATGTTGTGGTTCATCTTTGAGTTGAGGATCTCCCCGCAGCGTACAAATTAACAGTAATGGAATTTGGAATGTATAAGTCAGAGAAGTCAGAGGGTTAACTGCATTGCCCAAACCAGAATTTTGCATCATCACTACGGCTTTTTTACCACCAATTGTTGCTCCTGCCGCAGTTGCTAATGCGTCTCCTTCGTTGGCTGAAGAGATATATGTAAGTTGAGTGTCGTTAATAACGTAGTTGATAAAAGGGGTAAGAAAGGAACAGGGTACACCTGCGTAAAATTCAAAGCCAAGCCTACGGGCAGCTTCTACAAATTCCTCTGCCTGAATCATTTTAGATAACAACTCCTGATCAAATCCAACCTTGAAGGTTGGTATTTCTCAAAAAATCTTATCCCTGTTTTGTGACTTTGACGCAAAGCTTCCAGTTGTTTCAACTGCTGTGATTGTTGTTCAAGACGAATTGAGGGCGATCGCTAAATGAAATGGAATATACCTCTGGCATTGCTTCCCATACGAGAGAACTTTGTTCGTTATTCTTGCATATTGTCTCGATGAAGCCGATTTTAGCTAAGTTGGGGATTTAATTGGCCAACTCGAAGGGTTGTGAGCACCTGTAGTTCTAGGAATAACGACCTTTTTACTGCAAAAGGTGCGATCCCACTCACGGGACTACGATTCTGTCCAATTCATTGTTAACCATTTATCACCGAACTTTTCATTAATAAGAGCGGTAATTCTATCTCCATAGGGTTCCGCATTATCTAGCAAATAAATAAAGACTTCTTGCCATTCTTATTCTTCATTCTCATCTAGATAGGATATATAGACTTTAATTAAATTTCTATTTACTGAAATCCCTAACTCCTTTAAAGCTACCTCAGCCCGTAGATGATTTTGATCGGTAATCGAAGACAGAGCGATCGCAAAAGAAGTATCTAAAAAAACTTCAGTCATTTTCAGACGAGACTTCTCTATACAAATACCGATCAACTTTCTCTGACCAATCTGGCTCTCCCTGTAACTGCAAAGATTTAGCAGTTTGAAGAAATGATTTGGGTTTTTGTTCGTTTGGTAAGATACTTTCAACGACAATCCGCACCCTCGTACCTACAGCTAAATTTAAGGGTGTTTCCAGTTGAAGGGCTGTGCCGTCAAATATGGCTTCGATCTCTTGAAGCATGATTTTTTTAGGTTGGGAACTGTGTTCAGTATAGCCTGACCATGATTATGGAGCTTGCAGGTAGTAGCTGGTATGATCGCCATTTTCGCAACAATAAGACGGTGATTGGAGAATGCGATCGCACTGTTCACAGCAGCAGTGATTTATTCTAGAAACAAAAAGGAACAAAAATATGCAAGCCTATAAACTAAACGCCACAATCGATGAATCAGGTCACTTAATTATTGACGAACTTCTGAATATTGCTCCTGGTAAGGTGGAAGTTATTATTTTACAGTCAGTTGAGACAGTTCCTAGTTCCCTAGAAACTTTAACAAAGTCACAGTCAGAGAAGCCAAAAAGACGAACGAAAATCAAAGCTTTACAAAACTGGTTTGAAAAAACCGCACCCCCACCACCTGATTTTGACCCAGACCAAGCAAAATGGGAATATTTGAGGGAGAAATATAATCTGTGAGAGTCCTACTCGACACCAACGTAATTTTAGATTACGTCCTAGAGCGACAACCCTTTTTCATCAATAGTGAGGAAGTTTTATCACTTGTGGAAGTAGGACAAATAGAGGGTTATATTTCGGCATCAACATTGAGTGACCTTTATTACATTATCCGTAAAGAAAAAGGTCGAGATTTAGCGCTTGAATTTTTAAGGGAAATAAACACCTTCTGTCGAGTTGCCACTATAACATTAATCACATGAGGGTATCATTTTTGTAATTGGAAAGCAAGGTCGAGATCATCTAAGGAATTAACATCTAGCCAGTGACCGCGAATATAAATTACTTTAATTGGCTTTCCTTGAGCAATTAAATAATTACATAAATCTGCCATACTCATACTATTAAAATCTGCTTGTGTTTGTAACTCATGAAGTGCTTCTTCTAACCATTGTCTACCCTGACTGCGGAAGCGCAACATCCCAACCCAGCGTCCATGAGACTGTTGATTTTGTGTCTGCATTGCTTTAGAGATTTGCAACAAATCAACATTTTGCCCAAACAAGGAAAGCTCATCTGGAGCTGAACAATAGGCATAGTCAGGAGAACCGCTCACTGATTTACTCTGCTTAACCGAATCGACGACAGTAACGATTTCTCCAGGACAGTCTAATAAATCTCGGAGGATGTAGCTTCTAAAGAGCAAATCACCGTAGACGACTAGCATATCATCGCTGAATTTGCCTTGAGCGCAGGCTAAAGAAGCTAATTCTCCAGTTGTTTCATACTCTGGATTGTGTATAACTTTAGTCCCAGGCACATCAATAGTTTCCGGCTTATAACCTGCAATAACAGTGACATTGTTAATAGCAAGTTTCTTAAATTTATCTACCAGATTTCTAAGCAAGGGTTTACCACCAATGGGTAGCATGACTTTGGGTTTATCTAGTGTTAAGCCGTGAAATTCCTCTCCTCTTGTAGCAGCGAGAACAAAAGCATGAGTAGGTTGGCGTCCGTCAGTGAAGTAGCGTTTTTCCGCTGCTTGTAGTTCGTCTGCTCCCTGTAACCGAAAAATTTCCTTGAGGGGAGCAATATGATCTTCGATATTGACTAAGGTTTCGCTCGTTTGAACTTCTTTGGCGATCGCTTCCATACTTGCAACGGCAGCACGAATCATGTGGTTTGCCCAAATTATCAAGCTAAATCCTGCTTGGCGAAAGACATCGGTTGGAGTGCTGTAATATTTGGTGGGGACAATAACCAAGGGAGAGCGCCCTGCCCACTCTTTGGCAAATGCTAGCACTTGATCGGGGCGAGATGATTTGCTGTGAATTAAAATTGCGTCTGCTCCTGCTGCATGATAAGCTTGTGCTCTACGTAGTGCTTCAGGTAAATCCCAGCCTGCAATTAGAGCTTCGACACGAGCAATAATGCAGAAATCTGCGTCTATTTGACTATCCTTACCTGCTTTGATTTTGCCGCAAAATTCATCGATGTCAGCTAAAGGTTGACGGCTGCCGTTGATAAAACTGTTGGTTTTTGGGAAAAGCTTATCTTCGATACAAACTCCCGCAATACCTCGTTGTTCTAACTTACGGACGAGACGCCGCATATTATTGAAGTTGCCATAACCCGTATCTCCATCTAACAAAATCGGAATTTGGGTGATGTCGGACATAAACTCTAGCATATCCACTATTTGTGTCCAACTAGCTTCATTATTGTCTCTAACACCAAATTGAGCAGACAAAGCTAACCCACTTGCCCAAATCCCTTTAAATCCAGCCTCTTCCACAATCCGGGCGCTAATCCCATTGTGGGCTTCCATGATAAATTCTAGTTGGGGCGATTCTAGTAATGTCCGCAGGCGAGTACACTTACTTGGTTTTGAGTCTGTGACAAGGGATGCAGAGATTTGGTTGATCATTGTTTTAAGGGATTTCCAAGAAATAAATTATCCAAATAAACAAACCGCTCCAGACACTGAGATACGGAGGTTTGTTGCGTTAGGTTGTTGAGTGTTTTTTATTCAGAAGTTCCCTAACTGAGGTAAAATCTCGTTCTCGGCACGTTTAATATCCTCTGGAAAATCAATTTCGAGCCAAGATAAACCGGTGATATCTTCGTACCCAAAAGCTTCTGGAGTTTCTAAAAGCAGATCCCGAATTAATTCTTCATAAGGTTCTTCATGTCGCTGGTTTGCAACATAGTGTTCCGCACGCTCGGCAAGACGCAGGGCAACTTCACTGTCAAACCGAAAGAATCCCACAGATTCACCTGCGAAGTCATATATTAAATCTGGGGCAATTTGTTTGCGAAACTCTACCAAGTAACCATCTTGAACACAAAGCTTGACGGGTTCTTCTCCTTGTTCAAAATCTCGATCCAACAAAAAAGAGTTGGGAATATTTGTTTTCACCAATCTTTCTAAGATGCGGCGATCATACAAAACATCTGCATCCATCAATAACAGATTATTGCCTGATTTAAGGTATTCCCGTAATGTCCATAGACTGATGATGCTTCCTTTGGTGTAATCAGGATTGTAAACACTACTAACCCAACTCTCTACTCCTAGAGCTTGAATTTGAGCCTGGATTTTTTCAGCTTGGTAACCCACAGCGATCGCTACTTCGTCTATCTGCAAATCGCGCAGATAGTTCAAATGGCGCTCTAATAGTGATTTGCCGTTAAAATTCAGCAAGCATTTGGGTTGGATTTGCCCGTTTATTCCCAAGCGTCGCCCAACACCAGCGGCTAATATTAATGCCTTCATTGTGAAAGTTACCAAGTGAACTAGAAAATCAAGAATTTTAGAATTTTACAATGACAGTCTCTAGCTGCATACAAGGTTTATTAACAATTTATTAATTAGTTCTTAATCTGAGTCAATGCGATCGCACAGAAAATAATAGTTAGTAAGTTCAAAGCCATGACTAGCAAATACTTCACGTACCCGACTGCTTAATAACGCCGCAAGTTCTGCTTCACCCACTCCTGATCGCTCTGGATGGCAATAAATCTCTACCAAATCTGCGTGGATTTGGGGTATTAATTCCAGCAAGTATTTTTCTGTGATCTTGCCAGTTTGTAGCAACCCATAAACTCTTGGTGTAAAGCTAACACCTTGAGATGCTAGCAATCTTTCACCGTAACGACGCAATCTACCAAATACTACTGACCAAACTAGTTTAGTTAATAGCTGACTACGGTTGTGCTTTAAATTTAGTCCTAGTTCCTCAGATGGCAGACGAATTGCTTTGATGTTAAACTCTGCTGCTAGGTCAGCTAATATACCCAGTACAACGGGATGCATATGCATATGCAAATGCCCATCGACATGGGAAAGTGGCAAACCAGTAGAGCGGAATTTTTCTAGTTGAGCGTGGATTTCCTGCCGTAGTTCTTCGCGGGCTTTCCTGACAAATTGATAGCGCAACCCAGCTAGTAGTGAATTCTTTGAAAAGTTACCTTGTTTATCAACCAAGTGAGGAATTTGCTGAGGTGGGAGGGCAGATCGTCCACACACTAGCACTAAATGCAGCCCAACTGCCAAGTTAGGGTGAGTGCGTGCTAAGGCAACTGCCTCATGAGTAGCATCGGCAGTCACCATCAGACTAGTACTAGTCAACACACCTTCTGTATGGGCTTTGATAATTGCTTGATTGACACCACTAGAGAAACCAAAGTCATCACCATTGATTATGGCGAATTTCTTTGCCTGCATATGTTTGTTATTTTTAAGGTTCTGATAATTGAGTTGTCGGGTTTGACTTTTGCCAGGGCATAATTTTGATAGTGCTTAATGCAATTTTGGCAAGGTTGGGTACTAGTTGGGGGCGTAGTAATTGTTTGTCAAATAGGCTCATTCGTCGGGTATTTTCTTGCAAACAAGTGGATAATAATAGTTCTGGGGTTAAATTATCCATTAAACTACTAGCACCAGTGGCAGTGAAACCCTCTTGTTTTTCTTCGTTAGAACCAGTAAAAGCTTGAATCTTGTCTTGCAGAGCTCTGTTGTAATGCCACAAAGCGTTAATTCCACGCCACCAATTGCTTTTACCTTCCTGAATTTGCTGATAAGTTACCCAATTCACGAAGAACATAATATGACGGGCTTCTTCAAGCAAAACTGCATCAAAGATTTCAAACAATGCTGCTGGGATGTAAGTTGCATAACGACGAGCAAGCCCGAATAAACCAAAAGCTAAGAAAGAATCGAGGCATTCACCAAAGCCAAAGTCAAGGAAGGCGGTTTTGAGATTACCAGGAAGTACAGGCTCAGGAGGTTGAGAAATCTCAATCTCGTAATGATTGATGAGAAAATTAATTAGTCTACCGTGGCGATTTTCTTCCATTCCTTGCAGAGCGATCGCTTCTTTTAATAAAGGATCACTAATTGTATCTGCAAAGGCATTCACCATAACTCCAGCTTCTTGCTCTGTATTAAGTGCCTCTTTCCAAAAGGGAATATTACGGAGGCTTATGAGGGCGACAGTATCAAGTTCTGGCCAAGAAAGTCGCTCAGGCTGGTAATCCAGATGACTTTCAATGAAGCTGTGGCAAAAGAGTTCTTTGTGTTCTTTGCTTCCTATTTTCATTTTCCTGAGTCATTTGTAACTAAGTAAAAATCACTAACCAATCACTGATTGTGCTTGAGTAGTTGCTCTGGTGTGACGCTCTTTGAGGTAGGCGAAAAATTCACGTCCTTCACGTAGGCGACGTACTAACATTTGAGGATCACTGAGCATTTCACCTACTATTGGAATAATGGCTCTCGGACGAAAGTAGAAGCGACGGTACATCACCTCAACTGCATCTTCAATTTCAGCAGCAGACAGATGGGGATATTGCAGCGTAGACATTTGAATTCCAGAGTTGGCAACTAGGGAATTGTTACTAAACCAACCCTGCTGTTGTGCTTGACGATAGAGTTCTGTTCCAGGATAGGGAGCAGCAATCGAAACTTGAATTGTATGAGGACTTAGATCGCAAGCAAAGCGAATCGTTTCCTCTATAGTTTCTTGAGTTTCATTGGGCAAACCAATAATAAATGTGCCGTGTACAGTAATACCAAGTTTGTGGCAGTTCTCCATAAACTTGCGTGCTACCTCAAGCTTGATACCTTTTTTAATTCCGTCTAAGATTTGCTGATTCCCCGATTCAAATCCTACTAATAGTAGGCGCAAGCCGTTGTCACGCAATTGTTTGAGAGTATCGTAATCTAAGTTAGCGCGGGCATTGCAACTCCAGGTAAGCTTCAATCGCTTCATGTGTTCGCTAATGGCGATCGCCCGCTGTTTATCAATTGTAAAGGTGTCGTCATCGAACATATATTCCCGCACTTTGTCGCCAAAGATGGCTTTAGCTTCTTCCATCTCGCGCCCAACCGCTTGGGGACTTTTATGACGATACAAGTGTCCGCCTATTGTCTGAGGCCAAAGACAGAAAGTGCATTTTGCCGGACAGCCTCGTCCAGTGTAAAAGGAAATGTATGGATGCAGCAAGTAGCCGATAAAGTATTTTGTAATATCCAGATCGCGGGCGTAAATCGGCAACACGCTGGGCATAGAATCCCAATCGTGAATTAACGGACGGTCTTCGTTGTGGAGTATATTACCATTGTGATCGCGATAGCTTAGACCTTTAATTTCCTGCCAAGGTTTGCCTACTGCCAGTTCTTTGCAGGTGTAATCAAATTCATGGCGACAGACAAAATCAACGATTGGGTTTTCACGCAGTGTCTCCTCTGGCAACACTGCTACGTGTGCTCCAATTAAACCAATTACTGTATCGGGGTTTTGAGCTTTGATTGCCTCAGCACACTTCACATCATTAGGTAACGAAGGTGTGCTGGTGTGCATAATAATTAACTCGTACTCTTTGGCAATTGCGAGTACATCTTCTACAGTTTGATTGTGTGGAGGCGCATCTACAAGCTTACTGTTAGGTACAAGAGCAGCAGGTTGTGCCAGCCACGTAGGATACCAGAAGGATGTAATTTCACGCTTGGCTTGATATCGGGAACCTGCACCACCGTCAAACCCATCAAAGGAAGGAGGGCTGAAAAACAAAGTTTTCTTCACTGGTATGTGTTCTCCGCAAGTTATGAATATTAAAAGACTCTGAAAAAGTTAAACAAAATATTCATATACGCTTATACATATTATCAGACATCACAGATACAATCCTAGACCATTTGTCAGATATATTAGCCGCTAATTTTGCACTAGAATAGTATCTTCTTATCATTAATAAAAAACTAAATAGAATCCTCTAAGTTTTTATTAAATTGTTAATATCTGCGACAAAATTCTTAATTATGCTCTGTAAAAGAAAAGAAAGGAAAAATTATGCTCATAGATGTTCTATGTCAACACATTTATCTATAAGATTTTTTAATTCAGTCAGAAAACTCGCTTTCATGCATATTTATAAAGTTGCAATTATATTTGACAACTATCCATAGGTAGGATTCTACAAGAAATTTCCTAATACCAATTATCTGTGAAGCTGCATATTATTTTGACCCCTCCCAACCTCCCCTTACCAAGGGGAGGTGCCGCAGGCAGTGGGGTTCTTTCTATGCGTCTTCAAATGAAAATGGTACAAGATGTTCGATAAAACATATTTCGCTTTACTGATTTATGACTAGGTTAAGGAAAATAAAATTATTGTAAGATGTTGCGAACTTACTGGTAAATTTATGACAGAAACTACAAATAGTAGTCCCAATCAAATTTGCCCTGTAAATTCTTACAATGAATGGGATAAACTGGAGGAAGTTATTGTCGGTCGATTAGAAGGAGCAACAATTCCTTCATATCACGTAAGTGTGACTCATAATATTCCTAAAACTACAGCCAAACTATATCGGTTTTTTGCAGGACGTCGTTATCCTAATTTTCTTGTTCAGCGTGCTCAAAAAGAATTAGATGAATTTATTCATATTCTAAAATCAGAAGGTATTATAGTCCGACGTCCAGAGATAACGAATTTTTCTGCTCGGTATAAATCTCCTGACTGGAAATCAAAAGGATTTTGTAGTGCTTGCCCACGAGATGGTTTTTTGGTCATAGGAGATGAAATTATTGAAACACCAATGTCTTGGCGTTCAAGATACTTTGAAATGTATGCCTATCGCTCACTATTCAAAGAATACTTTAAACAAGGTGCAAAATGGACTTCTGCTCCCAAGCCACAATTACTAGATTCACTTTATGACTCTAACTTTATACCACCTAAAAAAGATGAACCGATTCGATATGTAATCAATGAACTTGAACCTGTTTTTGATGCGGCAGATTTTGTGCGTTGCGGTCAAGATATGTTTGCACTCAAAAGTAATGTTACAAATAGCTTAGGAATTACTTGGTTACAAAGGCATTTGGGCGAAAAATACAAAATTCACGAAATTGAAACTGAATGCCGCACTCCCATGCATATTGATACCACTTTTATGCCATTAGCACCTGGTAAAGTATTAGTTAATCCCGAATATATTAATGTTAGTAAGTTACCAAAGATTCTGAAATCTTGGGATATATTAATTGCACCTGAACCAGATCCTATTCCTGGATTTGTCGTATCCATGTGCAGCAAATGGATCAGCTTAAATGTATTAATGCTTGATGAGAAAAGAGTGATTGTAGAAAAATCACAAGAGTCTATGATCCAAGCTTTAAAAAACTGGGGTTTTGAACCAATAAAGTGTTCTTTTCTCAATTTCGCACCTTTTGGTGGCTCTTTCCATTGTGCTACGCTAGATATTAGAAGAAAAGGAGAATTGCAATCATATTTTTAGCCTTAAAACTTTTCTTCTAATTTTACTAATAACTGTTCAGGCACCACTAATTTACCACCTTTAGTTAATTGCATTCGCTGTCCTCGCCACTCAATTGTATTGCCAACCAAGCAATAGCACCAAATTACAAAGTCAATCAGATCCCATATGGGGATAAGCCACAGAAATTTTTTGGCAGCAGAATCGTTGAGGATTTTCACACCTACAACCCAACCCATGATTAAGCGCATCATCCAAGTTATAAACATGACAATCCAGCCTAGTATTGATTCTCCTGTGGTAACTAGTAGTAACATACTGATGATGGTGCCGTAGGTAAAAATCAATCCGAGATAACCCCAAGGGCGAGAAATTCGCGCACAGCGCGCCCAACGAATTTGGCGATTGATGGAATCAACTAACTTGGTGGTTGCCAATATATGTTCAACTACATAATCGGAAAGTAAAACTTTGTAGCCGACTTGGGCTGGGAGATAACCAAGTTGAAAATCGTCTGCGAGATAATCTGCGATCGCCTCTAATCCCCCAATTTCTTCCAGTACTTGTTTGCGAATCACAATGGTAGAGCCAAGGGCAAATTTCATACCTTCTAGTCTGTTACTTACTAAAACGCCTGCATGGAAATCAGTCGCAGTGCCAATGGCTTCCAAAATTGTGAGCCATCCTTGTGCTGAAGAACGATACAGACAGGTAACGACACCTACTTCCTTAGCTTGGAAAGGTTGAATAACTCGTTGCAAATAGTCATTCGTGACTTTGATATCACTATCAGCAATCAGCAGAAATTCATATTTAGCAAAGGATACAGCATTCGCTAAATTGCTGACTTTCAAGTTTGTACCAATGGTGTGATCGCTAACTACTAACTGAATATCTATTTGAGGAAAGTCATCGATAATTTGCTTCACCACAGCAATACTACAGTCTTGCCAATCACGAACACTAAAAATAATTTGATTGGTTGGGTACTGCTGTTGGCAAAAAGAAGCCAAATTTGTGTAAGTATCGGCATCCAAGCCACAAAGAGGCTTTAAAACAGTAATGGGTGGGCAAAAATTTGTAGTAACAGGATGGGGATGTTTTAAAAATGTGATCGCTGCATAAATTGCATAAGCATAAAACCAAATAGCTACTAGACAAAGAACTAGCAGCAGAAACTGAATGATGGTTAAATTGAAAATGCTCAAGCAAGCAGGTTCAATAGTTCCCATTGAATAGGATACAAAAATGGTGGATGGCTAATACTTGAGTCGATAATTTGGACAGTATTTTGAATCAAACAAATGAGATTTAATACTGTATTAAATTTATTGTCATCTTCCACAAGTAATAAATTCTGCGCGTTTTGTTTTAATCTCTAGCTTAATTTCTTATGAAGAGCGAAACACCTGACGAAAACCAAAATAGGCGATCGCATCTTTCATATTGGAGACAAAACGATTTAGCGTACTCATGCGAGTATCGGTGACATATTCTAAAGTTAGGACAATGCGCTCTTCATTATTACCTAGAGGTGTGACTCGATGGTATAGTTTATCGCCGTTAAATAATACAAGCGTACCTGGAGTTAATGCTCGCGATCGCGTCTGTGTCTCCCGATTAGGTATATCGCGGTAAAGTTGATATTCCAACTTGCTTGTCGAGCGATCGACCAAGCCGAGCAACACTGTGTAGCGTTTTCCTTGATAATAAGAGGTATCGTAGTGATACTGGATGTGATCACCAAGTTCTGTATAGTAGTACAAAGCGTAAGCGTGGGGATCACTATCAGGACAGAAAAGAAGTTCTTCTGCTGTGATTTGCTTTAAGAATTCGGTTAAGGCAGGCAGTCGATACAACTCGCCAAAAGCCGGAGCCAGGTTATCTAGACTGAATTTGCTGATACTACCGCCCTTTTTATGGTTGGGAATATAGTTGCGGTTAATGACAGGTTGTAAAGATGGCAGTAGAGCGAGTAACTGTTCGAGGATAGTCTGAGGCAAAAAGTTTTCTACCACCAAGAATTCATTTTGAGCTTGATACTCAGCTTGAAGTTTTGGGCGATCGAGAAGTGTTGTAGCTTTATGGAGTTCAGTTTGCAGCTGCTCCATTGTTGGTTTGATGATATATTTTGCAGTCGTAATATAATTACATACAAAAGCCGACGCTGGCAAGTGTTAGCATTTTAGGTCGAATCCTACTTCTACACCTCCCACAATTGCTATGAATAGAAGTAGCCGTAAATGTTGATGAGAAATAGTTTCAGGTTGATCGTCTAAATTCGGAGGGCGTATCATGTTTTGTTACCTGCCCCGTGACTTCACGAGTAGTCCAAGCGAGCCAACAATAATGGCAATGACTAACAAGGCCACCAGATTGAATCGGATGCCAGATCCACTTGCATCATTCTGCCAACGCAAAATCCACAGCACACTATTGCCAATTTCAAATGAGGGTACGCGTAGAATGACCAAAAGTGCTGGCAGTCCCAGGAAAACGGCAATCAGCGTCAAAAAAGTTACTACAGTGAGAATTAACCACGTTTTCAGGTTTGATTCAATGCGCTTCATAGCATTGTTCACTCCATAAAGACTTCATCACTGCATGTATCAGGATGCTCCACTTGCGGAGACAGCACTTGTCGCATTCCATTCCTGTTTCCAACTTGACAGTACCAACCAAACCATAAACAGTCGAACGACCAGGGGAAAATTGTCTGGTAAATCAACGATCGCTCGCCGTGTCCAAGCATGTTCGGGTCGGACTACCCCAATCGTTTCTGCTTGTGAGAGCAAAAGAAATGTTCGTTTCCAGGATGATTTGGCTTTCAATTCATACTCTCTATCTGCGTAGTAAACCCAAAACACGCGAAATGGAGAAGTTTTTACTGCCTTGAGCAGGCGAGTGCCATCCTTCTCTAAAAAGAAGTTGCCGCTGAAAGAAGATTCCCGACGGACTTGGTAGCGATCGCCTTCAACGAGCAGTTCCCCAGTATTTGTCCAGGCAGCAAACTGGATTTCTGCGACTGATATGTCATCCTCAATAACCTCACAGTTCCAGGTGAACCAATGTCTTGGAACAGTCCTAAGCATCATTACCTCCAATTTCGTTGAAACTGCACATTGTCCGGTTCGACTGACTAGGGCTGTGTACTCTTATGTGACGCGATCGCGAATATATAAATAATTTCTTTCTGTAAATTTTTCTGAAATAAAATTATCTACTCAATTGACTATGAAATATTTCAGTCATTATGTATTGATTTTATAAATCAAACCAAACTTACAAACCAAGATACTTTCTCGGTATGTGCTTCATGCTGGCTAATGAGCATAACAATTACATTAAAATCGTAACTTGTTATGAATTATTTTATTTCTAGGTTAAACCTAAAAAGTGGAAAACTAGTGGAGGAATTATCAGTAAGCTTTAACTTGTAATAGTAAAAATATGTTTTGCCTTAGTCACGATTTTATCTCTGTTGCTAACACCTCTTCTTGGCTATCTAAGTTTACCTCAATAGCGATTAACTACACGCTGAGATTACTATTGCACCATTCAAGGATAGTTGATCAATGTGAACCCTTTGGCTAGGCATTGCCTTTGATAGATTTTTTCTAGCTCTAATCCAGGCAAAATAAATTTGTACAAACTAGCATTCGCTATTAGGTTACTTCTGCAAGTAAACATTTTTCATGAGAATTCTTTTGGTGGAGGATGATGATTCGCTTGCTCAAGCGGTGGCGGCTGTTCTGAGCAGGCAAAATTATGTAGTGGATATTGCTGCTGATGGTGAAGCTGGTTGGGAGTTGGTGACTGTTTGCAACTATGACTTAATTTTGTTAGATGTCATCTTACCCAAGTTAGATGGTATTAGCTTTTGTCGGCAACTACGACAAGAAGGCTATCAGATGCCAATTCTACTGCTAACGGCAAAAGATAGTAGAACTGATAAAGTTATGGGTTTAGATGCCGGGGCAGATGACTATGTTGTTAAACCCTTTGATTTTGGGGAGTTATCAGCTCGCATTCGCGCCTTAGGACGTCGGGGAAATTCTTCCTTACCTCCGGTTTTAGAATGGGGAAGCTTGCGCCTTGATCCCAGTAGTTGTGAGGTGACTTATGCAGGCAAAGTTTTGCATATAACAGCCAAAGAATATAGTATTTTGGAGCTTTTTTTACGCAATAACCAACGTACTTTTAGCCGCAGCGCGATTGTAGATCACCTTTGGGGTGCGGATACAGATCCACCAGCAGATGACACTATTAAATCTCACATTAAAAGTTTGCGGCAGAAACTCAAAGCAGCAGGCGCACCCTATAATTTTATAGAAACGGTTTATGGATTGGGCTATCGCCTCAAGTCTAATGCCAAAAAGCAAAAGTCTCAGGTAAGCAAAAAAGAGTCAACTCCAACGCAGCAAGAACTTTTTTCGGCAGCTGTTGCCGAAGCACGGAAAGATTTTCAAGCTAAAGTTGGTTCACGCATCGCCGTGCTAGAGCAAGCAAGTAATGCTCTTATAGAAGGTAAGCTGAACTTTGGGCTGCAACAAAACGCAGAGCAAGAAGCTCACAAGCTGGCGGGTTCGTTGGGAAGTTTTGGTTTTGTTCATGGATCGCTATTGGCTGAAAAAATAGAGAGTATACTTCACAGTCAAACGCCAATTAATCAAGTTCAGTCTCAATATTTTTGTGAACTCGTGAAGGAGTTACAACGGGAGCTAGAACAAACTCCGAATGAATTAACCTCTGATGAGCAAATCTTGAGCGAGCAATGGCATAAGGTGCTGTTGATAGTGAGCAGCGATCGCCAACTAGTTGAGCAGTTAGTCAAAGAAGCTGCGACACAGGGAATGCATATAGATATTGCTATTAATACTGCTGATGCTAGGAGTGTAATAGAATCCTCAAGTCCTGATGTGGTGCTACTCGACCTTGATTGTTCTGATGGGGTTAAAGATAGTTTGAAGTTGTTAACAGAATTGTCGAACCGAACACCGCCAATACCAGTACTAGTTTTCACTAACCGAAGTAATTTTGCTGACCGTTTAGAAGTAGCGCGAGCGGGTGGACATAGTTTTTTATACAAGTCTATGCCTGCGAAACAACTCTTAGAGCTAGTTACCCAAGCATTGCAACCAATAGGTGTTCCTGAAGCCAGAGTAATGGTTGTAGATGACGACCCACAGGTGCTAAGTGTAATACGGAATTTACTAGAAACATGGGGAATTAAGCTGACAACTCTTGAAGATCCGCGTCGCTTCTGGGAAATCCTGACAGAGTTTTCCCCTGATTTACTGGTGCTAGATGTAAAAATGCCTCATGTAAATGGAATTGAATTATGTCAAGTGGTACGTAATGACCCTTACTGGAGCAAACTGCCAGTACTGTTTCTTACTGCCCACGTCGCAGCAGATACTGTTGATCGGATATTTGCAGTTGGCGCAGATGATTGTATCAGCAAACCAATAGAGGGAGAAAAATTAATCACTCGTATCTTCAAACGTTTAGAGCGGATTCAACTAATTAAGAATAAATAAAAGTTTAAAAGTACCAACCAGACCAGCTACTACCCAAGCATTATTTAACTGCTGTTGAGACGTAAAACGCTTTCTTCTCAGAAGCCACAGTTCTGCACCCAAAGCATGTAATGGTTTATCTCCCGGTTCTTTATACAGATATAGCACTGCAAAATAGGTTGCTGGTGGAACAATAGCGATCGCATAAATTCATCTTTTTCAGACTACTGACGACAGTGGTGACATTTTCCCGTTTCTATATCCAAGCTACAACTCTACAAGGTTTCTGGAGAACGCATATTTAAATTCGGTCGATGTCTATTGCACACTGCACATTGTCGCAGACATCGACATACTGCATAAGTTCAATCGCGCAATTTCTATAACAATTTAACTATAGGAGATACATAGTTATGAATAGCAACATTTATGCATTACTAGTAGGTATCGACAACTATCCCGCACCTGTTAGTCCTCTCAAAGGTTGCATTAATGATGTCATAGCGATAGAAGAATATTTGCGAGCACGGGTGAAAACAGAAGGATGGAATTTACATTTAAAAATTCTTAAAGATGAGCAAGCAACGCGCCAAGCAATTATTGAGAGTTTTCGCTCTTCTTTGTGTCAGGCAGATAGCAACGATGTAGCATTATTTTATTACAGTGGTCATGGTTCGCGAGAGCCAGCACCACCAGAATTTTGGCATTTGGAACCAGATAGATTGAATGAAACCCTAGTTTGTTATGACAGTCGTCTTCCAGGAGGTTGGGATTTAGCAGATAAGGAATTAGCCAAGTTAATTTCAGAAGTTGCTCAAAAAAATCCCCACATTACCCTGATTTTTGATTGCTGTCATTCTGGTTCGGGAACTAGAGAACCACTCCAGGAAACCGCAGTCCGTGAATATACGATTGATGAGCGATCGCGTCCTTTAGATAGTTTTATTTTTTCACCCCAAGAGATTCAAAATTTAATATCATCAGCTCGACAAGCTTCTGGTTGGAACTTACCCAGAGGACAACATATTTTGTTTGCATCTTGTCAAAATTCGGAAACCGCCAAAGAATATTATGCAGATGGCGAACACCGGGGAGCATTTTGTTACTTTTTGACGCAAACTCTTAAGCAAACCCAGGGAAATCTAACTTATCGAGATTTATTTAAACGAACTAATGCTTTAGTAAGCAGTAAAATTAAACAACAATCTCCGCAATTAGAAGCAATCAATACAAGAGATTTAGACCAATTCTTTTTAGGTGGTGCAATTAGCGATCGCCATCCCTACTATACTGTTTCATATCACAAACAATATGGTTGGGTAATTGATGGTGGTGCGGTACATGGGGTACCTCGTCGGGATGGTTCCGAAACTATGCATTTGGCTCTTTTCTCGATTGAAACTCAAGGACAAGATTTGCGAAAACTAGCCAATAAAATCGGAGTAGCCCAAGTAACGGAAGTTTTACCGCAATTGAGTCAAGTCACAATTAGCAGTGTTACCAACTTAAATCAAGAACAAACTTTTAAAGCCGTCATTACCAGCTTGCCTTTACCGCCCAAAAGTGTACGCTTTGCAGGCGACACAGAAGGCGTGCAACTATTACAACAAGCATTACAAACCATTACAGATAATCATCAACCTTCGCTATACGTGCGAGAAGTTAACGATAGCGAAAAAGCAGAATTTAAGATATTGGCTTGTAACGGAGAATATATCATTACTCGACCTGCTGATGGTTTACCAATAGTTAATCAAATTCAAGACTATACCAAAGATAGCGCCATTAAAGTAATTCAACGACTCGAACATATTACCCGGTGGACAAATCTGAGCGAACTTTCCAGCCCTGCGAATAGTCGCATTCGCCCTGATGCGATTGTAATGGAAATTTATCAAGGCGATAAAGTCTTGTCTAATGGTGAAATCCACCTCAATTACTATCAAGATGATAGTGGTAAATGGAACAAACCTGCTTTTAAAGTTAAGCTCAAAAATACTAGCGATGAAACCCTCTATTGTGCGTTGCTGGATTTAACCGAACAATTTGCGATTAATGCGGGCTTTTTTGAAACTGGTTGTGTCAAACTTGAACCAAACCAACAAGCTTGGGCGCTAGGTAAAAAATCGATTCAGGCTAGCGTTCCCCAAGATTTATGGGAACAGGGAATCACTGAATGTCAAGATATCTTGAAACTTATTGTTTGCACCTCAGAATTTGACGCTACGCTTCTAGAACAGGATAAACTCGATTTACCGCGTCAAAAATATACTCACCGCACTTCGCAGACAAGTACTCTCAATCGTTTAATGAATTGCCTGCAAGAGCGTGATTTAATCCTTGATGATGAAGCACAAGAATACGATGATTGGGTGACTTCTCAAATCGTAATTAAAACTATTAGACCCCTAGAAACTACGCCCATACCCAACTCTGGAAATGGGGTGTCTCTCGGTGCAGGAGTATTATTAAAAGCTCATCCACACCTACAAGCTAACGCTCGCCTCACAAATATTTCCCCATCTACCAGAGATTTAGACAATCATCATTTACCACCATTGTTACGGGAAAACGAAACAATCAGTCAACCCTTTGTATTAACTAGCAGTCGGGCAATCGAACCGGGTTCAAACGCTTTAGAACTAAGGGATGTAAATGCTGAAACGATCCCAACAGTCACCCGCGAAAAACCCCTGAAATTAATTGTTGATACTCCCTTAGCACCGGGAGAAAAAGTTTTACCAATTGCTTATGATGGTGAATTTTATCTGCCCTTGGGAGTTGGATATTCTTGCAACGGTAAAACTGAAATTAGATTAGAACGTCTACCAGAACCGGAAAACCAAGGAGAACGCGATTTAAAAGGTGCTTTGCGGATTTTCTTCCAAAAAATAGCAAGTGAAAAACTAGGATTAGAATATTCCTATCCGCATCTAGCAGTAGCAAATGTAGCAGTAGATGAAAGTGTTAGTTATGAATTAGACACAGAACAAGTTAAACAACGAGTTAAGCAAGCACAGAAAATAGTCTTGTTTATTCACGGTATTACTGGTGAAACTGAAAGTTTACTACCCTGTATGCAAAGGGCAAAATTGGAAGTAGAAGGTCAAGAAAAATCACTAGCCCAAGCGTATGATTTGATTCTTTCCTTTGACTACGAAAATCTTCATACTTCCATCGAGGAAAACGCCAGACTATTAAAACAACGCCTCGAAGCGGTGGGTTTGGGTAAAAATCATGGTAAGCAACTGCAAATAGTCGCGCACTCGATGGGTGGTTTAATATCTCGTTGGTTTATCGAACGCGAAGGTGGGAACCAAATCGTCAATCATTTGATTATGTTAGGTACGCCAAACGGTGGTTCGCCTTGGGCTAGAGTAGAAGATTGGGCAATAATGTTAATAACACTTGGGTTAAATAGCTTATCTACAGCCGCTTTACCCGTGAAGATATTGGGTAGTTTGATTGCTGCTGTTGAAACTATTGACATTTCACTAGATCAAATGCGAATAGGGTCAGATTTTCTTAAATCCTTGGCTACGAGTCCAGACCCCGGTATTGCCTATTCTATAATTGCTGGCGATAACTCAATCCTATCTGCAACGATTGAAAAGGAGAAATTGCAGCGACTAATGCAAAAACTGCGAAATCAATCAATAGGTTTATTATTTTTTTCTCAACCTAATGATACAGCTGTAAGTGTCAAGAGTATCACAAGCGTGAATAGCGATCGCACACCCCAACCTCAAATTCATCAAGTTGGTTCCGATCACATCAGTTACTTCAGCGATCAAGAAGGATTAACCGCACTTGCTACGGCGTTGATGGGAACTCAAGACAAACCCATCCAGATTGTATCTGTGCCTCCTGGTACAGGTAGAGCAGACAATAATACTGGAAATAGTAGGGCATGGTTAATGAGTTTGATAATTGCATTCTTAGGATTTACATCAATAATGACAGGCTGGTTTATATCGCAGCAGTCGCTAAATGTAAAACCTTCTAATCAACAGCAAATTCAGCTTCGCAATTAATAAATTTTTCTTGTAGGGTAAGTGACGCAACAAAATTATATTATCTCAAATCAATAATCTATATAGCGTAATCACGCACCAACAATCAGCATAATTGAAAAAGAGTGAGAATTCCTACGCGGATCGTATGTTGGTTTCCATCTCTCAAAGAGAAGCGATCGCTATTTAATACTGACCTAAGCGCTTGCTACCACAGGTAAATCCGGAATTAATATTCCGATATTCACCTGTATTTTTTTGACTTTTGTAGAGTCTTTTATAAAGTGATTAACCCAACTGCATAAGTTAAAAATTCTGCAATTATCTAAAGTCAGAATGCAAAAAACATACTGCATTCTTAGACTAACAAGTGTTTTGAATTCTGATTTTAACTTGATTACAAGGAGAGTAGAAAATGTCTATTGCTGATAGACCTCGTTTTACAGGTAGAAGTTTAGTTTTGTTACGCCAAGGCGCAGTAGCACAAGACATACAAATGCTAAGAGAGCGTGTTGCTACTAGAAGTGTAGATAGTATCGTAAGTTTTGAAAATTTAGGTGTTGCTGTTGTTGATGCTGCACCAGAAGAGTTGAGCACAAGCACCAGAAGTCTTACCGATAGTCCAATTTTAGCGATTGAACCAGAAAGATTCTTTTATCCAATTGTCAATTTAAAAGATACTGCAACATCAACACAATTGGATGAATCTGAATATACCTGGGGATTACAGGCAACAGGTGTAGTTGATTCTGATGCTACTGGTGCAGGCATGAAGGTAGCAATTCTAGATACAGGTTTAGATCTAAAACACCCTGATTTTCAAGGACGGACAATTGTCAGCAAGTCCTTTGTTCCCGATGAAGATGTACAGGATGTACTCGGACATGGTACTCATTGTGCGGGTACAGCTTGCGGCGGATTAAAACCAAGCAAATCACCCCGCTATGGAGTTGCTCATGAAGCAGAAATTTATGTAGGAAAAGTGCTTGGAAATTTAGGCTTTGGTAATGGTGCTTGGATTCTTGCAGGTATGGAATGGGCACTTGCTAGCGGTTGTCATATTATTTCTATGTCCCTTGGCTCTGCTACTGAACCAGGCGAACCCTTCTCTGAGTTCTATGAAACTGTTGCCAAAAGAATACTCGGCAGAGGTACTCTAGTAATCGCCGCCGCTGGTAATGAAAGTGATCGCGCTCGTGGAATAATTAAACCCGTCGCAAGCCCAGCTAACTGTCCCTCCATCATGGCAGTTGCAGCTTTAGACTCTAAACTGCAAGTTGCTGATTTTTCTTGTGGTGGAACAGATGCAGAAGGCGGACAAGTTGATATTGCAGCTCCAGGGGTAGACGTTTATTCTAGCGTTCCCATGCCAAAGCAGTATGACCGTTATGCTGGAACAAGTATGGCGACACCACACGTCGCGGGTATTGCTGCACTGCACGCTCAAACTACCGGATTGAGAGGACGAGAACTGTGGAGCGTACTCACTCAAAATGCTCTACGTTTAAATTTACCCTCACGAGATGTCGGTATTGGACTAGCTCAAGCTCCCGTTCAGTAATACAATACAGCGGACACACCGGACACAGATAATAAATGTAGGGGTATGGCATGATACCGTACCCATACGCGCTTTTTAGATCAAACAGAGGAGATTCATCATGTCTAATGTGAATATTTCTGTTTCCGTAGATGATGAATATGCAGACAAAATTCTGGAAGTAGTTGCAGATTTACAAGCAGTTGGCATGAATGTAGAAAATATTATGCCAATACTTGGAGTAATTACTGGCTCAGTCGAATCGACACAAATGGATGCACTTTCTCAAGTTAAAGGTGTTAATGCTGTTGAAGTTTCCAGAACATTTCGAGCAATATAGCATTAACGTTTAAAGTAGATTTGGTATTCTTCGCTCAACCTAATGATACAGATGTAAGCGTCAAGAGTATCACAAGCGTCAATAGCGATCGCATTCCCCAACCTTAAATTCATCAAGTTGGTTCCGACACATCAGTTACTTCAGCGATCAAGAAGGATTAACCGCATTAGCGCTGCTTCTTCTAGTAAAGAACGTAGGGTGTGTAACGCAACGAAAATATATGATCCCAAATCAATAATCTATGGCGTCACGCACCAACAATAACTAGTACAAAAAATACATCAAAATCGGAGGTGTATTGTGAATATCACTGAAGATAAAATATTTAGCGAAACAGAAGCGATCGCTAAGAATGGATTTGAACGCAACCTGGCATTTATCATTGGCATCAATAACTACAGTAACGGCATTTCCCCCCTAAAAACCGCTGTTAACGATGCCAAAAAACTAGTAGAAATTCTCCGCAAACACCATAATTACCAAGTATGGGTATGTTTAGACGAAGTTGCAACCCTGGCTAACCTAAATCAACTTTTAGAAAAAACATTACCAGAACAAGTTATTGAAAATGACCGCTTGTTATTTTACTTTGCTGGTCATGGAGTCGCCCTCAACGGCGATGATGGGCCTGCTGGTTATTTAATTCCTCAAGATGCAAAAGGGGGCGATACTGATAGTTATCTGCCGATGACGAAGTTACACGATGCTTTAAGTAAATTACCTTGTCGTCATTTTTTGGGAATTCTCGATTGCTGTTTTGCTGGCGCTTTCCGGTGGTCGAGTACGAGGGATTTATTAACTACACCAGAAGTCATCCACAAAGAACGTTATGACCGTTTTATTACAGACCCAGCATGGCAAATAATTACTTCTTCAGCTTCCGATCAAAAAGCATTAGATAACTTTAATTTAGATACCCAACGCGGTCAAGTCGGTAATCATTCGCCTTTTGCAAGTGCGTTATTAGAAGCCCTCGAAGGTGCAGCAGATATCTATCCTCCCCCTCAACCAGGTAAATCTAGGGGAGATGGGGTGATTACTGCTACGGAACTATATTTATATTTACGGGATAGAGTCGAAATTCCTACAGAACAATACCGTCAGCGCCAAACGCCTGGTATTTGGAGTTTAAACAAACACGATAAAGGCGAGTATATCTTTCTTTCTCCCGGTCACGAACTAAATCTACCACCAGCACCACCTTTAGACGAGTCAAAAAATCCCTATCGTGGTTTACAAGCTTTTGAAGAGGAACACAGTCAACTATTTTTCGGCAGACAAGCTTTAATAGAACAATTGTATCAACAAGTTTGCAAACAACCATTAACAGTAGTGTTAGGTGCTTCGGGAACCGGAAAATCCAGTTTGGTGAAAGCGGGATTGATACCTTATATAAAAAGCAACAGGGGACAGCAATGGCATATTCTCGAACCGATACGTCCGGGAGAGTCACCATTAAAGGCTTTATACAATACTTTAAATCAGACATTATTTACAGATCATTTACTGCTTAATACAGAAGCTCATGTTGTTAATTGGTTACAGCAAAATCCTCAGTCAAAATTAATGCTAGTTATTGACCAGGCAGAAGAATTGTTTACTTTATGTTGCAACGAGCAAGAGCGGGAAGACTTTCTCAAGCTATTTGCTGTATTAGTAGCTAATAATTCAGACAACTTACGAGTTGTACTGACACTACGCAGTGATTTTGAACCTCAATTGTCCAACTCTGCCTTAGAACCATATTGGTATTCATCTCGGTTTATTGTTCCAGCAATGACGCGGGAGGAATTACGCGCTTGCATCGAGGAACCAGCCTCAGCGCGGGTAATGTATTTTGAGCCGCACAGTTTAGTAGAACAGTTAATTGATGAAGTAGCCCAGATGCCAGGGGCGTTACCGTTACTTTCTTTTACCTTAAGCGAATTGTATTTGAAGTACCTAAAGAGTTTTAGAGAAGGAGCAAGAAACGACCGGGCAATTACCCAAACAGATTACGAACAATTGGGAGGAGTAAGCCGCAGTCTCACTCAAAGAGCAGACCATGAATATGATGAATTAGTTAAAAAAAATACGGCGTATGCTCGTACTATCCGTAAAGTGATGCTGCGGATGGTGGCAGTGGGTAGCCCAGAATTGGCGCGTAGACGGGTGCCTTTATCCGAACTAGAGTATCCCGAACCCGAAAATACCCGCATCAAAGAGATAATTCGGCGTTTTACAGATGCGCGTCTGGTGGTGGAAGGGCAAGACGCTGAGGGTAAACCCTATGTGGAACCAGCCCATGATGCTTTAGTACGAGGTTGGCAAAAGCTGCTGCTGTGGAAACAAGATGAGGAAGAAAGTTTAATTTTACAACGGCGACTGACACCAGCTGCGGTGGAGTGGCAAAGTGTTAAAACCAAGGAACAAGCATCCGGTTTTACAGCCAAGATTGAACCTGCGATTGATTGGTTGGATCGCCAACTCTACACCGTTGAAAACTTACTTAGCAAAACTAGTACCGAGTTGATCCGACTGTGGAAGCGATCGCAATCTCATCAGCAAAAGTCTTCAAAAGAAAAACCCGCAGAATTTCTTTGGAATGCTAACCCTTATCTTGATGTCTTAAATGAGCAACTCAACTTTGAGCAAAATTGGTTCAACAAGTTAGAAGCTGAGTTTGTCGGGCGTAGCGTTTTGCAAAAACGTCGGAACGTAAGTTGGCGGTGGCGGTTTCTTATTACCGTAATTCTGGGTTTAAGCGGTTTGACTCTTGGGCTTTTATTTTTTCTGAGAATCTCACAGATAAGAGAAGCGAGTACATTCAGAGAATCGGCAGAAATAAACTTGGATGATAATCAATCTTTAGATGGAATGATTGAGATTTTGCAAGCAGGAAATACTCTTAAAAAACCACTTTTACAGATTTACCCACCCAGTCCTCTGCTACAGAAAGAAATCGAAGGAACCCTACAACGAGCAGTTTATACAGTCAGAGAACGCAACCGCTTGGAAGGTTACGATCGCCCCGTTAGAAGTGTGGTTTTTAGCCCAGATGGCGAGCAATTGGCTACCGGTGGAGATGACGGTACAGCCCGCTTGTGGAATTTGCAGGGTAAGGAATTGCAGAGATTTGAAAAACACGAAGGTTCGGTAAGAAGTATCAAATATAGCCCTAGTGGCCAGCTAGTTGCAACTGCTGGAGATGACGGATTTGTGCGTTTGTGGAATTTACGGGATGAGTCAGTTACAGAATGGAATGCACAACAAGGTAAATTGTGGGAGATTGAGTTTAGCCGTGATGGTAAGTTCGTGGTTAGCGCAGGAGATAACAATACTGCACGTTTGTGGAACTTGCAGGGTCAGTTATCAGTAGAATTAAAAGGGCATCAGAAGCCAGTCAAAAATCTTAGTTTTAGTCCGAATGGTCAGCTAATAGCAAGTGCGTCAGATGATGGAACTATACGCTTGTCGAACTTTCAGGGTCAGGAGTTAAAAAAAATTGCAGGTACTAAAGGCCCTGCAACCAGTCTGAGTTTTAGCCCAAATGGTAAACTACTTGCTAGTGCTGGAGAAGACGGCTTTGTGCGACTGTGGAACTTACAGGGTGAGTTCGTTCAAGAATGGAATGCACAACAAGACAAACTCTGGAGTATAGTATTCAGCTTAGATGGTAGGCGATTGGCTAGCGCAGGAGGAAACGGTACTGTTAAGGTTTGGAGTTTACAAGGTAAGGAATTGGAGACATTTGTCGGTCATAAAGGGCCAGTTAGAAGTGTGAGTTTTAGTCCAGATGGTCGGCAATTAGCGAGTAGCAGCGATGATACGATGGTTCGCATCTGGGATTTACAGGGTCGGGAATTAAAGAAGTTTGAACATAATAAGCATGCAAGCAGTGTTAATTTAAGTGCGATTAGTTTGAGTACGGATGGTAAGAAAATAGTTAGTGGCGGTGAAGACGGTATTATTCGTTTTTGGAACTTGCAAGGTAAACCTTTGGGCGAACCATTTAAAGCTCATTTAGGTGCTGTTAAGAGTGTGGCATTTAGTTCAGATGACAAGCAAATAGTTAGTGGTGGTGAGGACGGTACTATTCGTTTGTGGAACTTGCAAGGTAAACCCTTGGGCAAACCATTTAAAGCTCATTTAGGTGCTGTTAAGAGTGTGGCGTTTAGTTCAGATGACAAGCAAATAGTTAGTGGTGGTAATGATGGCACTGACGGTACTATTCGTTTGTGGAACTTGCAAGGTAAACCCTTGGGCAAACCATTTAAAGCTCATTTGGGCGATGTCAATAGTGTGGCGTTTAGTTCAGATGACAAGCAAATAGTTAGTGGTGGTGAAGACGGTACTATTCGTTTGTGGAATTTACAAGGTAAATGGGAAAGAATATTTCAAATATATGGCCCTCAAATCACCTCAGTAACTTTTAGCCCAGACACTCAAAGGATTATTAGCAGCGATGATAAAGGTCGCATACTATTGTGGAATTTGCAAGACCCTAAAGGGCAATTACCATTAGCAGCATGGCAAACTCAACAATCTGCTGTTAACAGTATTAGTTTAAGTTCTGATGGTAAATTACTGACGACTGTGGGGAGTGATGGTAGCGTTAAATTGTGGCCAATTCAATCATCTGACGAACTGATGCAACGGGCTTGCAATTGGATGCTCCCGTATCTAAATCAGAACCTAAATTTAGAGGAGAGCGATCGCCATCTGTGCGATGATGTACCAGCTTTAGTTACATCTCAAAACTCTCCTCCATCTTCGTCTACCCTTACTCCAGAAGATTTTTCTCCAGCCCTACAGGCGATCGCACAAGACTACTATACAAGAGGAAGCGAACAACCTGACAAAAAACTGATTGCGAAATATACCAAAATTATTGAAAATCCCGATTCTAATAATGCCGAACAAACAGCGGATGCTTATGTCAATAGAGGGGTTATTTACTTCCGGCAGAAACAATATGCTCTGGCTATTAAGGATTACACTCAGGTGATTGATAGGATCGCTCCTAAAAATGCTGCCGCTTACATTAACAGAGGTATTGCCTACTCTACTCAAAAAAAACACGAACAGGCGATCAAAGATTATGAACAGGCGATCGAGATAGATCGTAAAAATGCTGATGCTTACATTAACAGAGGCATTGCCTACTCCAGTATGGGCAATCACGAACGGGCAAGCGAAGATTATAAACAGGCGATCGCGATTGATTCTAACAATGCTGATGCCTACTATGCTATGGGTTTTACCCAAACTCTTATCAAAGGAAAGAAGCACGAAGCGATCGAGAATTATCAGAAAGCAGCAGACCTTTATCAAAAGCAAAAAAAGCTAAAGTATTTGGAGAATGCACGAAAAAAAATTGAGGAGTTAAGTGCATCTCAATCTCCTAGAACACCGATTCATTAATAAAACAGGTAATGGTTCAGATGTGTGGGTGAGCAGTTATTATTTGCGATACGTCTGCACACAAGTTGTATAACTCTTTTGGCGTTGCTGAATCGCAATATGAATCAGGATGTAGAGAGGCGATATATCGTCTCTCTACAAGGGTTTTGGCATTACGCAAAATTATTTTCATAGATGAAATCAGCAATGCCACTTTTATCTGCATAAGTTAATTTAAATTGCAACTATCACGTCATAGTAGCCATTATTACTGCATAAGTTAAATCTAATCACTCCTATATCCTAGTACAGCAAATATGCAGTAGAAATACAAACAATCAAATAAAGGATTAGAAATTATGCTCAATAAATTTAGCAAAACGTTTATCTTAGCTACTGTGGTTGCAACTTTATCAACGGGTTGTCGTTATAGCAAAGAATACCAGAAACTTACAGAAGCAGGTAATAAATATACAAGTGCTGTTGACAAATTATTAATTAAGGCTAGCGAACTACAAATCGATGCAAGTTCCGAGAAATTATTGCTAAATGACAGATCATCAAATCAAACCTTGAAAAATTATCAAGATTCTAACAGAATGGATCGGGAAATGCTAGCAACTATTTCTGATATCCGCGAGCATAATCAACTTTTACAAGACTATTTTACTAAATTAAAAGAACTTGCTCATTCCGATGCACCTGAACAAACAAAAATAGAAATAGATGGTATTACAAGTAATCTTCAAAAGATTGGCTCTAAGCTTCAGGCTAATAGTTCATCGCCGCGTCTATCTTTATTTGGAAATATAGGTAAACTTATTGTTCACTCTAAAATTGATGGCGTATTGAAAGAAGAACTTGAAAAACGCAATCCAACAATTCTTAAAGAACTAACAATTCAACAAGAAATACTTAAATCGCTTGGTGAATCAATGAAATACAGAATTGAATTAATTCAACAAGCGCGAGAGCAACGCCTTGTTATTCGTCCACTGATAGAAGAACAACCAATTGCAGATGAATTAGTACCACAATGGATTCAAGAACGAAAACAAATATTTTTAATAGACAAACACGTTAGAGAAATAGAACAAGCTAGCTATGCTTTAGAGGATTTTAAAGATATTTATAAAGCTTCTGTAGAAGGGAAAATTAACTCAGAACGTCTCAATAATTCCTTAAGAGACATTGATTCGTTTTTAGCATTATTAGAAAATAACCAATAATCAAAATAAAAGGAGAATCAGAACAATGTTAACTGATAAGAACTTATTACGTAAAATGAGAGAACAGGTATTAAAACTTTATTCAGCAGAAGTTCAACTTGCATTTGAGAAAGAACAAGATGAATCAAAGAAAAAAGCTTTTCTTAACCAGCGACAATATTATGATAATTATCTTCACGAATTAGAAAAGCATAATTTAGAAAGTCTATTGGCGAGAATGAAGCCTTTAGAGATAGAACTTAGTCGGGCTATTACATCTTTAGACAATGCGCTCAAAAGAGTGAATAATACAGTGAATATTATTAGTAATATTCAGATGATTTCTAGTATCATTGCTCGAATTATTACGATTGTTTAGTAAAATTACGCTATTTTGAGTGGGATATCTTTGGCAAATAAACATTGAAATACTTTATATAATCTCTTGATAGAGATGTAGTTAACTTACATCTCTAAATTTATACTAAATTTATATGGGATAACTGTAATTATACCAATTCTTAAAATTGGAGCTACACATATAGTTTGTAGTAAGCACAAAGAGTGCTTACTACAAATTTTACAATTCAAAATTTTCTTTAACACTTATATCTCCCAAACTTACTTGGATACTAAATCTTTTCCCATATTCGCCCTTAAAAGGTTTCAGTTGAATGTAATTATCTTGAACTCTAGCAGTAACTTCTTGGAGGTTTTTTCCAGCTTTAGATAGCAGAAATAATTTGATATTTTGCGGTAAAAATCTTTCTCCATTTATTGGATATAGCTGGGCTAAAACACTAATTTTATCTTGAGTACTAGCAGATATGTCAGGAGATATATTGACTAGCAGTACGACCTTTTTACTACCCAAATCTATCCCGAAATCAATAATCTTTGCTCTTTGAGCACCTTGCTCAATATTTCTGGTACTAAAAGCTAAACTTAATTCTGGGTTGGAAAGAGAATCTATTATTTGCCAACCTTCATCAATTACCCCTTGTAACCATTGACTTAATTTAATGGTAGTTAAGTGTAAACTTTTCGATAAATTTTCGCTGACTTGAGTAACTTGAGTATCCGCAACAGGTACAGAAAATTCGGATGCTTGTACATAACGGTGGTAGAGTAATAGATGGTTCGGTTCAATATCAAAAAAAGACAGTGGCAGTTGATAATAACCGTCACTTACGGGCAATTCTAAATTACTTTTCATCTCGACTAATTTCTTGTAAGGTAAAAAGCCTCTAATTACAACTTCTTCTTCTTCTTCTAATACCTCAAGTAGTACATAAAAATGGGCTGCTAATTGTGGTTGCTCAATTAACTCTTGCGGTATATTGACAATCTCATCGAGTAAATTTTCGGTGGCGAACGCGCAAAACTTGTACTCGCCAACTTTAAGATTACCAGCAGTTGCAATCGCACTGATATCAACAGAAACGACTTGCTCCGGTAAGCGATCGCGTAACCATACCTCAAAAGCAAGTAGTGCTAACGTATTAAGATAGACTTGCCAAGAATTACTGGCATTAGTCGTCTGTTGAGAACTGGTTTGGTTTGCTAATAAAAAATGTTCGGGTTCTAACCAAACAGTTTCTGGTAGCAAAAGTCTTAAATCCTGAGAAGAAGTTGAATTCGCCATACCTACCTTTTGTATGGAGGTAAATAAATGTAAGAAATTACTAGTAGTCTGCAACAAAGATTTTGACAGGCTATTAGGAGTTCGTAGTAAGCACCAAGCGTGCTTAAATGAGGTTTATAGACGCATAGCGGCTATCCTAACAGAAAGTCTCCACTTTTTAATATAGATGTGGAGTGATTCGGCATATGCACTCTCACGATACACAATCTCAAGCCCTTATAAATACGTAATGAGTGCGTTAGCCTTAATTCAGTAGGATGTCATCGAAATCGTTAAAATAATTGAGGCTGATATTTTTACCTAGCCAAATATGAATCATGAGCGGGAGTTTTAAACATTAACATGGTTAAATTAAATACTCGCTTTCAAAATATCAATATTAATACCAAATTTAATACTCTTTTAATTCTTGCTTTTCTAGTCGGTATCATCTTGAGCGGTGTAACGCTCTCTAATGTACTTTATCAAAGAGCGCAGCATGAGATTTCAATTCAGGCAGAACTACTCATGTACACGATGAATTCATTAAGATTTTATACTCAAGACCACGTGAATCCATTGTTAAGACCCAAGCTTGAAACTGCTTTAGAATTTATTCCCGAAGCAATTCCGACTTATTCGGTAAGAGAAGTTTCCCGCTATCTCAGTAAAAACGCTGTATATAAAGACTTTCATTACAAGGATGCGACTCTGAATCCAACCAATCCAATAGATCAAGCAGACGATTTTGAAACCAGATTAGTTGAGGAGTTTAAATCACAACCTCAACGCCAGGAAATCACTGGTTTTCGTTCAACTCCAAATGGGACAAAGTTTTACACTGCTCGTCCGTTTGTTATTCAAGAAAAGCAATGTCTTGAGTGTCATTCCAGCCCAGAGATTGCACCAAAAAGTTTGTTAGCTACTTACGGTGAACGGGGTTTTGGCTGGAAGTTGAACGATATTGTGGCGACTCAAATTGTCTATGTACCTTCTGAGGAAGTGTTTGACAACGCCAGAAGCGCTTTTTTCAAGGTTATGGGCGTAGTAATTGGTATCTTTATTGCAGTGGCATTACTGATTAATTTCTTGTTGAAAAAAGTTGTGATTGTGCGAATTAAAAAAATTGCCAACACCGCCAATGCTATCAGTACGGGTGATATGAGTAGCAACTTTCAAGAAGACTCTAAAGATGAAATCGGTTTATTAGCGATCGCCTTTGAACGGATGAGATCGAGTTTGTTGATTGCGATGGATTTACTTAATCAGGCGCAACGTTAATTTTATCAGTCCTCCGGACAAGGCAGAGGGCAGAAGGGAAAGGATAATGTTTTTAGAAAAGCATAATTAGCCTTGTCCTAACTGGGTTTAAGATCCCACTAAATATGCAGATTTAGCGGTCTTTAAATTAGATGGAGTCACAAGACGCGTAGACGTGGAGGGCTTCCATCGGTAGCGGCGTATCCGTTGGTACGGCTTCCACAGGTATCTACATCTAATTACCTTCTGCCTTCTTTAAGAATTATTTTGACACACTGTTGAAATTTCAAGCGTAGTTGAGGATCGGAAATTTTTGCAGCTAAAGTTTCAACAAATGTTGTAGGATTTTGATTGCCCAAACTTAAGGCTTGTTGAATCAAAATCGGAGCAATCGGCCCGATTACCTCAGCTAAAATTTGTTCGATTACGCAAATAAATTCTTCATCAACTATCTTATCTTGCTCATCAACCAAATCTTCAGAGTCTTCTAAGGTAAATTCTGATTGTTCTAAAAGTAACTTAACCTGTTGTTGGAATTCAACTTGTTGACTAAAAGATAAATGGGGCAATAATCGCTCCACCAAATCCTCAGAGTTTCCTACCTGTGTTAACTTTTGTTGCAATAAAATTGAGGCAATTGGCCCAATCAAATTCAGTAAAATCTTTTGTAGAGCGTATATCTGTTCGGAGGAAAGAATTAAACGAACCGATTCACCAATGTTTAACCAAGTTGGTGGTTCGACAGCAGGATTTTGACAAATTACAGGCAACCAAGAAGCACCAGGAAATTCAGTTTCTAGTGTTTTTAATTGTTCCCGTGCTTGTCGTACAGATACATATAACGATAAATGAGAAAGAGCAAAAGCACTCAAAAAATGCTTAAAAAATTCTTGCGCGACTCGATTGGGTATCTGTTCGCGCATGACAATTATCGTCGGAATATATAACTTTTCCAAGCTATTTGCCAATCCCAACCCATCGCAGGAATTAAAAATTGCTAACTTTAAACCATTGGCGATCGCAATTTTCAAGTCTGCTTGCAATTCTTCGATGGTCAAACTATTTTTCGTATCATTTTCATTAAGATAAATTCTTCCTGTTTGGCCTTCAGTTTGACTGTGACCGGCAAAAAATAGGATTTCCCAACCTTGAGGGTGAAGCAATTGCTTATTTAATTCTTGTTGCGAAGGATTAACTAAAAACTTTATTTGTGCATCATGCAAATTTTCCAGAAATCTTTGTTCTGCTGCTAAATCAATTCCATTTGTATCACCTAAAACTGCTAATATTCTTACCTTTTGAGTTGATCGTTGTTTCTGTACCTGACGGATATATTCAGGTTGAGAAAGCGCCAATTCAGCTTTCGGATAATCTTTCAGAAACTGCCAACAATGCCAAGGTAAGCGACGCAGTAAATCATCATTGGTTTCAAGCGTCACCTGAATTTCTGATTCTGGATCGAGTTGCGATCGCACTTGGCGATCGATACAGAAAAAGGTCGGCGTATTTAGCCATGTATTGAGATTTTTTTCTAAAAGCTGACAAACTTCATTAAAACTAACTTGTGAAATATTAGTAATCCCTTCGGTTGCTATTTCTAATTCGTCATCTTCATCGTCATCTATATATTTAGCGATCGGTTGCTTGCGGAATTCTTTCGCATCCACTAACCGACTGCAAAGATATTTATATATTGATTGCCAATGTCTGTACAGTTCCACCAAAACTGGAGCAGCAGGTAAGCTACCAACAAATTGCTGAGGTCGTGAATACCCACTCACCCATAATTGAACCGTAACTCTAGGAAAGCCACTGTTTAAATCACCACTCCCAATATTGATCAGAACTGCTTTATTCATTCTGTCTTGAAAATAGAAGATAAGAACGAAGTTGCTCGGCATATGCACTATTCATAGTCCGATTTTTTCCCGCTCTGATTTCTTCCGCAGCTTCTTGAAAAATTTCTCCATCAACATAGGATTCAATTTGTTCTGTTAGAGTTTTGAGATAATTTGCTGATGGTGGAATTTTAGTAAAACCTTTTTCTGCGGCTTTTTTTAAAATACTTTCTAACATTTGCTCTATCGTTTTAGCACGTACTTTTGATAAAAGTTCTCCTGGATTCAAAATTCTTCTTGCTTGATCCCAACTTGTCATCCCCAACTGGGGAGCAATTTCTTTTAAAGACATTGTCTGACGGTAATACATTTGCAATCCTTGAACATATTTGTCTACGAAAGGTGCATACTTATTACTTGTTTGTAATTTTTTAATATTAGCTTCTACTTCTTGCTTAATTGTTTCAGCTAAAGTTGAACAAAGATGCTTGTGTAAAAACTGTAAAAACTCTTGTTGTTCTACATCTACCTCATTAAGGGAATCAGCAGGTAAATCGCGTCTTAGTACATAGGTAGCGCTTTCAGCATTATACATATCTAAAGATTCTCTAGAACTCCAGATATCATATTTTCTTAGCTGTAGAGCAACTTGCTTAAGTTCTTTCATCAACTGTGCAGGAGTATTAATCGAAACATGGTGCTGCTGCAAATAAATTAACATTTCCTGCAATTGAGCATTAGTTGGATCTGGACATCTTTTGGCTCCCCTGCTTTGTTGTTGCTGTCTGTCTCGACGATAAACAGCATGAAAAGCTTCGACAACATAGCGTTCTTGGGCTAATAAAATTTCAAGTTGTTTCGTTCTAGCTCTATTTAACAGCGCCCAGTCACTTAGATGCTTAAAACCAAACTCAGATAAAAAATTCTTCAACTCCGAATTTTGTTTTGTTTGTAAACATGCCCAATTATCCAAGCTCATCCGAGATTGTAAATCAGCATTAAATGTTTGCAACACCGTGACAGAAAATAACTTATAATTTGATACTTTAATTTGACCATTGTCATCTACCATTAGTTGAGTTCTACCGTCTCGATCTAAAACAATTAGTTTTTGTCCATCATCATTGAGAACAAACGGTAATAAATCCCGATAAGTAAATTGCTTGGTTCCACCAAATAAAGAGTCTATTTTTTTACATTCTTTTAGTATTGACTCTGAAACATAACATCTGAGGCAAAGACCTGCTTTAGCGCGGCTAACTACATCCTGTTGAGATGTTTTTATGTAAAAACACGATAATAAAATATTTTGTGCGTTATTATCTTCTAAATCAAAGACTTGACTATTTGCAAACTCTTGAGCAATGGGAACTAGAATTTGTTTATACCCTAACTTTTCCGCAGCAGGATTAATTAGCCAAATTTTCCAATATCTTGATGAAGCATTCATAGTCACTGCACTATCCGTCTAAAGTCTCTTTGTATAGTTTTATCTAATAATTTTCTTAATTCCATACTTTTAAATATGTCTATAACATTATCCATTAGTAAGTATTGAAATTCAAAAAATAAGGTGAAAATTCAGAAATCTTGAACGATAATATAAGATTTTACATTTCGAGGATACTAAATATAAAAAGCCTAAAATTGTCGAAGTAGCATCAGATTACATTTAAGTATATCTAACTATTTTCCATTTTCAAATGTTAAATGTTTTTGAAAAATAAAGTTTTATTCTTTGTAAGAATTCAGGTAGTAGATTTTTGATAAAAAGGGCAAGAAGGGTAGAGTATCGCAATCGCGAACAAAGAAAACTAGATAGAGAAAGACTCAACCATCTGCTGAAGGAAGAACTAGTAGAAATGCTCGTCAAGCAGGCGATCGCATGACTTTGCGGCGCAACTTAGGTTATTACAAATGATTCTTGAGGGCGCGATCGCACCCTCATTGAACTACTTCTATTTAATTAAGGTCAGCCGCATTGCAAAACTCTATTGAAAGCAAATTCAGCAACTTTTGTCCCCGACTCAAAGCCGCCCTCGGCATCCAATTGGTAGTGGACACCAAGATAAATCCGACTTCTACCGTTCTCCCGTGCCGCTTCTGTAAAGCTTGTAAAAGTACGGGTGAGTTTAATCCCATTCTCATCACGCAAAGCGTTTGGATCTTCGGTCGTTGCGGTGAAGGAGATAGAATCCCGCCCAAAGAAAAGCCGCATCATCGCTGCGTGTGCTGCACCAAAGGTGGCATGACCAGAAATATACGCAGGAAAGGGTGGTGAGAAACGCGTGCCATCAACCATCGCTGAGAGAGGTTGCCAATTACGGTCTGGTACTGTGTCGGGGTTATTGTCAGTACCAGCTTCCCGAATGGCCGTTTCTGGACGCCACAGACGAATTAAATTGTTCTGGTCTATTTCATTAGGAAACAGATATTTCACATACCAAGCAATGATGCCAGCGTCAGCCATAGCTATGCCAACAAGTGCAAATAAACGTGCGGCTTCAAGCAGGCTTTGTACGGTTCCCTCTTGTTTAGCCACAATTTGAGTGATGACGTAGAGCTGTCCTGGTGGTTTAGAAGTACCGTTCAGGTCGTTAGCCCAGAAGAAAGCGATTTCTGTTTCCTCTCGTGTTCGTTCTGGGGAATGAGCTTCACCCAGTCGTTGTACTTCATTAACTTGACCTGCATAATCCCGACTTTGCAGCAATTCGTAGTAGTTACTAAACTTGTTGACGTTCAAGGCGTTCGGTAGAAAATCATTGACTTGTTCAGTTTGCCATCCACCAAATGGTCTAACTTTACCCCATTGGGGTGTCACTGCCCCTCCTGAACCTGTTTGGAGCCAATCACCTGAAGTAAAACCAAACTCTATAACAGGAGGGTTATTTGCATTTTGGGAGCCATCATTTTCGCGCTCTTGCAAAATTGCCTCTGCAACAGCCTCACCAAACTGTTGCGAGGGATTAGAAGCATCTTCTTTCCAGGTCATTTTGAAAGTCTTCATGCAATCATGTAAAAATGATTCAGGATCAAAGCTTGCATTGACTTGATAGGGCTCGAAAATACTGGGTACTCCGCCTGGACTGCTCACAGATTGATCGATAAGCGTGCTAATCGTTTGCAGCAAAACTTTGCGTGCGGCATAGGCTGCACTCATGGCAGGATCTGCGCCTTCGACTATATCTGGTAGGTTAGACAAATACGCCTTATAAGGGCTGCCGGAAAGAGCATTAATCGCATCAAACATTGCAATGTGCATCATCGCTCCAATGCGAGCAATGGGGCCGGGTGCGCCGCCGAATCTGCGTACAGCTTCCAGGTAAATGTTGTTCCAGGGAATGACAACGGTATCTTTCATTTTTCCTCTTGAGTAAATTTGTAGTTTGACTTTTAGTTTGGATTTTGGGATTGGTAAAACTGATGAAAGATTTCAACTGTGGTTTGTCATTTTGCATTCTCCTATTAACTTTTTGTCTCCCTAAAAGCGTGTTCTCTAGTGTTTGAGTTTTAGCTTGGGAAGGTTTTATAGATGGACACAGGCCAAATTTTGATGGTTTCGTCGCTACTACCACTAGCTAAAGTTTTTCCATCGGGGCTATAGGCAACCGACCAAACTGGTTTGCTGTGTCCTGCAATGCTGCTTAATGCTTTGCCTGTAGGCGGATACCAGAGCTTAATCGTTTTATATGCACTGCCACTGGCTAAGATTTGCCCATCAGGGCTAAAAGTTACAGACAAAACTTTGGCGGAATGTCCCACCAGTGTGTGCAGCAATCGGCAATCGTTAACCCGCCAAAGCTTGATAGTCTTGTCTGCACTGCCACTGGCTAGGATCTGTCCATTTGGACTAAAGGCAACAGATAATACTCCTTGAGAATGCCCGACTAAAGTGTGTGTCAGCACTGCACTTTCTTTTCTTTGTTGAGTGTCTAGTTGCCAAATTTTAATTGTGCCGTCACTACTACCACTGGCTAAGGTTCTATCATCGGGACTAAAGGCAACAGACTCTAAAGTGTCAGTATCTTGAAGTGACTGTAATTGTTTCCCTGTTTGGAGATTCCAAAGTTTGATCGTCTTGTCGGCACTGCCACTAGCAACTAGAAAACCTTTTGAAGCGATCGCAACAGACTTCACATCATCAACATGACCATTAAGGGTACGCAGCAATTCCCCAGTTTCTAGATTCCAAACTTTAATCCGGTTATCCCAACTACCACTGATCAGAGTATCGTTGTCACGGCTAATGGCGAGGGACTTAACTGCATCAGCATGACCTTTAAAGGTGTGGAGTAATTTGCCAGTATGCAGATTCCAAATCTTAATCGTGCCATCATAGCTACCACTAGCTAAAGTTTTACCATCCGGACTAATAGCGATCGCATAAATCCAGATCGAATGTCCTTTTAAGATATGAGCAGGTTGGAGATTAGGCAAAGATATAAAGGTAGAAGGGTGAGTTTTGAATCGTGAAAGCAAACCAGAAAAACTAAAGCTGCTCAGGACTGCTAGGGTAATTACTAAAGCTGCTGAAACCTTATTGAAGATTAGTTTTGACATTAACTATAGGCTCCAAATCATAACTAGCAACTTTACTTAGCGGTCTTTATTGGTAACTTGCTCTGCTATGCTGTATTTATCTTTTTTTGTTGCTTATTCTGGCGTTCAATACTAAGTCGAATCAGAAATAGCGTAGTGATTCCGGTAATCGATACGATGGCAATAGGCGTTAAATATGTCCAATGCCCTGACATTTTATCCCACACATGCCAGGTTAAAAGAAACATGGCTAAGTAAGTAAGTTTGTGCAATTGCTTCCAGTTCTTCTTAAACTTCTTTACACTCCAATCGTTAGAGGTTATAGCCAGGATTGTAAAGATAATGAAAGTAGATATTCCCTGCAAATAAATCCAAAATGTCTTTGGATCAAAAAAATCAATGTTTCTTTTTTGAACTAGAAGAAAACCATGAAAAAAGGCTAAAAAGAATGCGAGAATGCCGATGATTCGACGGTATTTTAGCAGCCACTTAGGAATACCAGTTTCTTTAATTTGAGGAAAAACTATTCTGAGAATTGTAGGAAGCAAGGTAATAATGTAGCAAGTTAATGCTAGAACACCTAATGTATTAGATAGCGGAGAATGATCTATTGTAATCATGATAAATTTTTATTGAATTTAATAAGGATACTTTTAATATCACTTCAAATAAATGATTGTTATTAAATGTGTGAAAAATGTCATGATTTTTGCCTTCAACGTAGTTGTAAAGTTAACCGTAACTTTTATTCTTTCCTTCAATTAATGTACAGTTGAGAGTGCGGAATGTGAGCTTCAATCGCAGTTATTTGCCTTTGATATTAGTTTTTTTCTTAGTCTGTGAAACTCATAAAACTCATCCCAGAACTCATAGAAAAACTCATGAAAAATAACATTGCTTTTTGCGAATAGTTTTACTATTCCATCCCAACTCAGTTTGAACTCACTCGTGAGAGGTAGAGTGATTGCACATTTGTCAAATCAATTCAAAATTGCAATCAGTGAGGGCTTGAACCCATCACTGATTGAAGACACACCTGGGAAATTCAACAGAAGCGGTCGCAAGTGTGGTTTTTAAAGCATACATGAGAATTTTTCGTAAATCAAACAAATATCAATTCATAAATACGGTTCTGAACTCTCAATGTTCCCTGTTGCTTGACTACTAGCCCCGACAAAAGCAATTCTCTTTCCTGTGAACTATCGACTGCAACCATCTCTCCTTGATGCAAAATTTGTCGATAGAGTTCTAGTAACCGAACGGATTGTTCGCTCTTGAAGAGGCGATCGCGAATGGTTCTAAAATGCTCTGGTTCATCCTGTGATTCCCAATTTTCTATTAATTTTGTTCGCACTAAATTTTCAATCCATTCGGCTTCTTTGTTGGTAGGGATAAAAGATGAAGAATTGCGGATGAGTTTACATAGCTTTTGGGTCAAAAAAGGCTGACCACTAGTCCAGGCTAACACTTCTTTTAAGACTGTTTGAGGATTGCTTACCTTCTCGGTCAATCCCTGAAGTAAAGGTTGCGCTTCATGCTCTTTAAAGCCTTCTAATTGAATGGTCTGACCAATGTTAAAGGGCGTTCTTTGGTGGTCAGTAATTAAGTCGCCAGGAGTGACAACTCCAAAAAGAGCGAAGGTTAAACGTCGATACTCTGGATTAATACTGCGCTGATTATAACAGGAGCGAATTAGAGCAAAAAAGTCATTAACTGGAAAATTCAAGCCCAAGAGGTTATCAATTTCATCGATAAAAATTATCAGGTTTCTAGGGATAGTATCATCATTTTGAGCAACTTCAACTAGCAAAATTTCTTCAATAAATTGACTCAACCTCTGAACCGGAGAAATATCTCCTTGCTCTTGCCACCAAGTTTTTAGATTAACCTTTCTTAGTAAACCAAAACTTCGCCATAGCTCTACTGTCACGCCTTTGTACCATTGGTCAGGCGTAACGTTTTCGCTGCCAATGCGCGTCAGATCGATCGCCCCGCAGCGAAATCCCTCATGCTGGAGGTGATGCATCATGCGTACCATCAGGCTTGACTTGCCCATCTGCCGAGGATTGAGAATATAACAAAACTCCCCGCGCTTCAACGCCTTGTAGAGATAACGGTCTGCCGAGCGCACGACGTAAGTGGGAGCATCTATCGGCAAACTTCCCCCTACTTGATAATCAAAGGTTGAGGGTTGTTCAGCACTTTTGAGTAACTCGTTTTCAAAGAGCAGTTCGGCTTGGGTAGCTTTGAGAATTTCTAGGGTTTGTGAGAGTTCTTGAGTACGCTCTTCTACTCTCAGTTCTAGATTTCGGTTATAGTCTTCTAGCTGTCCGTAGAGACGGGCATTTTCAATCGAGATAGCAGCTTGAGCAGAAAGAATTCTTAAAACTTCAATGCGATCACTCGTAAATGCACCTGTGGTTAAATTGTTTTCTAAATATAAAATACCGCTTAGTTTGCCTTGATTTAATAAAGGAGTACAGAGAATCGATTTTGGTTGAGTAGCGACGATGTAGGGATCGCGGATAAACTGTTCTTCTTCAGTCGCGTTATTAAGAACTACATTTTCTTGAGTACGGGCAACATAGTTAACGATCGCAACTGGTAGGATAGGTGTCTGGCGATCATCATCTACAGAGTCAATGGGAAGCGATCGCACTAAAGTAACGTCATCAGAATCTACTGTACTTTCAGCTGCGATCGCCCATCTACTATCTTTTTCCAGTATCAGAAAGCCTTTTTGAGCACCGCCATTTTCAATTACAGTTTTCATTAACTTAGCCAGCAATTGATCCAGTTTAATTTCGCTAGCTAATACTTGAGAGGCTTTGGTAACTGTCATCAGATCGAGTACTTGGGGATTCGTACCATCAGTAAATTCAGTTGTATTAAAGCTTTGGTTTTCTTTTCGGTCGTTTATATCCATTAGAAACTGTGGGTACTCCGATTCTAGGGCTTTAACTTTGGCTAAAGCGCCCCAACGAGAATAACAATGACGGGCATTTCTTAGGTATAGTTTTCCTATTTCTTCTCTACCCAGAGAGAGATAAAATTCTGCTGCGCGTTCGTAAGCTATGGCTTCTTCGTGGATAAATTCAGATTTTTTAGCACCTTGAATTGCTTTTTCATAAAGTTCTTGAGCTTGCCAATTTTGTCCTAAAACTCGCGCTTTCTCTGCTTCTACTAAATCGTATTTATTTTGATAATTTGTTGGGGCATAGTACGCCCATTTTTTCATTTGTTTCTGATTTAGTGATACTTTTTGAAGCGATTGTTTTTGCTTATTTTTGTCATTCTTGGAGGCAACAGCTAAAAGAATAAGAGATTCATAAAAGTTATGTTGAGGAATTAAAATACTACCAGACCCAAAAGCTTTATATTTTTCACATAAGCTACTATATTTAATAGCTTTCAAATAATTTTTGAAAAAATATAATTGTACGTACTTAAAAAATCCACCAAAAAAAACAAAAATATATGACTCAGTGTTTATATAAAAATCTATTTCCTTATCATTCCAATTCCAATTATTTAAAAAAGTTTTATCAACATTAAGATTGATTAAAATTGAACAGAGATTTCCACAAAAATTAAAAAAATCGTATCCGTATTTATCATTATACTTTGAAAATAAATTTATATATTTATTAACTTCTTTTCTAATAAATTGTAAATTTTCTCCAGTAAAAAACAGTAAGTGATAGCAATAGTTTGAACCAGCATAGTTACTATATACTATTTCTCCGTATTCAAGTCCAGTTTGAATTGCCTCAACTAAAGATTTGAGTTCTCTATTGGCATCATCCCTCCAGTGTTTAATAAAACCATGAAACATATGTAAAACTATTGTTCTTAGCGGATGGGCATTAAATTTATCTAATATTTTTAAGGACAATTGACCAAATTGATAGCCCAAGTCAATGTCCTCAACTGTCTCACATAAGTAAGAGCCATAAAAAACATATGCGAGAGAAGCCAGATCAGAATTTCCATATTTGATATGGATATAGAGTAGGCTAATAATAATCAAATAATATAAGTTTCGATCCGTTGAATAGGCAGGAGAAATAAGAGTCGATAAAATCTTTATAGCTGCAAGTTGATTGAAATCTTTTATTGTTGGTAGATTAGCTAAATCTTCAATCTGTTTTTTTTTAAGCAGTAATTTTATCTGAAGATGTTTATCAAAAATATTCGATATACTTGGTTTTTTGGGCAAAGTAAGTCCCAGCAGTTTTAAAATTTCTAGTCCGCTATCTATGGCTAATTCTAGTTGAAATTGAGAACGATAAAATTGGATTCTTAGCTCATATACTTTAACTTTATCAAGGAGATTTTTGGCTTTGATTAGGACAACAGATGCCAGATCTGTAGCTAGATCTAATTTGCCATTCAAGTAGAGAATTTCCAAGGTTTCTAAATGAAGTTCTAGGGTTAATTGGTAGCGATTTTCCCAGCTACTCATTGCTAATAGTTCTAGCCCTGATTGTAAATATTTAAGAGCAGATTCATAAGCCGTTGATGCTTTTGCTTTTTTCCCAGCTTGAAGATTTAATTTAGCTAACTCATCTTTTTCTAATTGCTCAGTAATTAAGGCAGCTCCTTCATTAAGTTGATTGACAACATCAAAAATATTATCCTGTAACTCATCCTCTTTAATATTTTTCAGTAGTATACGACCAATTTGTAAGTGAGCTTGCTTTTTTTTCGTTTCTGGAATTAACGAATAAGCAGCTTGTTGTACTCTGTCATGCAAAAAATTGTAGAGAATGTATTTAGAATACTCGGAAGAAGTTTCTGAAGTCTTATTTAAAATATCTTCTGAATTCCAAAGCAGAGGAATTTTATAGTTATTGTCTAGAGGAATTACCAATCCTTCATCTAGAGCAAACTGTATTTCTCTAGCCGTGACTATTTGAGATTTATTATTGACTTTAGAAAGAATTTCTAAATTAAAATGGTTGCCAATACAGGCGGCTAATTTAAGAACATGTTGGGTTATTTCATCTAACTTTTCTATTTTACCGATCATCAAATCAACCACATTATCAGTAATGGACACGCTTTCAATTTGCTCTATATCCCATTGCCAATAACCTTGTTTATTATCTTCTACATGAGGAAAAGATTGAGAAGGGTAAAATATTAATAATTTTTTTGTATGCAAAGAATAAAGAAGTTGAGTCAGGAAAAAAGGATTGCCTCCAGTTTTTTTGGCAACTAATTCAGCTAAAGGTTTTGAAAATTCTGTTGAGCAACTTAGGGTATCAGCAACTAATTGATTAATGTGCTTAATTTTTAAGGGGTAAAGGGTAATCTCATTGACTGGGACTTTTGATTGATTAATTTTCTCTAAGGTGTGCATTAGAGGATGAGTAGAACTAACTTCATTATCTCGATATGCCCCTATCATGAGACAATATTGGTTGTCGGGATTTGACATTAATTGCTCAATTAACTTTAGAGACGGTAAATCAACCCACTGTAAATCATCAAGAAACATAACTAAAGGATGTTCATTTTGACAAAAAACACCCAGAAATCGTTTAAATAATAAATAAAATCGATTTTGATTTTCAATTCCTCCTAGCTGTTCAACTGGTGGCTGTTGGCCAATAATTTTTTCGACTTCAGGAATCACATCAATAATAATTTGACCATTATTGCCTAAAGCTTCTAAAATTTTCTTTTTCCAAGTTTGTAGCGTTATTTCTGGTTCACTTAACACTTTTCGGATTAAGTCTTGAAAAGCCTGAGCAATAGCAGTGTAAGGAATATCTCGTTTCAATTGCTCGAATTTACCACTAATAAACTGTCCTCTTTGGTGTGTAATGTGTTTGTGAATTTCATTGACTAAAACAGATTTGCCAATACCTGAATAACCAGAAATCAAGACCATTCTAGTTGCTCCTTGGCTCACTTTCTCAAAAGCTGTTAAAAGTTGATTCAATTCTTGTTCTCGACCATACAGTTTTTGAGAAATATGAAAATTCTCGGCAATATCCTGACTTCCTAGAGGAAACTGATAAATTTGTCCAAGAGTCTTTAATTGATTAAGACAGGTTTCTAAATCAGCCTTAATTCCCCAAGCACTTTGATATCTTTCCTCTGGTGTTTTAGCTAACAATTTTCTGATAATATTACAAACACCTAAGGGAATTTCAGGAATTAGTTCATGAAGTGGTAAGGGTTGTTGTGCGATATGACAATGAACTAACTCCATTGGGTCAGTCGTCTTAAAGGGGAGTTGATTTGTCAGAAGTTCGTAGAAAGTCACGCCAAGGGAATAAAAATCACTGCGATAATCTATCCCTCGGTTCATTCTACCTGTTTGTTCTGGAGCAATATAAGCTAATGTTCCTTCTAGTTGATTAGGAGGACGAACCGTTAGAAATTCTTGAGATAAACGGGTAGAAATGCCAAAGTCAATGATTTTGAGTTGTTCATTTTGGGGGTTATAGACAATATTGGAAGGGTTAATGTCTTTGTGGATGATGTTAGTATTATGAATCGCAGCTAAACTCTCAGTTATCTTAATCGCAATAGTAAGAAAGTCTTCTAAGCTTAATTGCATCTGAGATAGTAATAAACTTAAAGATTGACCCCCAAAGTCTTCTAAAAGCATTACTAAACTATTCTCATATCGCTGTAAGTCATAAGCTTTAATAACACTATCTATATTCAAAGAACGAGTAATTTCATATTCCTGTTTATAGCGGGTGATCTCTGAAGGGGTAGGATAGTTTTCTTTAAGGATTTTGAGAATAATAGGTTGACTATTTAACTTAAGGATGGCTCGATAAACTAAGGAGTTAGCACTTTCGTAAATTTTAGCGATAACTTGATAGTTAGTATTGAAATTGATCATTCCTCTATACCGTAGAAACGAGCGGGATTATCCCAAAGGATCTTTTTCACAATTTCTGGAGAAAGGTGTTCTTCGAGTGCCACCGCTTTCTTAACAACATTGGGATCGTGATCGAGATGAGGATAATCAGAACCAAAAATTAAGTTATTTTCACCGATGTAGGAGATAATCTCGGAAATATAGGGTTCAGTAGGCTCTATCTCAATAAAGCACTGGCGACGGAAATATTCTGAAGGTTTCATCTTTACGTTGTCTTTAACCTCCCAGTAGAGTTCTTCGTACTCTTTATCTAGTCGCCATAGCCAGTAGGGTAGCCAGCCACAACCTGACTCTAGAAAACCCACCTTAAGTTTAGGATAGCGTTCTAACACCCCCCCCTCAATCAATGCTAATAATGCCATCATTTGCTCCATCGGATGAGCGCAAGCATGCATCGAAAAATGTGTCTCAAACCGATCTGCTCCAGTAGTTGGTAGACGGCAATGGGCAACAGTATGAATCCCAACCGCTATTCCTAATTTCTCGCACTCCGCCCAAAATGGCTCATAAGCAGGGTTGTTCAGCAGTCGCCCTTTAACTGGGTTTGGGAACATACAAACAGCTGTCCAGCCAAACTTTACTATCCGATTTAATTCTGGCACCATATCTTCAGGATTATGAAGATTTACTGTTCCTGCTCCTCTGAGGATTTGCGGATCATAGCTACAAAAGTCTCGCAACCAATTATTGTACGCTAGGACAAATTCCTGAGCCAGTTCGGGGGGCATTGTATCAATTGCCAAAAGCCATAACGCATAACTTGGATAAATGAATGATATATCAATTCCCATTTGCTTCATGGCTTTGACTTGAGACTCTGCATCAAAGTTATTGACTAAGGATATTTTGCTTTTAACTTGATTAGAAATCTTGTGATAAATTTTCGCACCTTTAATTGTCAGATTTGGCAAAGGAGCAAAGCTTTTAAATCGAGGGTTGAGGTACTGTTTCCAGATCTCAATTGGCTCGATAGTATGGGCATCTGCATCAAGAATTTGATATCTATTAAACATATAAAAAGCCTATATAATGTTTTTATTTAAGTTTTGAACAGTTTGCTTGAAGGGAGCAGGAAATTTTATGAATTATTTGGAAATGCTAGATTGAGAAAGACGGAGTTGTCTTTGGTCATTTCTAAGAATAGACACCTCAGAAAAAGGTTATCAAATTTTTATCACTCGTTGCTCAAGATTAAATTTCTAGTTTCTGAAGATGTCTATTGATTTAGTTATGTAACTTAGGTCTATTATCACCAAGTAACGGGGATATAAGGATGAGTAGGTTTCGTGTTGTCGTCATTGTTATCTTCAACCCATTCTTTTAGATCAGAATCTGAGAGGTTAAACTCGGAGGGTTTTGGAGGATATGCTATTACCATTTGAAAGGAATACTCAGGATCGATTGTGTCTTCAAGACTTCCTATAAAGGTAGTCCAATCAACCAAAAACTTTGTTTTGTCTGGCAGAATGTCTATCTCAATATCATTTTCTTGAAACATTTTCCGTATTTTTTCTGAATCATGAGATAGTAATACTGACCTAATTTCTTCTCCTCCTGGAAGCCACGATCGTGCAATAAGCTGGGATATTTTTTTACTGAATAGCAGTAAATTCTTCTCGGAACATGTAGAGCGTTCTTGATTATATGAGACCGTATATATTTTAGAGAATTGTTCGTGTGATATTGACATAGCTTTTTCCTTTTTCCTTTAACAAAAAAATTGTTAGTGATGATATTTTCAACCTAAAATGAAGTAATTAGCGAGATTATCCCAAAAATAAAAATTTTTGTAATGTTTCTCTAGGTAGCTGTTGCTCAAGCCCTACCAGTTTCTTGACAATTTCAGGCTGATGATCAATGTGGGGATAGTTCAAACCAAAAATTAAGTTGTCCGCGCCGATATATTCAATTACTTTACTTGAGTCTGATCGGGTTCTGAAGGCTCTATGGCAACAAAGCTGGCGATGGAAATATTTTGAGGGTTTTATTCTGACATTATCTTTTACCTCCCAAGATAAATTTTCATACTCTTCATCTAGTCACCATAGTCAGCCTGTATTATTGATATTAGTTAATTAGAGATGTATTAACCTCATAAAACTCATATAAAAACTCATAGAAAACCTCCGCAATAGTGAAACTCATGTATTGTAAGCCATAAGGTATGTCATTCACTAAAATCTCTATTTGTTGCTCTTCTGGGTGTGATATTCTTTGACCCATTTCAAGCCCTCTGCATAACCTCGACGGTAGAGCAGAAAAATACTGAGTAACCAGTGCTGAACTGGAGGCAAATTACGATATAATCCATTTCTCCAACCTGCTCTGTAGAGTTTGTAACCGATATATCCGATGCGTTCAGGCATTTCACTATATGCTGACAAATGCAGTGAATTACCTTCGATATTAATTTTGCTCTTGGTCTATGGATCTCATAAAACTTCATCCCAAAACTTATAGAAAAACTCATGAAAAATAACATCACTAAGTAGCGAGGAGGTCACATCCACATCGGAAAAGGATTGAGTCGCTCTTCTGCCAATGGCTCTGGCAACCAACCCATTTTCACTGGAACCTCATAAAGCCTTCCCGAACCCAATCTTTTCCACATATGGCGTATTCCAGGAATGATTACCTTGGCAACTCTCAGTCCAATATCGGCACGAGTTTGATCTAAAACGAGCATTTCTAAACCATTGTTTTCAACGATTTGTTGACAAAGCTTGACATCTGCGAGTAAATCGTCACTTGCCATATCGTGATAATCGCTACTGACTTTAGTAGCAATTCTCTCGTCTGGAACTAAATAAGGTTGATCGCTTAAAGTTGCGGTTTTCCACCAATCTACTGCCAAGCGATCGCATGATGGTGGATAGTTCGTACTTCCATCAGCTTTGGCAAATAAAACATTGGGTAAAATTTGGTTAACTTCAGTCAAGGCTCGACTCATAGCAATCTTGGCATCGAAATGAGCGCCATAACCCAAAATAATATCTTCTACAGAGCGATCGCTTCTTCGACTAACAGCAGCAAAGACAGGAATATTTAGATCGTTGGTAATATCTAAAACCCAAAGTTCCCGATTAATAGTTTGATAATATTGCTTCAGGCTTTGAAAATAAGGCTCGTTGAAACTATCTAAATCCACTTGAGGCTTTTGCAGGGAATTATACCACCATAACGCCACAGCATCCCGCTCTACTAACTCCATAAACCCTTGCAGAATCGCTTCTTCAATAGTATTACCCGCTGCACATCCATTAGAATCAGCCCAACAGTCGGGTTTATAGTCAGGTTGATAGCCATAATAACAATAAGCCGTTGGCAGATACTTAAATTCCTGATGGGTTAAAGACCAAACAGGAGTCCAGTCAATTTCTCTTTCTTCATCAAAAGGTTCGGGGACTTTTTGAAACCAGCCTTGACACTGAATATTCCATTGCTCTCTATTCTGATATTGCTGTTGGCTGAAGTTCATGCAAACATTGGGATGGATCGCCTTGTCCCCAATTTTTTGGTAACTACCCTTTTCTCTAATTTCATCCCCTTGAAACACCCCAGAATATCGCTCGATCGCTTCGCAAAAACCGCTAACCATAGCTTGAGACTCAGTCCTACCTTTCCCTGCACTTCTACCCCCCAAATTTTGGCGCAAACTAGCTGAATCGTCGAAAATACTGAGAAAATGATGTTTGACAATGTAATTATGAGTTAATCCATTCCCAGGAATTTTATTTAGTTCTCGCACAACGCCAGTAATAGGACTAATATGATGTTGATATTTCCTGAGAGTTTCTTGTGGCGAACAAATACGGTGTCCTCCATCGGTGGTAAAAGTTTTCTGGCGGTGTCCTAAAACAACAGGTAAGGGGTTTTTAGTTAACCCATTTACCATCTCTCCACAGCTAGAACATTGAGGACGCTTAACCAAGCTATGATTTTGAGTTTGCAGTGCGATCGCATCGTAAGCAATCAAATTGCTTTCTAATTGTTGATTTTCTCCTTGGACAATCCACTTAAACACCTCTGTGGCTGCCATTCCTAATGCAGTCTGTACCGTCGATGGCAAAAATCCTAAAGGAGGAGTTATAGAGGAAGAAATTTGCTTGTGTCTGTGAATAAACCCTTCAATCGGTCTATTATCTCGCAAACGCTGGGCTAAACAGTTCCAACAACCTGTTTTCTGAGGATTAAATAAAGGGCCAATCCAGACTATTGTCCCTAATGGCTTAACCAGCATCCAGGGAGATTGGGATTTTAAGGCTTGTTGATTGAACTGATCTAGTTCAGGATTGAGATAATCATCGGTTAAAACTACTGTCAAATCACCTTCGTCTGCTACTTGAATTTGGAGAGACTCAAGCACAGAAATCAAGTCTTCAGCAGCAACCGAACCTAATATTTTGACTGCTACTTTAGTCGATCGCAATCTTTGATGGGCTACTGTGGGAGCAATATTGAGATGATGGCAGAAAATGTCTAAGTGCGATGGAAGAGAGTTATCTTCTTGAACAAGATAGCCCTTTTGTTGCATTTGTAATAAAGCATATTGAGCTTTAATACTCACATTGAGAGCTTCTTGGAAGAAGGTGGTAGCTGACTGTAAAGATTTTGGGTCTTGCAGTAGCGACTGTTGAATGGTATCAATAATTTCATCAATATTACGATCGCCATTGATTAAAGCAGCTAAACTACAAGACAGGCGATCGCTTAACCAGACTTTTTCTCTCTCAGACAACAAAAATACATTGTCTGTTTCTATAGTTTCAACAGAATAACAAGGATTGAACTGCGGTTGATCGAGCATAATTTTAGTTCTTTGCTGAAAAGTTGAAAAGTAAATATAATCTGAATGAGCAATATTTATATTAGTTTTGCTCTGATCCTCTTCCTCTCATAAAACTCATCTAAAAACTAATAAAAAAATCATCTAAAAACTAATACCTAATAGCACTGCAAAAGATAAAAATACTGCTTCCAGCATCTTTACATTACGGCAAGCGCATAAGTACATACATATTTATTCACTTTTTCATTAGTTTTTCTATGAGTTTTGGGATAAGTTTTATGAGATTTATAGTCATTTAGTCAAACTAATATCAAACTTAGACAGCAATTGAAGTTTCCTAAAATATCGCCGATACAATTCGCAACCCGCGATCGCTTGAACACCTGAAAGTTTAATCAGCCCCATACTGCTTAACTTGTAACTTAGGAGCGGATCTAAGATAACAGGTTCAGTGGCATTGAGAACGGTATCAAAAGCTCGTGCTAATTCAGGCTGTTTTGCTAATGTTGCCCAATGACGCTGCAAGTGATTATGATAAATTCCGGTAGCAGTAGGAGCAGTTTCTAGCAGTTGCAACAGAGTTATCTCCCTCCGACTAAGATGATAGAGTGCCAAGTGTACTAGTGCCGGATGTCCCCCGACCATTGCCATTAATTGTCTGGCTCCTTCCCCATCTGTCCAATTGAGTCCATAGCGTTGAGCTAACTGCTGTACTTCTTGTTGGCTGAAGCTGTCTAACTGAATCGGTAACCCTACATTGAAAGGAGACTGATTAAGTTCGAGAGGAACATAAATATCTGTTGAGTGAACCACGAGTAGACGAAGCTTTTGCCAGATGGGCAGTCTTTTCGCTTCTTCATGCCAAGAACGCAACAGAGGTAGAAAATCCTTCGCTACTTGGGGATGCTCGAAAATTTGGTTCACCTCATCCAACGCCAAGATCAGGGGAGTATTAATTGACTCTAGTAGATATTCTTGAAAGTAGAGGGTGCAGCTAATTTTACTTCCCAGATCTTCATCCCAATACTCATCTAACATCGGTTGACGCTGAAGATGGCGAGCGATATTGGCACATAACCAGCGCAAAAGTTGATTCAAGTCGCTCAGAATTGCCCGCTCAACTTGTTCTAGATTCAAGCTGATAGTGCAGTAGCCTTGGCGGTTCGCATAGTCAAGAATCCTCAGCAGCAGTGAAGTTTTGCCCATTTCTCTGGGAGCTTTAATCCTGATTAGCGCTCCTGGTTTCTCAATTTCTTGATAAACTTGCTCCTCAAGGAAAGAACGTTCGAGGTAAAAGGGAGAATCGAGAGGAACTGAGCCACTAGGGTAGCAGGGTGACGTATCCTGGTTAACGGTGGGGGGAAATCGTGTCAGGTCTTGTCTCAAAGGTTTTGTCTTTGGGGCTGCTTTGGTGATGGCATAAGACTCCAGCAGCACTCGACAGTTTTTTTTAGTCACGCGCTGACCAATGACCTCGGAGAGTCGCCCAAACAACTCTGGGGCAACGACATTAGTAAAGTAGCCGGGACTATAACCTGCCTCTATCGCCATTTGATTATAAGTTCTATACTCCCAAATACCACGCAAAATCAGGTTTTCTGTGGAATTAAGAGGACGATTGTGGGTCTCAATTAGCAGGCGGTCAACAATCTCAAAGAGACAATCAAGGTTCATAGAGATTACAGGCAAATGTCACGCTTGATAACACAGAAGGCAGACGGCTGCTATGCTGAAGGAAGTAAAGGAAGAAGTTTTTTGACGCTCTACCATCACAAGCAAATTAGCGCTCCTGGACAGCTTCCATCACTCTGCTAAAAGAAAAATTAAGTCCTATTTTCTAACTTTAGATGTGCCAAGAGGTTGAGAGTTTATTTTCTAAGCAAATAACTAAAATCAAGATCTTTGGAAAATTCTTGTGCTGCATAAGGATTCTATAATACTTTCTCATGAGAGTGATAGAAGAATATTAAGTAGTTAATCAAAATTAACCCTCTTTTGTCACTACTATGCTATGCATGAGTCGGCTCTTTCTTAATAAAACCGGGAATGGGTAGAACTTAGGTATGGTAATGGTTTGAGCGATTAATCTCCTGGTAATGCTTTCCACTGCCTAAAGAGATGCCTAAAATGGTGTGATGCGTTTTGAATTTCAGTGGCATTGATTGTATGGTCAGATTCTGGAAAATACCGAAATCAAACACAGTAAACCGGATTTTTTCGCCATAATTTTGGATATGCTCTAAGAATTTTATATCTATACTTTTGGGGAAAATCTCAGCCTTATCATGCCTCGAAAGGTGCCGATGGTGGAAGCAGAAAAATTAGCACGTCCAGAGTCTTTTGATTATTTAGATTTACTTGATAGACGTTATTCACAATTACGAAGATATACACCATTGTTACTATCATGCTTCTACCGTTCCTTTGAAGACCAATGTCTCCGAGCGAGTGGATTAAACAAGCGCGATCGCTGCAATTGTGCTGTGGAATACGGTGTATTTAGAGAATGCAGTCAATTGGCTTAAATCTTAAGGTGTGATGATTCCAGAGGAATACTTGCAACATTTGTCACCCATGAGTTGGGAGCATATCAATTTGACTGGTGATTATATTGATAAGTTACGCCCTCTGCGGAGCCAAAAAATTCCCTTTTAGTTAGCCAAAACTCTTTCCTAGTAAGGATTTGGGCAGTTGTTTTAATTCCTGAGCGTACAATTTTACCGTTTTGGCACGATGACCCCAAGTATAAAAAGATGTTGATCTACCCATGAGCCAAGCGGACTTGGAAGCTTTCCCTGCTCGTACACAGTCACTTGATGCCCATCACAGTAGAGTACCCAAGCTGCACATAACCCCATGATACCAGCATCCACAACCGTTACTTTCATAGATGCACCTGCTCAAAGTTCAATCATCTGGAAACTGCCAGCACGAGATATGTTCCACATCTTTGCTACCGCACTGATTGCAAATTGCATCTGTAGAAGAATCTATCCATTCGTAGCTACAACTGCGACAGTGACAGAAAATATTGTTGCGATTAGCCGTTTGAATGCCTGAGTGCCACTCACGCAATTGGGAGTAGTCTTGAAAAGGAAAAGAGTCTGACATTTTTTTACATAACTTAAGATATTCAAAGTAAAATATAAATTAATATTCTTCAGTATTCAGTACTTATTTAGCTATCTAGCGATCGCACAGCGACATTCTTCAAAACAGTCATAGGGCCATGTTGTTTAAGAAATTGCATTTGTTCTTCGTTTTTCACAAACAAAGTACCAGCAAAACCTAAAGAATTCACTGGTATAGACTCAAAACATTCTTGCGCTCGTCGTACAACTAGCATCCATTTTCGTGTGATTAAAAGATTGTAAGCACCAGATTGTCTATTACCCTCACCTACTTCTAAACCGACTGCATTAAGCAGTGAATGATAGCACAAGAGTGTTTTCTCGGCAGTTGAGAATAAAGACTGTCCTGAATAGGAATCTAATAGTGCGAAAGCGTGTACAAAAGGAAGTCTGGGTATAGTTGCAATCGAGTTCTGAAATTGAGCAGATATGAGTAAAGGTTCAATCGGAATTTGAGGGCCTTTTGGTACAAGTGGCAGTGGTACAATTTGCAAATGTTTATGTCTCTGACTAGCGCCAGCTATTTTCCCAGCATTGTAGAACGTCAAACCATCACACTCTGCCATACATGCCCACATAGCTACAAAATCTTGGAGATTGAGCCAGTTTTCTTGTTCCTCAAAAGCACGGGTAATTAGCAGCAGGTGATAGTCAGCGACGTTGTATTTGTTCAAAATACAGACATGAGTATCAGAAACATCTGCAACAAATAAATCCTCTTCATAGGGAAGAAAAGGATTAAAATCTTTACTAGAAGAGGTGCTTTGCTTTTGTTGTTTCCGCTTGGCTTCATCTTTGCGAACAAGGTTAGACAAAATCCGTACCAGAAAGCGTACGCCATCTTGCTCTATAAATTCAGATTCTGTGGGTATGGGAATCAATGCACCACTAGAAAGAGCATATTCTGTTTGCTCTTTAACTTTTGTCCATAAAGTTCCAGGTTTGAGCAATATTTTACTTTCTACCAGCTTTTCTTTAGACATTGTGAAAGTGTTGATAATAAAGTTTTAAAAAGATGACGTAGCTGCTCAGTTTAAATTTACCGTCAAATGGGCTTGAATGAATTACAGCACACACGCGAAATTCCGCGCCTGTACTAGCAAAATTATTTTTCTAGCCTCACATCAGTAATACCGCTTAAGTATTCTGTTTATTTGTATAACTTATTTTAATTTATACAAAGTTTATATTTTAATCTATCAGGACTTACGCACGAGTTATGGAATAATAAACCACTCCAGACGCAGTGTCTCCCCTGCCTGCCAAAATTAATATGTTTGAACACAACCCGGTATAAGCTAGAGATTGAAACAAACCCTGCCCTTACAGTATCGTGTGGTCTATTCATCTGAAAATCGTTGTAATTCGTTAGGTGAATAAATATCTACAAATTTACGCCTAAGGTAAATTAGAATAACCTTTATTTCTTGTTGTAAAAACGCGAAATTACTCACTGAGAAGCTTGCGGTGCAAACGTCTTATTTTTCAGATTGCTCGTTTTTGGCGATCGCCCAGTATTTTCTGTAAAGAGAAATATTAACAATACCATCTTAAATGATACCAGGGATAAAGTTAGCACCTTTTTCTGATCACGCACAAAATATTAGCATCACAAAAGTCACCTGCATCCTAAAGGTGGATTTGGAAAATTTCTAGGACGGCATTTTACCTAAGTAATGTATTTTCACTGTCCAATCGAAATTTCGGGTTCTTTGAGATGCTTAAGTTTTGCCAATTATAGACTAGTGTTAGATAGAGGACGGTAGTTATAACCTGAAGAAGGATCTTTTTGAATATATTGTTTAATAGTATCAAGGTCAATAAAGCAGTCAGCCACGTCAATCAAGCTGTCGCTAGTCATTGAGCGCACGCTAACAACTTCTACTCTAGCTCCTTGGTAGCTAACTGCATTAACAGCATAAGCTAAATCTCCATCTCCACTCACTAAAACCGCAGTATCGTAGTGTGGAGTTAAATTCATCATATCCACAGCAATTTCCACATCCAAATTTGCCTTTTTTGAACCATCTGGAAGCTGGGCTAAATCCTTTGTAACCACACGATAACCATTTCGACGCATCCAGAGGAGAAAACCCTGCTGTTTTTCGTTAGTCCGATCAAATCCTGTATAAAAGAAAGCTCGCAGTAACCTTGCACCCGCAGTTAAACAATAAAGTAGTTTAGCATAATCAATTTCAATTCCAAGTTGTAATGCTGAGTAAAATAAATTTGAACCATCAATAAAAATAGCAACTCGACCACGATTTAAATTATTGAAAATATTGGATTCTACTGAAGAGTCTAGCATCTTTTGCTCTTCAATTTTGATACCAGTATCCATCAGATGCTCTCCCCGCCATTGTGGCCTTTCTTTTAAATACTTATATTGATTTGTGTGTTTGCTAAAAGTAGTAAAAGTCATTGATACCTCTGAATTTAAAATTAAGAAAGTCTTTTAGGAGACTAACCAACAAATCATTTGTGCTAGCGCCTAACTTTCATAGAGATGTGATGACGGAACTAGGTAGAACTAAACATGGCTTCTTTTTCACTATTCATTAAGTTATGGTTTGCTCAGGGCTTTTGAAGATTTGACCGTTGGTTTGTGAACTTTAGTCTAGAAGTACGCTCAATCTACAAGCGGCGTGACAAGGGGAGAGAAACCGAAGGAAATTATCGGCATCTACATCTATTTGTATTGTACCTAGCTTGCTAATCATTACTGCATCAGATTATTGGTCTTGCTCAAATTAGAAGTTGATGCTTATGTATCAACAAAAAGAAATTACTATGATTGGTAGTTAAATAAGCAACAACCTTTAAATAATATTATTTTTACATTAACCAATTACTGAGATAGTCTTACTCTAGGCAATGCTCTATACTGCCTAATTATTCGTGTTAAACTTTGATTTATATACTCATGTATTTTATAAAACTCTAGATGTAGCAAGGACTTGCACCTAGAAAGTAGGATAAAAAGCAATGATTGTGAAAAAGTCATTTAATTTACTAATTATGAATTGATATAAACTCAAGATTATACTGATTTTAATCAATATAATAATACTTCTAAACTTAGTTAATTCCCTAGATTGATTACTACTGTTTGCTACTATATTGTTATTTAATAGTCACTTGAATTTAAAAAAAATACAAATATGTTATAGTAATGATAAGTATTTTGAATTTAAATTACTTTGTTTAAATATAGTTTTTACACCATGAATTAGTTAAAATTACAGGCTACCTAGCAATGGTCAAGAGCATTCTAAACTATATGTAGTGCCATGTCCAGTTGGTGAGAAATTTTCTAAATAACTGGCTGAGACCAGATTCCACTTAAATTCCTTCTTATACAAGGGTGTAGGAGATAGGGAGAAAGTTCTTCAGGGAACCCTCATACCCTTTTTACCCCTTTCACCCTTAAACTTCGCCTTACAAGACAAACTCAGTGCCTATATTTCAACTAAGGGCAAAAGAAAATTGTTAACTAACTGGGATCGATGTACCGCCAGATAAAATAGGTGGAAAATGGTGGGTGTTAAGGGCATGCATTGCTTGCAAACCCAGATTAGCTCGGTTGAGGATATCAGCATCTGTCGGAATTACGGCACCTTGGCTATCTAAGACAGAGTGATTAAAGTTAAAGCCATTAAGGTTAAATGCGATCGAGCAAAAGCCAAAGGTTGCAAACCAAATACCAATTGTTGGCAAAGCAGCTAGCAGGAAATAGAAAGCACGGTGATTTCGGCTAGCAAGAGGCGGAATTAGCAGGCGTCCTAAGTAACTATAGTGTCCTGCCAAGTAGCTGTAAGTAGTTTGTTTTTGCCCAAATTCGTACCCGGAGTTTATTGACTCGTTTTCGTCTGTGCTGCGGATGAGTGTTGAGGTAACTAATGAGCCGTGTAAGGCACTTAATAGAGCACCACCAAAGACTCCTACAACTCCCAGCATATGGAAGGGATGCATAAGGATATTATGATTTGCTTGAACAGCCATCATAAAGTGGAATGTCCCCGTAATTCCCAAAGGTAGACCGTCAGAAAAGCTACCTTGACCAATAGGATAAACTAGCAAAACTGCTGTTGCCGCAGCAGCAGGTGCAGAAAAGGCAACGGCAATCCAAGGACGCATACCAAGGCGATAGCTAAGTTCCCAAAGTCGCCCTAAGTAGCACCAAATACCAATCAAAAAATGTAGCACAATCAACTGATAGGGGCCACCACTATAAAGCCACTCATCAATGGAAGCAGCTTCCCAAATTGGATAAAAGTGTAAACCGATCGCTGCCGAAGTTGGTACAACAGCGGCTGTAATCAAATTGTTGCCGTCAAGCAAAGAACCTTTGATTGGTTCTCTAATACCTTCCATATCAACGCCAGGAGCGGCAATAAAAGCGAGAATGAAACAGATAGTAGCAGTCAATAAAGTAGGAATCATCAGCACACCAAACCAGCCGATATAAATCCGGTGATTGGTACTGGTAATCCACGCGCAAAATCTATCCCATTGCTTGGTAAGTTCAAATTCTTTTCCACGTTGAATAATGGTAGTCATTGTCTATGCCTCCTTTCAGAAGAAAATATGTATTAATTTTTGAAAAGGAATGCAAAATACCAAAAACTAATTTGTTAAAAAACTGCAAACTTCGTGGCAATAAGTCAGTCTTACAGAACTTACAACTAACGTTCTAATCAAAGGTTTAACCCTACATCATTTATGGGCAAAAAAACCTAAAGACTACTTTTTTGATGACTCCATTCTTGAAGGAGTTATTTTATGTTGTTTTACTCTGATTTACAAAAAACAGCATCATCTAGCTTTCTGTTTATAAGTATTGAGAGAACTAAATATCCCCAATCTTATTTATATTTTTATTGTAGTAAATGTGTTATCAAGACTTACACATGAGTCAAATAACTTTGCAATACTTTGTACTATTTTGTTCAATCAAAGTGACAGACTATTTTTTAATTGTCTAATGTCAAGGAAAATCAGAAGAAATCAAAATTTTCAGACTTGTTGGGTGATGTAATAACATAACTGTACTAGCTTGAAGTAGTAGCGCTGAGGCTAGGTAAAATAATCACGAGAAAAACCCATAAGTAAGAGAACTTGCGGGTAGCCTTGTTCATAAATTAGGTTGTTTAATTGGCTTCGTAACTGTGGCAGTCTAATTACCTGATTCAAAAATGATGCTGCTAGCCCTACCGCCTGTCCTCGCAGTAATATCCGCTCTAGAACTGGTTCAGTATGAAGCCAATTTACAGGTAGATGGCTTTTTGTGCCTAGTACTGCAACGACAGGTGATTTAGTTACTAATTGACGGCTAGTACTAGGATAAAAGTGTTGTGCGTCTACACTTTGTACTACTAGTTCTGCGATCGCTTGACAAATCGTATTATTTTTAATAATATATAATCATGTCCTCTGTTACTCTGCATCTGCTTTCAGCCATGAAAGCAGTGATTGAGGAACTTTCCAGTCTTGAAATTTACTACAATTGATACGTCAGTTGAAAATAGCATCAAAGAGCATCTGCTCATCAGCAGTTACGAGGGTAGGTTCGCCTAGCTCAATATAGGCTAATATATCTGGGTTACTTGAATCTGGAAAAGTTGTAATTTCGCTCTTGTAACCAAAACTTACGTATAGCAAGCCGGAAATTGAATAATGCCATCCCACAACTGATCATTAATTCTCGCTCGAACGTATCAGTAGTAGGTAAACCAGGACTTCGATTAGCACAAAGGATAATCGCTTCATTTACGACTTGGAAAAATCAAAGTTGGGTATCGTAATTAAATGGAGCCAAGAGTGTATAGTTCAAAAAAACTTGAGTTTATCAACAGTTGTACCTGTTTTGGGAAATGCAATTTCTTGAATCTTTTGAGCATCCCATATTGCAAATATAGGGATTACCTCTTATCAAACAAGTTAGTCATTAGTCATTGGTTAATAGTTAATGGGGGCTGGTTTATTTAGATATTTAGTTATCCCAGAAATATTTTTGTTAAAACCCGCCCGTACAGTGGTTAGTGGTTTAAAATCTGTTCCTGCTATTTGACGTATGTTCTTGCTAAAGAACGTATGGGAACTTCAGCGTTCAGCCATTCTAAGAAGTTTTGATTAATTTCCGCAGGTAAAATTTCTGCAATAAAGTTAGTGTAGTTAATATACTGGTTAATTACCTTTTCAATCTCATCCCGATAACCTGACTGAGTTTTCACAATTAACACCACCTCTGGTTCTTCTTTAATTTCTCCTTGCCAAATGTAAGCACAGGTAATCGGAAACCAGTTAACACAAACAGCTAGTTTTTGCTCTAACAAAACACGTCCGATCTGACGCGCTTCATCTGAATTATTCAAGGTAATGTAATAGAGTTTCATTTACAAGTAAGAAAGTAAATTTTCTAAATAATGGTGTTCATGTAAAGATAGGAAAAATTGTCATGCGTTTTGAGCACAAACATATTTATTGGCAAGATGTAGAATCTAGCGATCGCTAATAAACAGATGCCAACACTTTATCTGCCGCTGCTCGAAATGCAGTTGCAGCACCAGCGCTCATATCCCGTGGCGCACAGATGCGATTTCTGACATAGGCAAGCGTAATTGCTCCCACAGCAGCGATGGTTGGATCGAGACTATCCTTACCACCTGTTCGTCCACCTGGTAAAGATGCGCCATTACCATTAATAAGATAATCTGCCAGTAGCCTCAGATGAAACTCAACAGCTTCTTGAACTGCTGAAATGTTGCCATCTACTGCCAAAGCTTGCACTCCAGAATTTTTGAGAATATCTGCGATCGCAACTTCTCGATTATCGCTCAGTCTTTCGGCTGCTTCCGCTCTAAATTGAATTTTCTCACTGTCTGCTGGATCGAGAGGTAAGGGATTACCAATCGGTTCCACACCCCATCTACGACGTAGGAGTAAATTGTTGGTGATATGATCTGATTTGACTCTATGATAGGCAGGACGTTGATTGAGTGCTTCAAACCAAGCATTGATGCGAGAGAAGCGTGGATTTCCCTTGATGTGATATCCCCGGTATACAGGTAAATTAGCTGCCAATCTATCTAGATGGGGGCTATACATGATATCTACAAGACTAAAACTTGAGAGAAAATAAGACCCAGGATATTTACCTAAAGCTTGCTCTAGCTCATCAAGTTTAGTTTCAAATTCTGCTTGTAAATTTGCCAATTCATGAGCATCTGTGGGTGTTTCTCTTAAGAATTTGTAGGCAATATCCCTAAAACCATTAGTTTCTGCCTCTTCAACCCATTGTCTAGCAACAGCGTTTTCCTCTGGATTTTCAGGAAGTAGTGAAGGAGTACTAAATCTTTCTTCTAAAGCCAAGAGAATATCTTTAGATTCGTACACCAACTTCCCCTCAATTTTTGCAGCTGGGACAAGGGTTGTGGGAACTAAATCGGTATACCATTTAGGCTTGTTACTCAAATCAATAAACTCTGTTTCAAATGGAATCTCTTTTTCTTCTAGAGCAAACCAAACTCGCTCGCAGAAAGGACACCAAGAGTTAGTATCTCGGTACAGAAGAACTGGCGGTGCTGTATTTGGGGGAAGTTTATGGAGACTGCTGGGGATTGGTGCAGTAGAAGGAGATTGTCCTGGCCTCTTTATTCTACGTGCAGAAGTATGTTTTCGGGCAGTATCTAACAGTTTTTCCCAACTAGATAATGTGCCTTGAATAGACATTTTTACCTCGCATTAATTGGAATCCCAGAAAAAACAAATAACTGTTGCTCCTTGGGTGCAGGTGAATTTTCATTCCTGTAACGATGAATACCTACACCCATATCTCCTGTAAAAGTGAGTTTAAAATTCACTTCCTCAAAACCAGATTCATGCAAAATTTTACGCACACTCTCGGAGTAGGGAATACCGTTAGAATGTCCGCGAGTCCAAATAATAAAAGTTCCTTTTTTACTCAGAAAACTTAGGTTCTCCAGCAAGCGACGGAGTTCAGCTTCATCAGCCAGATTGCCAAAGACACCACAGACAATCACAATATCTGCTGGTACTGCCCCTACATAGTTAGCGGCGATCGTTGCATCACCATTGATAAACTCAATTTGGTTTGCCAAATCCAGATATTCTATAGTTACTTGTCCACGTTCAACAAGATTCGAGTTTAGCTCAACTAATCGTGCATAGACATCTCTTTTACGAGGATGATTTTCTAAGGTTCCTAGTAAATCTCGTCCATCACCTGCGCAAACACTTACTATCCGGATAGCTCCAGCCGGGGACGCATTCAAGCTATAAGCAATATATTCCCGCACGATTTCTAGACGCTGTTGCAATTTTGGCTCAGTGTTGTAGAGGTCGTGCCATTCATACCAATCTTTTGGCATAAGGGGTGATTCCCGTTTCATGCACAATGTGTATTTATGAACTACGGTTAATCGATAAACTAACCGTAGTTTATCGATAGAGGCAGGTTAGCATAGAAGTTCATATAAAATCAAGTCTTATTTCTTAACTAGTTTTTGTTGGTAACTGGAGAACAGGGCGTGTAACATAAAATACTTTAGGTGAGGGAATCGGATTAGATTTTGTATGTCAGTAAGTATGGAATTAAAAAATTTAAAAATGGGCTATGTTCGGGAATTACGATCGCTAGTTGGGCATCGTCCCCTAATCATTCCCGGATCTGCTGTACTGATTATTGATCAACAAAATCGTCTATTGCTCCAACACCGTAAGGATAATCAAAAGTGGGGGCTGATTGGCGGCAGCATGGAGATTGGCGAGTCCTTGGAGGAAACTGCTAGGCGTGAAGCCCTAGAAGAAACAGGCTTAGAATTGGATGAACTAGATTGGTTTGGCTTGTTTTCGGGACAAGAACTTATTTATGAGTGTCCTAATGGGGATATTGTGGTTAACGTAGTGGCTGTTTACATATCACGACAGTTTAGGGGCGAACTCAAAGCAGATGAAGAGGAAGCTAATGAAATATGTTTCTTTGATTTGAAGGAATTACCGCAGGATTTGAGTCCACCAGATAGACCAGTTATAGAACAATATCTTCAGAGTTTGAAAGTAACAACATAGTTAATCATTCCAGATACAAGCAATAGATTCTACGAATTAACGATTAGCCCAAGCGATCGCACCAACGGCTCAATTCTTCAGGAATGCGGTTGTGTTCAATATAAGCATTTATTTCATCTTGATGATCGCTGTAATAACTCAGCGCATCGAAAACTTGTGCCAGGGTTAGGTGAGGCAAACCTTGGGGAATTTCTTCTAGAGAGACACCCATCCGCCAAGTTTCAACGATTGCCCTAACAGATGTACGAGTTCCCTTAATAATTGGCTCACTACCTAGAATATGCTCATCTTTAACAATATAAAGATGTTCTGTTGCTTGAACCATAGCTGTAAATATCTTGAGAATTATCCCAGACATTAATTGTACCGATTCTGTCGATAAGTTTTATCACAGCATCACATCACTAACTTATCATGTAGCAACAAAAGGAATAATTACTGTGCAATCCAAAACTACGGTTAATTTATCAATTAAATGTATTTAATGCCTGAAAGCAGGGTATTATAGGAATTTATATAAAATAAAGTCTTAATTCTTTTAGCTGGGTTGGAAATACGTTTAGTCCCGGCAGATAGACTTTATGAAATAGGCGTAACTATTGATTCTAACTAAAACCGCCATGAACCCTAGTTTTTTAATTGCCCATACTCCAACCACGATCGCTATTGTTGGCGGAGGCTTTAGTGGTTCTCTAGTCGCTACCCACTTATTAAAAACTGCAAGCCAACCCCTTACCATCAAGCTGATTGAGCGCAGTCAACAAATAGGTAAGGGAATTGCCTACAGCACAGATACCAACTGTCATTTGCTGAATGTATCGGCAGGCAATATGAGTGCATTTGCTCACGATCCGGGGCATCTGTTGCGTTGGCTTCAGTACAACCACAATGAGTTAGCAGCATTCTTTCCAGAAGAAGTCAATGCTAGTACCTTCATACCTCGTAAGGTCTATGGTTTATATATTCAATCGGTTTTAGCAGAAGCAGAAGCAACAGCACCTAGTGATGTTCGACTAGAACGCTTAACCGATGAAGTGGTAGGGATACAGCCTGAAGGAACAGGCACGATCATATCTCTGCGTAGTGGTCGCTGTTTTGCCGCAGACAGAGTAGTGTTGGCATTGGGAAATTCACCCTCTACACCTCCGGCAATTGACAATGCAGACAGTCATGAGCAAAGTTATCTACGGAATGCTTGGTCAGCTGATGCCCTAGCCGATCTTGATGCTGATGCGCCTGTGTTGCTAATTGGTACGGGACTGACGATGGTGGATATGGTTTTATCTCTTCACGATCGCCAACATCGGGGCAAAATTTATGCTGTGTCTCGACGAGGATTGTTTCCCCAAAAACATCAAGCAGCTCAACCTTATCCCACCTTCTTGACTCCAGAAACCTCACCAAAAAGTGTGCGCGGCTGGTTGCGTCGGCTACGTACTGAGGTGGAAGTTGCAGCTGCCCAAGGCTACGACTGGCGAGCGGTAATTGATTCTCTGCGTCCCATCACTAAGCAAATCTGGCAAAAACTACCGACTGTGGAACAGCAGCGTTTTTTACGTCATGTGACACCCTATTGGGATATGCATCGTCATCGCATTGCTCAACAAGTAGCAGATGTCGTCACCCAAATGCTGGACTCTGGGCAACTCACCATTTCTGCCGGGCGAATTCGAGAATATCAAGCTTTGCCTGACGGTGTAGCAGTGACTGTGTGCCAGCGCAAAACCCAGGCTAATACTATCTTGCACGTTTGCCGGGTAGTAAATTGTACAGGTGTAGCAGCAGATTATCGCCGATCGCCTCATCCCCTGGTTGCCAATTTGCGATCGCAGGGATTAATTCGCCCCAATGCGATCGGCTTAGGACTAGATACAGATGCCCGCGGTGCTATATATGCAGCAGACGATAAAGTTTCAACACTGCTTTATACCTTGGGAACTCCGCGTAAAGGTGATTTGTGGGAAACTATTGCTGTTCCAGAATTACGGCTACAAGCACAGGAATTATCCAAGACTTTGTTACAGTCACTGCCAGTGCGTGTACGTCCTATTCCTACTATGCCTTTGTTAAATCAGGAAACAGGCGATCGCACTTCAGAGATACTCCAGTCAAATTTACTATTTCGTCAATTTTTTGACCCTGAAACCAGTAGCTACACTTACCTGATTGCCGATAGCAAGACAGGAGATGCGGTTCTAGTCGATCCTGTCTTAGAGCAAGTAGACCGCGATTTGCAATCATTAGATGACCTGGGATTAAAGTTACGCTACTGTCTGGAAACTCACCTTCATGCCGATCACATCACAGGGGCAGGCAAACTCAGGCAAAAAACAGGCTGTCAGGTGATAGTTCCCCAGAACACTGCTGTCACGAAAGCCGATCGCTCCCTTGTCGGTGGGGAAATCCTCGAAGTGGGATCTGTAATCATCGAAGCAATTTTCACACCCGGCCACACCGCCAGTCACATAGCATATTTAGTGAACAAAACCCATCTGTTAACTGGGGATGCCTTATTTATTCGTGGTTGTGGACGCACAGATTTTCAGGGAGGCGATCCTGGAACTCTATATGATGTAGTAACGCAACGCTTATTCACCTTACCAGACGATACCTTGGTGTATCCCGCCCATGACTACAAAGGACGTACAGTCTCCACCATTGGCGAAGAAAAGCGCCTCAATCCAAGATTTAGCGATCGCAGCCGCAGTCAATTCATTACAATCATGAATAATCTCAAATTGAGCTATCCCCAAAAGATGAATGCCGCTGTACCTGCGAATGAATACTGTGGTGATTTTATTCCTCAAGAAAGCGCTCAGACAGCAACTAGTCCGGCTACAGATGAAGAACAGAAACAAATAGAACTCACAGTCATGACTAATACGGAAATCTACAATGATTACTTTGCTATGTATATTTAAACCAGGCGAAGATGAAATTAGTGATGTTTGACATTGATGGCACTCTCACTGAATCTAATAACTTAGATGATGAATCATATTTACGTGCATTGCATGAAGTATTCGGCTTTTCACAAATCTCAAATGATTGGACATCATATACTCATGTAACTGAATATTTGTATATTAAAGGAAGTTTGTCAAAGTCAACTTGGTCGCTTTCCTTCATCTATAGAAGTTGAGACATTTCAAAAACGTTTTTTAGAATTGTTAATTGATGGTGCAAAAGCACGCGATGGGATTAAAGCGATACCAGGTGCATTTGAGATATTGAAAAGGCTACTTGTATCTCCTGAGCATGAGTTAGTCTATGCTGGAGGAGGTTGGGCTGCATCAGCGATATTCAAGCTCAAGTCTGCTAATCTTCTTATTGAAAATATTCCCCATGCTTTCTCTGATGACGACGATTCCCGTGAAGGAATCATGACGATTGCACATTCTAGAGCAGAAAAGTATTATAGTCAGATGTTTCCTAATGTTGTTTACGTCGGCGATGGTATTTGGGACATTCGTTCTGCTAAGAAATTAGGATATTCATTTATTGGTATTGCTTCTGGTAATGAAGCCCAAGCCTTATACAAAGAAGGAGCAACTTATGTTTTTCCTAACTATAATGACTACAAGAGTTTTTTGGCAGCATTATCCAATTAGTTTTCAAGGGTTTGGTGCGTTAGACTAAAGTCATAACACAACGGCAGTTTTGCGGGAAGAAAATCTACATCGCAAACTGTCTCCCCTATAAATACTTAACTTTTTTTCAGAAATTAAACTGGATTTCTATAGATAAACAAAGATATCTTTTAAAATTAAAATTTTTCTACCCAAGGTCGCAATTCAACTTCCCATGTCCAAGCACTGCGAGGTTGGCGGAGAATGTTAAGGTAGGTTTGAGCAATCGCATCTGGATCAAGTAACCTATCTGGTTGATCGTCTGGCTCTATCCGGGTAGCAGAACGAATTGCCCCGTCAATTACGAAATGCGCTACATGGATATTCTTAGGAGCCAGTTCACGAGCAATGCTTTGAGCCAAACCTCGTAAGGCAAATTTACCCATCGCAAACGGTGCAGACTGAGGATAACCTTTAACACTGGCAGAAGCACCTGTAAAAAAAATAGCGCCTTCACCTACAGTCAACTGACGTTTCGCAGCTGCTTGTGCTACCAAAAAGCCACCATAAGCCGTTATTTCTAGTGTTTTGGCAACATCGGCAGGGTCAAGTTCGACTAGTGAACCTCGTACCCGCCAGCTAGGATTATATACAACTACCGTTGGCGCTCCTAGTTTGCATTCAACATCATGGAATAGCTGGTTCACGTCATCTGGTTTAGATGCATCAGCAGCAAAACTGACGGCTTCAATCTCATCAGATAAACCTTTAAGTTTATCTATTTGTCGTGCTGCTAGTGCAACAGTGAAACCTTCCTTTGCAAACAAACGGGCGAGGGATGCGCTCAGTCCGCTTCCTGCGCCGACAATTAATGCTGTTGTTGACATTGCTCAATTTCTCTTAGACACTTGTTTAGCTTTGAAATTGAAGATTTTCTTCTTAGAAGCAATCTGTGATTAGCCTAAAACCTACTTCCATATCTACCCTTGCTTTGGTCAACAGCTAACACTTGATTGACCTATTATTCATGCAGTACTATAAACTAACTACTAATTATCTATCAATCTATCGTATTATTTAAATTTATTGTTCAAAAATATAGTCTTCTTGACTTTTACAAGGCGTTTGCAACCGCTATCAACATAGCAATCAGTATTGCACTCATGAATATGTCACGCCTGCAAATTTAGATAAATACTCTATCAACAAGGAAATCCCTGAATATGGCTGAGAAACTTGCTCAAACACAATACCCTATTCATGAATTGATTCGTAGTCGTTGGAGTCCCAGAGCTTTTGCCGATCGCCCTGTTGAGCAAGATAAACTGCTCTCTGTGCTAGAAGCGGCTCGTTGGGCACCTTCTTCCTACAACTATCAGCCTTGGAGTTTTATCGTTGCCACCAAAGATGAGCCTACGCAATATAGCCTTTTACTTAGTACTTTGATAGAGTTCAATCAAGGGTGGGCAAAAAATGCTCCCGTACTCATCATTGCTGTTGCTCAAACAATCACCAATGATGGAAAAACCAATCGACATGCATTTCATGATGTCGGATTGGCAATCGAAAACTTGGTAATTCAAGCAACTGCTTTGGGTTTATCTGTGCATCAGATGGCAGGATTTGATGTAGATAGTGCCAGAAAACAATACCAGATTCCAGATGGTTATGAGCCTGCAACTGCGATCGCAATCGGTTATGCTGGCGATCCACAGAGCCTTTCTGATGGGCTACGCGATCGTGAACTGGCACTCCGTGTCCGCAAACCCTTAAAGGAATTTGTCTTTACCGAGCAATGGGGTAACACTTCGCCTTTACTGTTAGACTAAAGTCGATTTTCTTAAGAAACACAGGCAGTGGGGAAGCTACTAGGTTCTAAACATAAGGTTTTATGAAAGTTGTGTCTGTTCTACTTCTAAAACCTTTCCTTCCTCAATGACTGTGAATTTTGGCCCAGCAGTGAGAACTATCACCATCATTAATATACTTGTCACCATGATGATACTCACCACGCTTGGATCGTCAAAATTGCTCGTACCCACTAATAATGCTGCGGCAAAATTGCGTTGAGCCGTTCCAACTCCTAGCACTCGCTGGGTATCGATACCAGGCCCGCCTAAAAGATAACCTATGCTAAAGGAGAAGAGAATAAATACTGCACAAACAAAGATTGTACCTGTTTTTAATAAGCCGATGATATCGTTAGTATGAATTACTAGTCTAATTACTAGACCTAAAAGTAATCCAGCATTAGATAATTTGAATAAAATCGGCTGAAGAGTGGGAGCGATCGCAGCAAATTTAGCTTTAATAAATAACCCAATCAAAAACGGGCTAACCATCATCAACAATAAAGGTTCAGCAATTTCCCAGGAGTTGATTTGTACCCCTTGCACAACTAAGGGCAGTACAATCGGCATATAGAAGATTGTGCCTAGCATAAGTAACATCATTAATCCTACAGAAAAAGCTATATTTCCTTTGACTATGTGAGCTAGTTTAGGTAATGCTGGAGGCCCTGATGCTACCGCCATAATCAGCAAGCCATCTCTTAGTGGTTCACTTAGATGTACTACTTGCAGCAGTAAATATACAAACAGCGGCACTAGTACAAAATTTGTCAGCAGAGATAGTATGACTAGACGGGGGTTGCGCAGTGGTTCCCAAATCTGTTGTATGGTCAGACCTAAACCTGCACCCAACATGGTGAACACAATAAATGTGAAGAGTGCAAGTTTATCAGTTACTGCTAAGATTTCATTCATGATTGGTGAGGGGATTATGGGCGATGGGGAATGGGGATTGGGGACTGGGAACTGTGCTCCCTGCTTGTTCTCCCTCATCTCCCCAATTTCTACTACTTCAACTCAAGGGTGACTTGCTGTAAGTTGTCGGTGAAGGCAAAGGGTACTTGGTAGGAATCCACAACGGGAGTACCTGTATCTCTACCGATATCAAAAGTTTCGTCTAGGGCTAGACGGTAAGCGATGGTTTTTTCAACGCGTCCTTCGGCTACCTGTTGATTATTGATGAATAGTTTCCCGGTTCCGCCTGCACCAACAGCACCGCCATCATAATCAAAGTTGAACCGGAGTGTAGATTTACCGATGGGTAGTTTTTCGGGGGATTGGATAATGTAGTGAGCAGCATTGGCATAGTTGTAGGCATAGGTGGGCTTACCATCCTCAAGAAAAAAACTCCAACCAGCAAAGCGTCCGCCTTGAGTTAAGAGAACACCCTCAGCTACCCTTTCCGGAATTTCTACATTAGCTGTGATGCTAAAGGATCTATTTTTCAGGTTTGGAGCGCTACCTTCTGGGATGCCAACCGCACCAGGATAGTAGGTAAAGGTCGTGCGTCCGGCGGTGAAACTGGGGCGGGTTTTGACATCAAACCGTTCTAGAGCGCGATCGTCCAATGGTAAGACATTGTACTTGCGGGCTTCTTTAAAAAAGAGCTTTTGCAGTTTTTCTAGCTTGTCGGGATTCTCTTTTGCTAAGTCGTTCGCTTCGCTAAAATCTTCTGCAATGTTATACAGTTCCCACGGATCTGCATCAAAGTCAGCTTTTACTGTCCGTTCCCAAGGTAAGCGTCTATGACGAGCCGCCGCCACCCATCCTCGATCGTAAATGGCTCGGTTGCCCAGCATCTCGAAATACTGAGTTTGACGATGGGAAGGAGCATCAGGATGATCGAAGGTATAAACTAGGCTAGTACCTTCAATTGGTTTTTGCTTGACACCATTCACTTCTTTGGGGGTAGTAATTCCCGCTACTTCTAAAATGGTGGGTGCAATATCAATGACATGATGAAATTGGCTGCGGATTCCACCTCGTCGGTCTTTAATACCTTCACCCCAAGAAATGACCAAGGGATTACGAGTTCCACCAAAGTGAGAGGCGATTTGCTTTGTCCATTGGAAGGGACTATTAACTGCCCATGCCCAAGCCGCAGGAAAATGGTTGAATGTCTTGGGGCTACCCAATTCATCATAAGAAGCTAGCAGTTGTGATAGATTTTCGGGTACACCATTGAAGAATTTCAATTCATTGACCGTACCTGTTAAACCACCTTCTGCACTAGCACCGTTGTCTCCGACTATATAGATGACTAAGGTGTTATCTAGTTCACCAAGTTGAGCAACTGTATCAATCAACCTGCCAATTTCATAATCTGTATGAGCTAAAAATCCGGCAAATACCTCCGCCATGTGAGCAGAGAGTTTCTTTTCTTCTGCTGAGAGGGAATCCCAAGCTGGCAGTTCTTTGGGGCGGGGAGTAAGTTTGGCATTAGCAGGAATTACACCCAGTTGTTTCTGACGAGTAAAGATTTCTTCACGTAATTTATCCCAGCCTCGATCAAACTTACCTTTGTACTTGTCAATCCAAGTTTTGGGGGCGTGATGGGGTGCGTGGGTGGCTCCAGTAGCCAGATAGGTGAAAAAGGGTTTGTCTGGAGCAATGGATTGTTGGTTGTGAATCCAGGCGATCGCATGGTCTACTAAGTCAGGAGTGAGATGATAATCTGGCTTATTGGCTGGTTTCTCTATTCGTTTGGTATTTTCTACCAGGGCAGGACTCCACTGGTTAGTATCACCACCAAGAAAACCGTAAAAGTACTCAAATCCCAATCCTGTAGGCCAACGATCAAAAGGCCCAGCGGCGCTAGTTTCATAGTCTGGGGTGTTGTGCCATTTACCAAATGCAGCCGTGTTATAACCATTTTGCCGCAACACTTCGGCGATGGTAGCAGCACTTTTGGGCAAAATTGCTGTGTAGCCGGGATAACCTGTGGCTAATTCCTCAACTACCCCTGTATTGACTGAATGGTGATTGCGTCCAGTTAAAAGTGCTGCCCTGGTAGGTGAACACAGGGCTGTGGTGTGGAATTGGTTGTAGCGTAGTCCTCTTTCGGCTAGGCGAGTCAAATTAGGAGTTTCCACCGGGCCGCCAAAAGTACTGGCTTGTCCAAAGCCCACATCATCTAATAGCACTAGCAAGATGTTGGGCGCTTTGGCTGGGGCGGTAATTGGTTGGGGAAAATCTGGCTGTGACTCTTTGTAGGTGATGCCGATTTTACCCTTGAACTCTGGTGGGGTAACAGGTAAAACTTCTGATGTGGCTGCTAGGACAGGGCTATTTACCATCAACAAAGTGATGAGCAAAGATAAGGCGATCCCCTTTGCTATTTTTGATAGCTTGTATTCAGACTTCATTCTTCATCCTTTCTGTAGTCAAGTTCTTAACTAAGCGAAATCCAATATGGGTTGTACCAGTATCGGGCGTTTGAGATTCTCGTGCTGCTGGACGGAAGCGACTGCAATAGTTGGGCGCACACAGATAAGAGCCTCCTTTAATAACGTGTAAAGCGCTTTCGGTAGGTTTATTCGGATCAAAACTTTGCTGTGGGCCTGTAGGATTAATACTGTGGGTTTTGTCATTATGTCCTGACTTATACCAATCAGAAGTCCATTCCCAGACATTACCTGTGATGTCATAAAGACCATAAGCATTGGGTGGAAAGGAACCAACTGGAGCAATTCCTACGTAACCATCACTTTTGGTGTTGAAAAAGGGAAAAATTCCTTGCCAGGTATTGGCTTTTTTCTCAGAGTATTGATTGCCCCAAGCATAAGTTGCACCATCTAACCCCCCACGGGCGGCGTATTCCCATTGGGCTTCTGTAGGCAATGATTTTCCTGCCCATTGGGCATAGGCTACTGCATCTTCGTAGGCAATGTGAACAACTGGATAGTTATCTTTACCCGCGATCGCACTTTCAGAGCCAAAGGGATGTTGCCAATTTGCTCCAGTCGTCCAATGCCACCAACTCAGCAACTTTGCTCCTGGCTTTGCCATTTCAAACACTAAGGAGCCCGGTAATCTCTGCTCATCTGGCAAGTCGGGAAACTGTTCTTTGGGTAAAGGTCGCTCTGCAACTGTTATATATCCTGTTGCTTTGACAAATGCCGCGAACTGTGAATTTGTCACCTCATATTTATCAATACAAAAAGAACTAACTGTTACCTCTTCAGCCGAGAGTTCTTCTCTCAAACCAGAATGAGTTGATCCCATTGTGAATGTGCCTGCTGGAATCATTGCCATTCCTGGTAGACAGGGATTAGAGGTGGTGGCATCGGCAAAGGGAATTATAAATAGGAGCGCGATCGCTACTCCTTGAATGAATATTAGTGTTAGGAAATAAAATTGTTTCCCATATCTAATCTTCGGAAGATTACCTCTTTCAACTGAACTTTTATAGTTCATTAATTCCTTAACAAGATTTGACTTTACTCAAAACTTACGTAAGTCTGAAAAAATTAATACTGAGTTTATCCAAAAATAATCAATATAAAATAAATCAATTCAAAATTACAGGACTTACGCACGAGTTATGGAATAATAAACCACAGAGAAGCCAGTACGCCCTTGCGGGTTAAGAGACTTGTAGCAACTGGCGCGACGCTGAGAACACGGAGTCAAGAGGTTTTTAGAGGGATTTTCCGTAAGTCCTAAATTCTTCAATAGAAGAACTAATTGCTAATAGAAATATTTTATTGTTCTTGAAGAATACTAAAAATTGATAGATTTACCGATGTTAAATCTAATATTGATAAATTACATCTTGTGAAAAAATAAGTCAAGCATGATTGGGCAATTCAAGGTGTTGCCGGGTTGGATAACTCGCCACTGGAATTGGTTTTGAGCTTAATCCAACTTGTCAACAGGGGCAACTTTCGGGAAAACCAGACCGCCTGTCCAAGGCAAACAATTCCACACCCCATCACCGTATTTGGCGCACCGATGTACTGTGCCAGAATGCCTGCGAGCAAGTTACCCAAGGGCAGCGTACCAATCACAGCCAGAGAATAGAGACTCATGACTCTGCCCCGCTTATCATCTGCTACTAGAGTTTGGACAATTGTGTTACTACAAGCAACCTGGAGCATTCCCCCACCACCCACAACTACCAACATCAGCAACGACAGCCAGATTTCTCTGGACAAACCAAAAGCAATTAACCCCATGCCAATTGCGACTGGACACAAGGCAATTAACTTTTCTAACCCCAACACTTGCCGACGCAAACTAAGATAGGCACAGCCAATGACTGAACCTCCAGAATTGGCCGCACTCAACAAGCCCATTGTCCCCCCGCCACCTTTGAGAATATCAGCTGCAAAGATGGGAAGTAGTGCCATGTGAGAAATGCCAACTAAACCATGCAATGTCAACAGCAATAAAATAGTCCGAATTGGCACTGTACTGTAGACATAACTAAATCCTTCTTGCAATTTCTGCCATGTGTCGTTGATTTGGGGTGTATCTGGTTGGAGAGTTGGTTGCAATCTCATCGCTGTTAGTGTTAGCAGGGCGATCGCGTAACTAATACTGTCATAGAGAAAACAATATTTGGCTCCAATAGTTGCCAGCAAGACACCACCGATCGCTGGGCCAATAAACAAAGAACTACTAAGCATGGCAGAATAGAGAGCGATCGCATTGCCCAAATCGGCTCTATCGTCCACTGTTTCAATCACGATCGCATACCGAACTGGCATATCCAATCCCTTCAATAATCCTCCCAAAATACTGACAAACATCAGCAATCGGAAATCGACAAACCCCAAAAAGATAAGTGTGGTTAGGGTAAAAGAGAGAATAATCCCCAACACTTGCACCAACATCAGCAAATCTCGCCGACTCCAGCGATCGGATAAAACGCCGGAAAATGGAGCGAGAAATAATGTCGGTACAAATTGCAGAAACCCGGTTAAACCCAACAACCAAGCAGAATTAGTCAAGTCATAAATCAACCAGGAAATCGTCACCTGAGTCATGAAGGTTCCTGACAGGGACAAGGTTTGTCCACTAAAGAAGAGCCGAAAGTTACGTGACTTGAATGCGGGTAAATAAAAATAAATCTTCTTTTTTAGCCAGAACCCCACTGCTTATTGCCTCCCTAAACCTTCTTACCACGAGCATAAATAAAGTTGAATCACATCATTTGTCATGGTGTGTCTCCGGTCTTTGGACTCGTGCGATCTGCTGATATAGGATTACACGCCATACTGCTTAAACTATGCCCAGAAACATTGACAGCCATCTTTAACCCAGACAGATTAGTTTTGGGGCGATCGCATCTTCATTTATTTAGGTTTGCTAATTATTAGTAAAACATAAAATTAGTAATTCATAAATTTTATTGCTGAAAGGCTTGAATTTTATCTGGGGTCGTGTAATACTGCTAAACAAATCACCGATAAATCGGTAGATAAGTAGTATTTTAAGCTTTGTTGTAAATACTGTAAAAACTGTAAGAACAATTCATTCAAGTTTTTCAAAGGCAATGCACAGCTGGCTTTTCTTAGTCATGCCTGTGTTTTTAATAGGTATTACTAGGTTAAATAGAGGGGTGAGAGCTAGTGAGCACCAGTCAATTAGTGTCTGAGCAAACATCTGCTACTGTCTCCGATCTAAATATAGAGGCTGATGTCTTAGTTATTGGTGGTGGCCCGGCGGGTGCTTGGGCAGCTTATAATGCGGCGGTTCAGGGAGTCCGAGTTGTTTTAGTAGACAAAGGCTACTGTGGTTCTAGTGGAGCAACTGCATCAGGTGGAACCAGTGTGTGGTATGTAGCTAACCCTGAGCAACGGGAAACTGCGATGGCGAGTCGGGAAGCTCTAGGAGGGTTTTTATCTGAGCGATCGTGGATGGAGCGAGTTTTGGATCGAACTTATGCAAATCTGCATCAGTTAGGTAGCTGGGATTATCCTTTTCCTTGGGATCAACAGGGAAAACCTTACTACCGTTCGCTTCAGCAAGGGGCAGAATATATGCGCTTGATGCGTAAGCAAGTCAACAGAGCCGGAGTGCAAATTCTGGATCATAGCCCTGCCTTGGAATTACTGATGGATCAGGAAGGAGCAGTAGCTGGAGCGAAGGGAATACGTCGTCAAGCAGGTGGACGCTGGACAGTAAGAGCCGGAGCAGTTGTAATTGCCACTGGTGGTTGTGCTTTCTTGAGTAAAGCTCTAGGTTGCAATGTCCTAACTGGAGATGGTTATTTAATGGCAGCAGAAGTTGGGGCGCAAATGTCAGGGATGGAATTTTCCAATGCCTATGCCCTTACCCCTGCCTTTGCTTCTGTCACTAAGGGAGCTTTCTATCGCTGGGCAACATTTACCTACGAAGATGGCACAGTCATTGAAGGCGCTGGTTCTCAAAGAGGACGCTCTGTAATTGCCAAGACATTACTAACTCAACCAGTGTACTGTAGTTTACACGAAACCCCAGAAGAAGTCAGGGCTTGGATGCGAACTATCCAGCATAATTTCTTCCTACCTTTTGACCGGAGTGGAATTGATCCCTTCACCCAACGTTTTCCAGTCACTCTACGTTTGGAAGGCACAGTACGGGGTACTGGCGGGATTCGGATTGTGGATAATTCCTGTGCTACCTCAGTACCCGGACTTTATGCAGCTGGCGATGCAGCCACACGGGAATTAATCTGTGGAGGCTTTACAGGTGGCGGTAGTTACAATGCTGCTTGGGCAATGTCTTCTGGCTATTGGGCAGGGCAAGCAGCAGCTGAATATGCTTGTCAATTGGGAGCAAAAGCAAACCAAAGACAGGTGCATTCATTTGGACAGACAGCCGTTAGTTCTGAAAGTAGCCATACTTTTAACCCCCAAGAAATTATCCGCGCTGTGCAAGCAGAAGTATTACCCTACGATCGCAACCTCTTTCGTACCGAACGCGGTTTGAAAGATTCCCTAGAACGGCTGCATACTTTGTGGCGAGAAATCCGCTATAGTGCTGCCCCAGCAGATAGCCAAGCATTACCAGCAAGAGAAGCTGCTGCAATGGTTGCTACTGCACGTTGGATGTATACTTCAGCACAAGTAAGAAAAGAAACTCGTGGAATGCACAAACACCAGGACTATCCCCATCAAGATTCTAACCAACAATATCGGTTAATTAGCGGTGGACTAGATACAGTCTGGGCCAAGCCTGAACAAGAACTAGTGAATAGGGAGTTAGTAGCACTGTGATTGAATTAATCAGTGAATCTCGCTGCATTAAATGTAATCTTTGTGTCACTGCCTGTCCTACCAATGTTTTCGATGCAGTACCGGGACGTGCGCCCAAAATCGCCCGCCAGAGTGATTGTCAAACTTGTTATATGTGCGAACTTTACTGCCCCGTAGATGCATTGTATGTCGATCCCAATGCCGAGCGATCGGTTCCAGTGGATGAAGATACTTTGGTAGCAGCTGGCTTGCTTGGCAGCTATCGGAAAAACGTAGGCTGGGGAAAAGGACGCACCCCAGCCGCTAAAAATGAGAAGTCTGCTTACTACTATCCAGTTATGCAAAGTAGCAACAACCTGACTACAGATGCTCAAGGCAGGATTCTTCCTTGGGGAACACAGCAGACTAATTCGTAATTGAGAAATTTCCTAGTAGTGCGTCAAGTTTAAAAGTGTTCAGTTCCCCGGCTTCTTCAAGAAATCGGGGAACTACTCGTCACCCACTGTCTCTATATTCAGTCTTATGAGTACCTACGCACTTGAGCGCGGTTTTCTGAATCGTCTTTTAGCTTCAGTCACAACTGTTGCACTTTTATTTACCCTCACCAGTTGTACTTCCCAACAAAGCCAGTCAAATAACTCAGCAGTAGCCTCATCAAATACTAAAGCAAATCCAGCAGAGGCGAAAACACGGGTTCTACGAGTCGGCTTCATCAGTTCTGAAAGCAAGTTGCCAATAGGGCCTGAGGGTTGGGCGCTGAAAAAGGGGACATTAACTCCAGCACTCAAAAGCTTGGGCATAACTGAAGTAAAGTTTTTTCCCTTTGTAGGAGGCCCATCTCTAAATGAAGCTCTAGTCAGCGATCAATTAGATATGGGTTTGTATGGAGATACTCCAGCTCTAGTAGGTAGAGCGGCAGGGCTTCCAACTCGATTGATTAATCAAACGCGGGTTGGTCAAAATGCCTGGTTAGTGACCAAGAAAAATGGCCCGCGCTCAGTAGCACAACTCAAAGGTACGAAGATAGGAGTTGCAAAAGGCACTTATCCGCATCGATATCTAATGGGTCTGTTAGACAACAAGGGACTGACTAAAAATGTAAATGTAGTGCAAATTTCATCTGCCGATGCCAAAGCAGCACTTGAGCGAGGGGATATTGCAGCCTATCCATTTGCGATGGGAACTGGGCCAATGTTAGTTGCTCAAGGATTTCCAGTCATCGATCAAGCTAAAGATCATCAGGGATTGGTAGGGACAGGGGTAAGTGTCGTAACGGAAAATCTCCTTTCTCGTTATCCACAGTTGCCGCAAAAGTGGAACCAGATTAGACAACAAGCCTTACAAGATATCAAAGCAAGTCCAGAGGAATTTTATCAGTTTGCGGCTCAGGCAAGTGGGAGTGTACCATTGGTGATCGTTAAGGAATCTTATCCACTAGACCTTTATCCGACTGAGCCTTTTACACCGCAAGGATTGAAACTACTGAATTCGACAAAGCAGTTTCTAGCCGATCAGAAATTGTTGAAGTCAGATTTTGATATCAAAGATTGGCAAATCTCGAATCCCTAAAATTTTTTTAACTACAGAGGCACAAAGAACACAGAGAATTCATTAAGAGATTTATTACTCACCTTGACAGGACTAGATGAGGTTAACCCATACTCTAAACCTTGCGATTACTAGATTTTATACGCCTCTATGAAGTTACTAAAGCAACTGGCATTCCAGCTTAATCTAGATCTACCTGCTTTTAGATCGCGTAATTATCGCCTCTACTTTGCTGGACAAGGTTTGTCTATGACAGGCAACTTCATGACCCAAGTAGCAATTCTGTGGTTGATTTATCAATTGACTGATTCGGCTTTACTGTTGGGATTAGCAGGGTTTTTTGGACAACTGCCAGTATTTGCGCTAGCTCCAATTTCAGGTATTTTAGCCGATCGCTACAATCGTCATCGCTTGTTGCTCTTACTTCAGATTGTCGGTATTTCTATATCTGTAACTCTGACAGTGATTACATTTTTGGGTTGGGCAAATTTTTGGACATTGCTGGTTCTGAGTACATTGTTGGGTTTGCTGAAGGGGTTAGATGTACCTGTACGTCACGCATTTGTTAGTGATATGGTTAGTCGTGAACTGATGGGAAATGCGATCGCTCTGAATGCAGCTTTCCTAAATGGTGCGCGTTTGTTTGGCCCTGCAATTGGTGGTGTTTTGATTGCTCAGTTTGGTGCAGGATTCTGCTTTGTTTACGATAGCCTCAGTTATATTGTGGCTATCTGGGCAATCTCTGCTATGCAAATTACACTACATCCCGTGGAAATACAGAAAGGCAATACCTGGCAAAAGTTGAAAGAAGGCTTCCTGTATGCCTATTACTTCCTACCTGTGCGTTCTATCCTGCTGTTACTAGCAGTAGCTAGTTTAGTCGGTATGTCTTACACAACACTTCTCCCCATTTTTGCAGTAGAAGTTCTGCACGGAGGCTCGGAAACCTTAGGCTTTTTAACTGCCGCAGCAGCAATGGGATCGGTGTTTGCTTGTGTTTACCTAAGCTTTCGCCATCGTGTAGTGGGTTTAGAAAGACTCATCGCTTTTTCTCCAGCCATTATGGGAATTGGTTTCATCTTTTTCTCTATCTCGCAAGTCTTCTGGATTTCTCAGTTAGCTTTGGTTCTGGTTGGTTGGAGTTCTACTCTTCAGGTAGCTGCTAGTAATACAGTGCTGCAATTTATTGTGGAGGATGGCAAACGAGGTAGGGTGATGAGCTTTTATGCTATGTGTTTTATGGGTATGGCTCCTTTTGGTAACTTGCTAGCAGGAACTCTGGCGTATTATTTGAAAGCTCCTAATACACTGATTTTAGGTGGTGTAGTTTGTATCGTGGGTTCGGTGCTATTCATGCAACAATTGCCCCAGATGGTGAAGCTAATTCAGTTAGGGACAAAGCAAGTGGCAAATCATTAACTTTGGATTTTCAACTCATTCTGATTTAATCAAGATAAACTCACCCAAAATTAACGACACTAAAATATTAGACGAATCCACATCCTCTACTTGAATCAACCATCGTTGGTTTGCTTGATTATTTGAGTTTGACTCTCGACCATAAACTATCCCATATTTTCCCGCTACATAGGTGGGATATAAAATCTGAACTCTATCTCCTACTTGAATACGCTCTGAGTTTTGCAAGCCTGCTCCTCAAGTTATTGGCTTTAGTAATGATTGAAGCTTGTTTATTTAGTAATTCTTAAATAAAAATTAACTAATTCATAATCTAATTTTTGTTATGAGAACTTTTGTGCCAAAGCACGAAGAATTTTTGGTGTGATTCCAGCCCATAATATGAGCTTCCAATTTAGATAATTTATTTAGATGAACTAAGATTTAGCTATACATAAAATTGTTCTTTACAAAAGATTCTATTCTCGAAAAAACTGTATAATATCTAAACTACGTTAAATAGACCGACAAACTGTAATATATCATCTAACTGACGTACACACCTGCCAGTCAACTATTTAACTGCACTAATCAACACATCTCGCTTCCGTATTATTGCTTCAGTTTGAGTTGTGCAATTTCAAATAGCCTGTATTCACGATAATTACAAGGAAAGAATTTCATGAGTAACATACAACTTTACTTTGCCAAAGCATCTACCTTCTCTCAACGCACTCGTGTAGTCTTACTGGAAAAAGGCATTGACTTCACCCCCATAGAAATTGATTTACAGAACAAACCAGATGGATACACCCAGATTTCGCATTATGGCAAAGTTCCAGCTATCAAACATGGGGATGTTGCAATCTACGAATCTGCCATCATCAATGAATATCTAGATGAGGTTTTTCCTGAACCACCGTTATTACCCCCCGATCCCGCCAAAAAAGCGATCGCTCGCATCTGGATCGACTACGCCAATACTCGGTTTGTCCCAGCCTTTAATAAATTCCTGCGTGGAAAAGATAGTCAAGAGCAGGAACAGGGGCGCAAAGAATTCACCGAAGCACTTCTATATATTGAGCAGGAAGGATTAGGCAAAGGTGATTACTGGTTGGGAGAGCGGTTTAGCCTAGTTGATATCAGCTTCTATCCCTGGTTTGAACGTTTACCACTACTAGAACACTTCCGCAAATTCACACTACCAACAGAAACGTCTCGTTTGCAGACATGGTGGAATCTGGTGCGCGATCGCTCCTCAATTCGAGCAGTGGCAAATCCTGTGGACTTCTATTTGCAAAGATTCGCCAAAATTCTTGGTGAACCTGTTTCCGTTGGTGCAGCACAAAAATAGGACACAGGAATGTGGTGATGGGAGTGAGGATTCATTAACTCTTGAGTATTAACTAAATAAGTAACCAAAATCTCAAAAGGAATGAACTATGAGCTTAAACAACCAAGTTCTAGAAAAATCTATTTCCCAAGAACTGCCATACGTGGAGGCTAACCTCACTTACCTGATCCCAATGGCAGAAAAACCTGTTAACTACACCTACGAACCACCCGCAGGGATTCCTCGCAGCAATGGAACTTATCAGACGTACAAGTTGCCAATTTACAATGCTCGTTCTATCTCAGAGAACATCTTGTTAGATAGGGAAGGTTTTGCGTTTACTCGACATCGTACCAGTGTCCGCGACTTCTACGATGAAGAGGAATTACGCCGCGTTTACTACCCAGAAGCCGAGCAATTATTACAAGAGGTGACAGGTGCAACGAAGGTGGTGATATTCGATTACACCCTCCGTAATGCCAGTCAGTCAAAGCCAGGTGAGAATAGTATTAAAGAACCTGTCAGACGCGTACACAATGACTTCACTGCCAAATCTGGCTATACTCGCGCCTGTTTGGAATTAGCAGCGCGAGGAATAGATGATGCAGAAATTGATACACTATTGCAACAGCGCTTTGCCATAGTTAATGTTTGGCGAGCGATCGCTAAACCAATCCAAGAATCGCCATTAGCAGTGTGTGATGCGCAAAGTATTGCGTCAAAGGATCTTGTGGCTGGCGATCTCGTGTACCGCGATCGCATCGGCGAGACATATGCAATAACGTATAATTCAGAACATAAATGGTTTTACTTTCCGCAAATGCACAGAGAGGAGGCACTATTGATTAAGTGTTTCGATTCTGCAACAGCATACGCACGTTTTGCAGCCCATACTGCGTTTGACGATCCAACTAGTCCGCCAGATGCGCCTCCACGGGAGAGTATTGAGTTGCGGACGTTTGTTTTTTACGGTGAAAATCGAAATTTTTTAAACGCAAAGGCACGCTGAGTAAGCGCAAAGGTACGCTGAGTTTTTACAATAATAGAGTGCAAAGCAATATTTTCAGGTCTCAAGAAACCTTTGTGGCGAGTTGGGTATTCTGACGGTTCTTCTGTCCTCCTTTGTCTTGGCGTTTCATAACATTACTGTGCGAGTTTTGTTTTCAGAACATCTTGTACTGGGTTTATTTTTAGTTGGTGGATACGTTAAACCAGATTTGCAGAATTCATTCTTGCTGATGTTTATGCGAATGCTGTTTGTGGTTCCACTGATGGCATCTCTAACATTCAAGCTATATCCATCTGCCCTAAAAGAATTTCGAGAGTTGTTCAGCCGCAAACGCACTGATGTTTTGATCCAAGCATTGGGCTGTGGAGTGCTGATGTTTGTATATATTGCCTCACTCTATATTGCGATTGGCTTAATTCCTACTGGAATTGCTATGACTGTGTTCTTTACCTATCCCGTGTTTACGGCGCTGCTTGCTTGGAGATTTTTTGGCGATCGCCCTACGCTCTTGGGTTGGCTGGTGATGGGGATTATTCTGGTGGGTGGCGTTTTAACTATTCCCCAATCTTCTGCTGTTTCCGGCACTAATGAAATTATGATTGGCATTTTTGCTAGCGTTGGTGCCGGGATTGTTTACGCCTTTTATAACATCATTGCCCAAAAATGTTTGGAAAAATTCCATCCAGTTCCCTTTACCTGGATTAGTTTTGCTTCTACTCTATTGCTTTCTGGTGTGTGCTTATTATTGTGGCCGTTTCCTAGTAGTCAACTTGATTGGACACCTCTGTGGATTGGCAGTATTTTTTCGGGAGTAGTCAGTTTTATTGGACACACTTTGAATAATCTGGGAATTCGGATGATTGGTGCAACTACTGCCTCAATGATCGGTTCTAGCAGTCCAGCATTGACGGCGCTAGTTGCATGGGCAACAATTAGCGAAACTTTAAACGTGATTCAAAGCTTGGGAATTGGTATTGTCACATTAGGTATCGGGCTGCTGAGTGGAGAAGGCTTTATACGTAGGCGTAGTAATTTATAAAAGTCTTCTAAAGTATGAATTAAAAATCATGAGATATGTCTGCTTCTGCTATCCTTTTTGATTTAGATGGAACTTTGACAGATCCCAAGCTTGGTATTACTCGCTGTATTCAGTTTGCTCTATCTGAACTTGGTCAAAAATCACCTGATGCTGATGAATTACATTGGTGTATTGGCCCTCCAATTAAAGATAGTTTTTCGCTACTATTGAATACTTCAGATCACACAGTTTTGGCACAGGCAATTTCACTTTATCGCAGTCGCTTTGCCACGATAGGATTATTTGAAAACTCCCTTTATCCTCAGATTTTAGAAACATTAGATACTATTTGTTTTGCTGGTTATAGAATCTTTGTTGCGACTTCTAAACCACATATTTATGCCACTCGGATCATTGAACATTTTGGCTTGTCGTCGCTTTTCGATGGTGTTTACGGTAGTGAACTTGACGGAAGCCGGAGTGTAAAATCTGAGTTGATTCATCACATCTTAGTAACAGAACAGCTTTCTCCTTCGGCTGTGGTGATGGTAGGCGATCGCTCGCACGACATAATCGGAGCGAAACGCAATAGCATTACTGCAATGGGTGTCACCTACGGTTACGGAACTGAGGAAGAGTTAAAGAAAAACGGTGCTGATTTGATTGTCCATACTCCAGATGAAATTGCCAGATTACTTGTTGATGGCTATGAACTGAGACTAGAGACTCATGTTAAATGCAAAAATTAGAAAAGCAAAACAATCAGATGCGCATATCAACGGGAATTTTATCGTAAACAAGGCTGGATTGAACGTGAAACCGTTGCCAACTTTATTTATACATTCAATCCATAATCACAATCATCTTTCGTTATTTTTTCCTTAACCTCACCCAAATATTTTTCATCTGGTGAACATGATTGATTCACACCCTGTAACAATTTTCCATAGTTTACTTTTATTCAGCACTGCCTTCTTAGCAGGTGGACTTAATGCTGTAGCCGGTGGTGGGAGTTTCATCACTTTTCCTGCACTGATTTTTATAGGTGTTCCGCCTGTCATAGCTAATGCAACAAACAATACAGCTATTTGGGTAGCTGCTTTAGCTAGTGCAGGAGCCTACCGTAAAGATTTGGGTATTCAACGCCAAGTTTTCTTGCTCTTGTGTGGTATTAGTCTCATGGGTGGTTTTATAGGCTCTGTAGCTTTGTTGTATACTTCGCCAGATATATTTAGAAGACTGATTCCATATTTATTATTATTGGCAACCCTTGTATTTACTTTTAGCAATTCTTTCAAAAGATGGGTACAAATTCAAAGCCAGAAAGCAACATCTGATTCTGTACCTTTATTGAATTTAGTTTTAGCACAACTAGCGATCGCAATTTATGGTGGTTTTTTTGGCGCAGGTTTAGGAATTTTAATGCTGGCAACTTTATCATTCTTAGGTATTAAAAGTATTCATACAATGAATGCCTTTAAAACATTTTTAGGCAGTTGTATTAATGGCATTGCTATTATTCCGTTTATTTTTGCAGATGTAATTGCTTGGCAGCAGGCAATTTTGATGGCAGTAGGTGGTTCTTTGGGTGGTTATTTAACTGCCAACTATGCGCGTAAACTTGAACCTCATTTAATTCGCAGATTTGTCATAGTTGTTGCTTTTAGTATGACCATCTACTTTTTTGTACGTGGCTAGGGAGTAGAGGCTGGAAACTTAGGAATGATGTATAGCGACAGATACCAAAAAATCACAAATTATGTTCCGTGCTTTTCGTTCTAGGAATTTTAGCTTGTTCTACACAGGCCAGGTGATTTCTTTAATTGGTACGTCAATGACTCAGGTTGCTACTAGTTGGCTTGTATATCGCCTGACTGATTCTGCTTTGTTATTAGGTGTAGTGGGTTTTGCCAGCCAAATTCCTACATTGCTTTTAATTCCTCTAGGAGGAATCATTGCCGATCGCACTAATCGTCACCGCATTCTGCTTGTCGCTCAAAATTTGGGGATGCTGCGGTCTCTAGCTCTCACATGGCTGGCTCTGAGCGGTACGATTAACATCTGGTACATTGCTTTTCTTGGTGTGTTGTTAGGGATTATCAACGCCTTTGATATTCCCACTCGGCAAGCTTTTCTACCGGAAACAGTTAGTAAAGAAAATCTCGGTAATGCTTTGGCTTTGTACTCATCTCTTGTGAGTGTGACGAGTATGGTAAGCCCAGCGATCGCAGGTTTGTTAATTGCAAGGTTGGGAGCAGGGCTGTGTTTTTTGCTCGATAGTATTAGTTACATTGCCGTAATTATTGCCCTCCTAGTAATCAGACTTGCTCCTAAACAAGCTGTCATTTCTAAACGTAAACCGATAGAAGAATTGAAAGCTAGTTTTAACTATGCTGTAGGATTTTTGCCAATTCGGTCTATCTTGATTGGTTCAAGTTTAGTCTGCTGTGTCTGGGGATTTTACTTAGCTTTAGGGCCGATTTTTGCTAAAGAGATTTTGCACGGCGGGCCTAACACCTTCGGTTTCTTGATGACAGCATCCAGTTTAGGAACCTTAGCTGGTGGTATCTATTTAACTAGGCATCGAAATGTACATGAATTGGGCAAAGTTTTGGCATTGGGTATAGGTTTTATGGGTGTGAGCTTGATTGCCTTTGCTCTATCCCGTGGGTTCTGGCTTTCCTTCTTCTCACTGTTGACATCTGGTTTCGGTTTTATTTTGCAGATAATTGCCGGACGTACTTTACTTCAGTTGTTAGTCAGCGATGAAAAACGCGGGCAAATCACAGGTCTTTATGTGATGGCCTCTACAGGTGCAGTCCCGTTAGGTAACTTGATAGCTGGCGCATTGGCAAGCCGCATCGGTGTTGTCAACACTGTCATCTTCGGTGGAAGTATTTGTATTGCAGGTTCAATCATCTTTATGCAACAAATTTCTACTTTCCGTGACTTAGTTCGCTTGAACTTAAATGTAGATAGTTCTTAACGCTATTAGAGAAAGAAGCTCAATTATTAGTTATTTAAATTCATTAGAAATAATTACTTAGATTAATCAAAACATTTCTGCCTTAACTCATATGCTTTCATTTAATTGGACTCTATTAAATTATAAATATCTAGTACAAGATAAATGGCTATCATTAAGAGTTGACACCTGCCAAATGTCAGATGGTAAAATAGTTGAGCCTTTTTATGTATTTGAATATTCACCTTGGGTAAATGTTGTAGCTCTAACAAATAATCAGGAAGTTGTATTAGTTGAACAATATCGTCACGGTATTCAAAAAACAGTTTTAGAATTTCCTGGTGGCTCTATAGAAGCAGAAGATATTTCTCCAGTGGAAGCAGCCAAACGTGAATTGTTAGAAGAAACAGGATATACAGGCAAAAATTTTTTAGAGATAGGTAAACTATCACCTAATTCAGCAACTCACACTAATTTAATTCATTCTTTTTTAGCCACAGATGTTGAGCTGACAAGTTTTGTTAAATTAGATGTGACAGAAGATATTAATGTGGTTTTACTCCCACTAAATAAAGTTATTGAACTTATTGATAGCGGTGAATTTTTTCAAGCATTACATGTTAGCTCATTATTTTTAGCTTTAAAAAAGCTTGGCAAATTGCAAATTACTTAATTACAAATTTGACTTCTATTTACCAATCAACTATTCATAAAGGGAAAAATTATGACTTCAACAATTTCATTTGACCGTGTATCTGATATTTACGATGCTACACGGGGATTTCCACCTGGAATCTCTGAACAAGTGACTGATTTTATCCTCTTTAGCTGGCTATAGTCATACCTTACCGCGCTATGGTGCAACAGAAGAAGAAGTGATCGCACAGTTGCACGAACA